>CALYTU010000084.1 GCA_945487445.1 uncultured Clostridia bacterium | reverse complement strand
GCCGGGTGGCTACGTTTGCCTCTGGTTCTGAATCTAGGAGCAGCTTCGGGTTGCTCCCTGCCACGATTATGCCTGAAGCCTCCTTTTCTTCACCGCTTTCAGTGCGTCGGCAAAGGATCGCCTGGCGTGGGCCCAGCAGTTCGCGTTCCGGATCGGCACGTCCTGTTTTCGGTCCAACGCATGGTATCCGCTGAACGCGTCCGAAACAACGATCCCGGAAAAGCCATCCAGATAATCCAGCACGTGCTGCGAATGGCGGGTCTTTTGGTAATCGTACAGCACAATGACCCGCTGCTTCTCGAATTCTCCGCTTCGGTATACGAACATTCTGGATTCTGAATTGGCAGGTCGCCCGTCCTTCGCCACGTTGCAGACTGTCTCGTCTGCCTGTACAACCGGGAGCCCCTTAAGTTAAAATGGACCCTGGAAAATGGACAGCAGCAATTTAGGGGGTCCCTTGAGAACAGACAGGCAAATTAGGGGGACGCCCTTCGAGGCGGACACTTTTTAGAAGAAGATTTGTGTGGTAAGATGTTTCCATGCACAGGACGGAAAGGCATGGAGAAGTATGAGCAAGAAGACGCACACAAATCCGCTGTCAAAGCGAGAGGTAGAGACGCTGCGGAGGAATCCGTACGTGGCAGCGGTCTCTTCAACAACCGTCAAATTCACAGAGGAATTCAAGCAGATTGTATACGAGGGAAAGCAACGGGGTGTTTCTGTTTCCGAGACACTGCGTAAAAACGGGATTGACCCAGAAGTGCTCGGTCCCAGCAGAGTGGATGGCCTGTCCTATTCTCTCAACAAGAAGGCGAAGCGGGAGAGCAGCTTTGCGGATCGGCGTAGCGAAAACTATCGTCGTCCGCCAAAGACCGGTGTGGAAACGGTAGAGCAGCGCATCCGTCAATTGGAAAACGAATTGGCATACACGCGGCAGGAGGTCGAATTCTTAAAAAAACTGCAGGCGGCAAATATGGAGGCTCAGAAACAATGGGAATCCAAGCACCGGCAGAAGTGAAGTACGGCCTCATCCACGAGGCAACGCGGCTGGATGACAACCGTCTGAGTGTCAGCGAGCTGTGTCGGATTGCAGGAGTATCCCGTTCCGGTTACCCCCTAAAATTCAAAATTGTCCTTGACATGGGGTACACTTCAATGTGGCGTACACTTCAAAGAGCCCAAAATCAAAACCCTCCGCCGCCAGGGCTACGGTTATCCTGATGACGATTACTTCTTCCTCAAGCTGTTCGACGCAAGCCGAATGGCCTATGACCGTAACCTGAAATCCCAGAAAAATGATTGACCCCCAAAAAATAGGAGAGCGAGCTCCCGATTTTTGTTCGGAAGCTCGCTAAATTATTGCAGCAGGTTTCGCATATCCCTATGGCCGTACAGGATGCGCCGGACCTCCATGGTGTCTCCGATCACGACATAGAACACGGTGAAATTTCTGACCAGGATGGTAAAATAAGGGTGCTCCCGATCCCGTGTGGAGGGATACGGTTCAAAACTCTCCGGCATTTCCAGCCGCTTCCGGATCGCAGCCTCCACATCGTCGACCAGGCGCTCCGCAGCGTTTGGGTTCCGCAGGCGAAACGTGATGTAATCCACAATCTAGTCCGGATCGTCCTCAAACAAAGGCAAGATCGACAGCTTATACTGTTTTCCGTTCATGAATCCTCTTGCGCGCTCTGCCGAAAACCTCCTCCGCGGTGTATCTGGAATCCGTCATTGCAGCGGCCAGATCAGCCTCGTCGAGCTTCATTTCGATCTCATCTGTCAGTGCTGCATACTGTTCAATGCTCATGACCACCATGGAGCCGTAACCGTTCTTGGTCAGAAACACCGGCTCGCCGCTGGTTAACACTGTCTGCTCGATTTCCGGGAACTTGTTGCGAAGATCGGAAACCGGTCTGATATTGATCATGCAATCACCCTTCTCTTCTTTATCAGCATATTATCATAATTTTATCATTTCGTCAAGTATCAACTGGCAGGCCGAACAGGTCAGTGAGAGCGGCGTCCCGGAGGATTCGGTCGCTGGGGCGCTCGGCGTTGGCCAGCATGGCCTCGATGCGGTTGTGGATCACCACATCCACAAAGCGCTCGGTGTCGACGCCGCGCAGGGAAAAGAACAGGGTCGGGTCCTCGTCCAACCGGGCGCCAACGCCGTAGAGTGCCGCTGCAACGTGCTTGCACATCACAGCCCAATCCGGACAGCTACAACTGAAAGAGATCTCCTTCGGTGTCGGAAACAGGCCGTCCTTCCCCAGGAATACATCCTTCATCGATTCCGGAAAGCTGCCGCTCAGCAGTTTGTCCAATGTATCGACTTTATCGGTGCAGCGGTCCATGATCTCATCGCAGTGCTTCTGAGAAAGCGGGCTGATCCGGATCTCTACCTTGTAGGGCGTCCTCCGGGTTCCCTGCACACGGGCGGTAATCTTGCCCTTTTGTATTTGCAGATCGACAACCGCGCCGGAGCGGACGTATTTCTGTCCACGCGGCAGACGGGTCTCGAAGTCTGCGTACTGTTCCAGATTTTGACACCAGGCCTTGCCCCACCAACTTTTCGCAATGACTCGTCCTGTAAGGATTACCGGGTAGAGCGTCTGACCCTTGTTTGCGGCTTTTCGCACGGTCTGCGCTGCGTTGGACCGAATTTCAGATTCCGACGGCTGCGGATAATAGGTCTGATCCCAATAGCTTTTTCTTGCCATACCGACCCTCCTATGTGTCCAGCCTCAGCACCGAGAGCAGTTCCTCATTGCTCAATTCGGTGATCCAGTGCTCGCCGCCGGAGCCGATCACGTTCTCCGCCAGCTCCCGCTTGGAGGCAATCAGCGCGTCGATTTTCTCCTCCACAGAGCCGCGGCAGACGAACTTATGAACCATGACGTTTTTCTTCTGTCCGATACGGAAAGCCCGGTCCGTGGCTTGATTCTCTACGGAAGGGTTCCACCAGCGATCGAAGTGTATCACGTGGTTGGCGTTGGTCAGATTGAGGCCCGTGCCGCCAGCCTTGACCGAGAGGACCAGATAGGGCATGTAGTCTTCGCTCTGGAAGCGCTCAACCAGTTCTGTTCTGCCCTTTGCCGACACCCCGCCGTGGATCACGCCGCCCCGGCAATGGAACACCGACGCCAGATAATCGTCCAGCGCGCCGGTCAACTCGCGGAACTGCGTAAAGACCAGCACTCGCTCGCGCTTTTCATAGATTGTCTCCGCAATCTGCCGCAGCATCTCAAACTTGCCGCTCTGTACCGGATCATACTCGCGCTGGCCCAGATACTGATCCGGATGGTTGCAGATCTGCTTGAGGTGCAGCAGCAGTGCCAACACCAGTCCTTTCCGCTCGATGCCCTCGCTATTGAGGATCTTATCCTGCGTTTGCGCGAGCAGCTTGCGATAAAGGACCGCCTGCTTGGCGGAGAGGTCGATGTAATCGGTCTGTTCGAGTTTTTCCGGCAGATCGGAGATGATTTTTCTGTCGGTTTTGACCCGGCGCAGCAGGAAGGGTGATATCATGCTCCGCAGCTTGGCATAGCCCTCCGGTCTGTCCTCCAAGCGGCGGCAGAAGCCGCGAAATTCCTCGCTGCTGCCAAGCAGGCCTTTGTCCAGGAAGTCAAACAGCGACCAGAGGTTTGTCAGATCGTTCTCGATCGGTGTGCCGGTCATTGCGATTCGCATCCGACCGTTCAGCTTCTTAATCTGCCTGGTCTGCTTGGTTCCGGGATTTTTGATCGCCTGCGCCTCGTCCAGGATCACGCAGTCCCAGGTCCGTGCTTGCAGCGCGTCCAGGCTGAGCACCATGCGATAGGTCGTCACGGTCAAAAACGCTTCCGACGCAGAAAAGCGTTCCTTCAGTACAGCCGACGGCGCGCCGTGCAAAACCTCTACCGTCAGTTCCGGCGTAAACCGCTGCGCTTCCTTCTGCCAGTTGCCGAGCAGCGAGGCCGGAACGATCAGCAGTGCCTTTGCCCCCGGCTTTTTCAGCCGCATGGCTTCCAAATAGGCGAGGATCTGCACGGTCTTGCCAAGGCCCATATCGTCGGCCAGGCACGCACCGAAGCCCAGCCGGTCCATCTGCCAAAGCCAACTGAGGCCGTTTTTCTGATAGGGGCGCAGTTGCCCGTGAAAGCTCTTCGGCAGAACCGGTTTTTTCAGCTTTGCGGGGTTCCGCAGCGAGCGGAGCAATTCGGCAAGCCATTTGCCGTTGGTGACGACCGGGCCCTTCTCTGCTGAAACCGTCCCCGAATTTTCGGCAAGGCCCTCCCGCAGCGCTTCCAACAGCGTAACGCTGCCTGCTTGACCTTTCATCAGCGCCAGCAGTTCCCTCAGCTTTGCATGGTCCACCTCGACCCACTTTCCCTTGATCAGCGCAAGGCCTTCGGTCTGCTGCAGAAGTCGTTCGATCTCCTCCTCGGTCAGGGGAACGCCGTCCACGGTCAAGCTCGGCGCCGTCGAAAGCAGGGAATCCAAGCCCAGCAGGGAGGGCTGCTCCTCTCCCAGCTTGACCGTCAGCGTCACGGCGTTCGACTTCTTCCGCCACCAGTTCGGAATGCGGCACAGAATCCCCGCAGCTTCCAACGCAGGGATATCCTTCAAGAGCCCGTAGGCTTCCTCTGCGTTCAGCCGCAGCGGATGGAACAGCTCGCCGCTATCCACGAAGCCGCCGATCAGCGGAGATGCTTCCGCCGCCCGGTTCAGGCAGGAGAGCAGCTCTAACAGCTTTGCCCGCTCCACCTTGTATTCGGTCAGCGCATATTGCAGCGGCATGTGCCGGATGCTCCCATTCTCCGTTTGGGTCGCGTAGGTCGCCAGGAACGCAAACGGGTAGTCTCCGTCCCCGCTTTCCACCAGATGGAAGAAGATGCGCTCCGGGACACGTAGCTTCTGCGTTTTTTCCGCAAAATACAGTGCAACGGCACCATCGTATCGTGCAATTTCTGCCCGGAATACGTCACGCAATCTGCGGTATTGCCGGTTCAGCCATGCCTCATTCACGTATTCTGAACCAATGGCAAAGGGAACGGCCTGCAAAAGCAGCTCCCGGCTGTCCTCGCTCGGCGCAACGTCCGTTTTCTCCCGACTAAGCTCCAGGCCGGGCACGGCGGACAGGTCAGACGTGAAGCGCTCCGCCACTCTGCAAAGAAAGGAGCCGGCCGCGTCGAAGCAGGTGGGCCGCTCCCGGAAAGCAAGCGCGTAGAGCGACTCATAGGGCGCGCCGCGGAAGGCTTCTTTCCAGCGCATCCCTTCCGCATCCAGCGCAGCCGCCATGTGGTCGACGCGGAAGCCGTCCTTGGTCAGTAAAAAGCAAATCTGATTCATAACCCTTCTCCTAAAAAGGAAGCGCTTCGCCAGAGAATGTTTCAGCATCTTCCGCCGATTCCTCGATTCCGTACGGAAAACCCCAGGAGGTGTGCCCGGCGACAAAGGAGAATCCGTCAATGCTTTCGCAGAGAGGATCATTTTGAGGGCTCCTTCCCCGGCCTCTTCTGAATCCATAATGCGTTTTGAGCGCTTCACAGATCTCGTAGGCCGCGGGGCAGACACCGACGGCATTCAGAAAGCTGTACAGGCTGTAAAGCCGCTCCGGCTGGTCGGTGTACGGGAACTTTTTGCAGCTGTCCGGCCGATAATCTCCAAGTCTGCAGCTTCCGTCCTCTGAAAGGAACCCGCAGGGCTGATGGAACTCGAGCCATTCGCCGCAGTCTTGTTTCAGATGCGCTTGTATGAATTGCTCGCGCGTCATGCCGAGCAGCGCAGCGTCCCGGTCGATATCCTCTTCGGGGATCTCCGCGTGCATCAGCTTGCAGCAGCTTGCAGCAGTTCCGGCATTTGGCGCAATCATATAGCGGAAAAAACTCCCTGTGCAACACCAGAAACTGCTTATCCAGTTCTGCCGGGTCAGCGACCCGTTTCAAGAAGGAGCGAAACCGCATGTTCTCTTTTTCCTTGCGCTTCGCCGCTTCCGCAAGCTCTTCCGGACGAATCAGACGCCTCTTTTCTTCCGCCATGCGTTGCCTTTCCTTTCTATATGGTGATGTTTCTCTTTTTAACACTTCGTGGCCGTTTGATAACAGGCTATATCATATTGTAATGTGGGACATGAAGAAAATCAAGGTGTATGCAAGAATTTCTTGCGGATTGTCGCAATATTTTCTCGCAAGCCGTCAATACTGTGCGGAAGCTCAAGAGAGCTTTTTGTCTTTACTTTGTCTGTATCTATTCAGTAGCCTGTGGAAGGCGCAAAGATTTCCACATGGCAAAATGACGAGTCAAGTCCGAATTTGTGTGTAAATTGCTTTAGGTATAACATGCAAGAGGCTG
>CALYTU010000083.1 GCA_945487445.1 uncultured Clostridia bacterium | reverse complement strand
CCACGCCGTGCAGGCCGCCGGAGACCTTGTAGCCCCCGCCGCCGAACTTGCCGCCGGCGTGGAGGACGGTGAAGACCACCTCCAGTGCGGGACGGCCGGTTTGGGGCTGAATGTCCACGGGGATGCCGCGGCCATTGTCCCGGACAGTGACGGTGTCGCCGGGATTGATGACGACGGTGATATGGTCGCAGAAGCCGGCCAGGGCTTCGTCGATGGAGTTGTCCACGATCTCATAGACCAAATGATGCAGGCCGGACTCTGAGGTGGAGCCGATGTACATGCCGGGCCGCTTGCGGACGGCCTCCAGACCCTCCAGAACCTGAATCTGAGAGCCGCCGTATTCGGTTTCAACGCTGGTATTCATGATTTCGTCGTTCATAGGTTGTCCTTTCGTAGGAGGTTTCTCATGTCCGCGGGCATTCGCGGTACATAGTGGATTCTGGATCAAGCTTGTTACGATACTTCCGGGATCGGTTAACACAGCAAACGGGCTTAACGCGGCCAGACCTCAGGCCGCCCTACGCATGGAAAGCGGATAAAACCCGATCCCCGGAAGGAGATTCTACCGGCGGGAGAAAATCACTTGCCGGTTCTTCGGTGGAAGGTAGCGGTGTTCGGCTGCACCAGATAGACCCGGTTCAGACCGTATTCCGAGGTCAGCAGAAAGGATTTCGGCAAATCATCTGTGGCTGTGACGACCTCTCCCCTTTCCTCAGCCTGACTTAAAAATTCCCGGGTGCGGTGGGACCAGGAGCAGTTATCCAGGTCGAAGATGCCGACGATGGAGCGATCCCGGATCGCCATGTCATTGCCAATCGAAAGATACATCGTTCCTCCAAAGAATCTATTCAGTAGCCCCATCTGTCATTTCGAACGAAGTGAGAAATCCGTTCCTTTTTGCGTAGATAATACGGATTTCTCGGCGATGAATCGCCTCGAAATGACAGGATACTGAACAGATACCCTCCAAAATCAAATCGCGCGTCAGGATTGCAAGGGCCGACATGCGCCGGCCGATTTCGGTCTTTATTATTACAGGATGGCTCCGTTCTCGATGTGAATGGATTTTCCAAGGTCTGTGACTTTTTCCTGCTCGCAGCAGGTAATGAAGACCTGACCCCTGCGGATTCGGTTCAAAACAAAGTCCTGGCGGCCCGGGTCCAGCTCGGAGAGCACGTCATCCAGCAAAAGAACCGGCAGCTCGCCCGTATCGTCCTCAAAAATATCCCGTTCGGCCAGCTTGAGGCTGATGGCTGCGGTCCTGGTCTGGCCCTGGGAGCCAAAGGCCTTCATGGGAAGGCCGTTGAGGGCGGCTTCAAAGTCATCCTTATGAGGGCCGGAGAGGCACTGCATGGACTCTACCTCCGCCCGATAGTGGCTGGCCTGATGGTCCTTCAGCCGGGCATAGACCTCCAGAGCCGGTGCCGTGGGGTCCGTCACCGTGGAGACAGTCTGATAGGTCAGGGTAAGCCGTTCCAGACCGCCGGAAAAGGTCTCATGGTGCGCGGCCGCCCGCTCAGCCAGCTGCCGAAGATATTTGGCCCGGGTGGTGATGAGGATTGCGCCGGTTTGGGCCATGCGCTCATTGTAGTCCGGAATCAGCTCCAGCATTTCGGGCCGGTCGATCCTGGCCCGCAGAACGGCAGCTTTCTGAGCCAAAAGTTTTCTGTATTCCTCCAGAGCCAGGGCATACTTGGGCCGGAGCTGACACAGGGCGTCGTCGAGAAGCTTGCGCCGCTCGGCAGCCCCTTTTTTGAGGACTAAAAGATCCTCGGGACAAAACAGCACAGTGGTCAGTACCCCATTCAGATCCTCCCGGGAAGGCTTCTTGACCCCGGAGAGGAAGAGCTGGCGCGGCCGTCGCCCGGCAAACATCACGGCCCTCATGGTCTGCTCCCGTCCAAAGGACTGTACACGGGCCGAGAGCTCGGCATACTCCGCGCCGAAGCGGATCAGCTCCGCCTCCTTCCGGGTGCGGAAGGCCGTGCCCCGGCTGAGATAGCAGATCGCCTCCAGCAGGTTTGTTTTTCCCTGGGCATTCTGCCCGACGATGAGGTTGACGCCTGGCTCGAACGCACAAGAGAAGTCCGCGTAATTCCGGAAGCCGGTCAGAGAAAGGTCAAGTATTCTCATATTACGATCAACTCATTGTTCTTAACTTCAAAGTATCTATTCAGTAGCCCCATCTGTCATTTCGAACGAAGTGAGAAATCCGTTCCTTTTTGCGTAGATAATACGGATTTCTCGGCGATGAATCGCCTCGAAATGACAGGATACTGAACAGATACACTTCAAAAACGCGGGCAGAGCCGGAAGAATCAGGTCTCCGCGCGTACGACCTGATAGAAGTTTCCGTCGAAGCCCACCCGGTCCCCGGGCCGGAGCTTCTTGCCCCGCATGGTGCAGATCTCGCCGTTGACGGTGACTTCCTCGTTCAGAATGAAATTCTTTGCCATGCCGCCCGACTCCACGGCATTGGCCAGCTTCAGAAAACTCTCTAACTTGATAAATTCCGTCGTGATGGGAATTTGAACCTCCGAGGGATGGACTTTTCGCACTCTAACCTTCATATTGAGACCTCTGTCAAGGAGAAATCATTTGATTCGTTCTTAGTTTAACCGGACCGGTTGGATCAGATATGTATAATCCACCGTTTCCCCCTCGCAGGGAACAAGCAGGATGGGGGAAAGACCGCCGGAGAGCAGAAGCGTGACCTCCTGTGTGGGGACGGCCTTGAGCGCTTCGAGCATATAACGGCAGCTGAAGCCGATCTCGGTGTCCTGACCGTCGCCGGCCAGACGGCAGCCGTCTGTGGCTGAGGCAATGGTTGTAGCGGTCCGGAAATGTGCGCCGTCCTTGGAGAACAGGCAGCGTACCGGGCTCTTATATTTTTCGGATACGATCAGACCCACCCGCTCCACAGTGGCGTTGAGCTCCGCCACGTTGGCTACCAGCTGAATGGGCGTCGAGGCCGGAATGAAGCGGCGCCATTCGGCGAACTTGCCTTCCAAAAGACGGCAGATCAGGGTAGCGTTTTCCAGAGAGAAGGAAATGTGTTTTTTTCCCAGAGTGAAGCTGACCTCGTCCTCAGAGTCGGAGAGAATTTTTTCCAGCTCCTTCAACGCGGCCGAAGGGACCACGAAGCTCATGGCCGGGAAGGTCGTCTCCGGGGCGTGGAAGGACCGCTTGGCCATGCGGAAGCCGTCAATGGCAACCATCGTGATTGTATTCCCCTCTGTTTCCACAAGGCAGCCGGTGTAGATCGGATTTGCGGTGTCGTCCGAGACGGCGAAGCTGGTGCCGGAGATCAAATCACGCAGAGCGTTCTGGGGCAGACGGACAGCGCTTTCCTCCTCAACGGCGGGAAGCTGGGGATATTCGTCGCCCGCGGAGGCCATGAGCTGGAAGGAGGCAACGCCGCCCTTGATCGTAACGCGGTAGTTCTCGTCCACTTCTACGCAGACTGTCTCATCGGGCAGCTTACGGACAATATCCGCGAACATCCGCGTGGGCATAACGCATTCGCCGGTTTGCCGGATCCGGGCCTCCATCTTCACGGTGATGCCCGTTTCCAGATTATAACCGGTCAGCCGCAGTTCATCCTCGGCGGCCATGTAGATACCCTCCAGGAAGGCCAGACTGCTCTTGGGACTGACAGTGCGCGAAACAATGGAGATCGCATTGACCAGGGTGGTTTTTTCACATATGAATTTCATCAAAAATCTCCTTCCTTTTCTCTCTCATAGAGAGAAAGAGAGAATATTATATAGTAGTAAGTAACAGTAGAGCATGTGGATAGGGGAAAAGCCGAAAAAACCGTTGTTTTACCGTTATTTTTTGTCCACAGCGGATGTGGATAAAACCGGGGATTTCCACTGGGGATAAATCAAATCCTCATGACGGTATTTTTTTCCACAATCCGTTTTCCACTTTCCACATCGGATGTGGAAAATCGGTTCCGCCGGCAACGGGTCAGAGCTTGCTGTTAATGTTCGCCGTGATGTCCCGGAGATTATCGACGGTCTCCTTGTCGTTTTTGGCGATCAGAGCCTCGACCTTTTGAAGGGAGGAAATGACCGTGGTGTGATCCCGGTCAAATTCCCGGCCGATATTTTTGTAGCTCTGGTGGGTCAGCTCCCGGATCAGGTACATGGCAATCTGCCGCGGCATGACAATGTTGTTGGATTTGAGCCGGCCGCGGAGCAGATTTTCCTCCACGCTGTAGAACCGGGAGACCTCCCCGATAATCAGCGCCGGAGTGGGAAGGTTGTGGCCCGCGTCCATGTACATGTCTTTGATGGCCCGGGAGACGTTTGGCAGATCCAGGGGCATGCCGTTGAGATCGTGATAGGCCTTGATGATGTTCACCGTCCCCTCCAGGGAACGGACGTTGTTGGTGATATTCTCGGCAATGTAGTTGCAGATTTCGTCCGGCAGGTCCATGCCGAGGGAGTTAGCCTTGTTCTGGATGATGGCCATGCGGGTCTCATAGTCCGGCGGAATAATGTCGCAGATCAGGCCGCCTTCGAAGCGGGTGCGGAGCCGGTCCGCCAGCAGGGGAATGTCGGAGGGCGGACGGTCGGAGGTGACGACAATTTGCTTGCGGCCCTCAAAGAGCTCGTTGAAGGTGTGGAAGAACTCCTCCTCCGTGGAGGTCTTGCCGCCGATAAACTGGATGTCGTCCATGAGAAGCAGGTCGGCGTTCCGGTATTTTTTGCGGAATTCCACATTCCGCCGCTCTCGCAGGGCAATAATCAACTCATTGGTGAACTGCTCGGAGCTGATGTAGACGATGTTGAATTCGGGAAAGAGCTCCTGGATCCGGTTGGCGATGGCGTAGAGCAGGTGGGTCTTGCCCAGACCAGAGGGGCCGTAGATAAACAGGGGATTGTACGCCATGGCGGGCTTTTCCGTGATGGCGAGGGCAGCGTTGTAGGCGAACCGGTTGGAGGGGCCGACCACGAAGGAGTCAAAGGTAAACTGCGGGTTAAACCGCGGTTTGGCCCGTTCTTTCGATTTCTCATATTCGGGGAGCTCCTCCTCGGATATTACCTCAATCTCATAGTCCTGATTCGTCAGCTCGCGTACGGCGTCGCGGATATAGCCCAGGCAGCGGTGTTCAATGAAGTTCTTGCAGAATTCAGACGGGGCGTAGACGGTGATCGCCTGTTCCCGCTTTTCCAAGATATAGGATTGATCGAAATAGGTGGAGACGATTCCGGGGGTCATGCGCTCGTCCAGATAGGCGATGACCTTGGCCCAGATATAGGCACTGGAATACATGAATGACGCACCTCCGATGTGTGGAAAAAGTCAAAAACTCAGTCCTTATATTATACCACAAAATCCCATGTTTTACAAGGGGTTTTCTTGTATTTCTTTTTTATATTGTATGATGTGGGTTACTTTTCAGTCCATGTCATAGGGCGGCCAGACTCCGGGCGCTGTGATCACTGCCTTTTACCGGGTCGCGGCTTGCTGTGGTCAACCTGCCCTAAGCAGTTCGGCGCCGCATTAACATTTCAGGAGCGGAAGAGTTTCCGAAAAATCAAGGCGGTCCGTCCAGAAAACAAATGTTTGCTTTTCTCAATCGAATATGCTAAGATAGAATGGGTGATCAGGATGCGGGAAAACAAGAAACAGATCGTATATGATTATATCAAGTCTTATATAGATATAAACCAATATGGGCCTTCTGTGCGGGAAATCTGCGAGGCGGTTGGGCTCAGTTCCACCTCGACGGTGCATTATTATCTGAGAATGCTTACAGCGGAAGGACAAATCCTCATGCAGACCGGGAAAAAAAGGGCCATTTCTCTGCCAAAGCAGGAAACTCGGTCGGTCATTCAGCCCGCTGTATCAACGTGGACGGATCGTGGTTCCGAAAGTCGGCGCGCGGCCGGTTTGGAGCCACTGGAGCTTCGTGGGCAGCTGATTCCCGTGGTGGGGACCGTGGCTGCCGGTCAGCCGATCCTGGCGGAGGAGAATGTGGACGGATATTTGCCTTGGGAAGGCGGCAGTGGTTGGTTCGCCTTGCGCGTCAAGGGAGAAAGTATGAAAAATGCCGGAATTCTGCCCGGGGACAAGGTTGTGATCCGGCCGCAGCAAACGGCGGAGAACGGAGAAATCGTGGTGGCGCTTCTGGGCGACGAGGCCACGGTGAAACGCTTTTCTAACAGAAACGGCCATGTCTGGCTTCTTCCGGAGAACGATGAATATGAACCCATTGACGGTACGGAAGCCTCCGTCCTCGGTGTGGTCCGGGGCGTTGTGCGGGAATACGATTGAAGAATCATATTAAATAGTATTAGTATCTATTCAGTAGCCCCATCTGTCATTTCGAACGAAGTGAGAAATCCGTTCCTTTTTGCGTAGATAATACGGATTTCTCGGCGATGAATCGCCTCGAAATGACAGGATACTGAACAGATACATTAAATATTGAAACTGTGCGCGAAACAAGCGAAAAAGCAATCGTTCAGGCTTTTTCGCTTGCTTTCTTTCTCTTCATGAATGTTTCACGTGAAACAATTAGTGTTAGTCGCAAAGTGAGGACCTGAGTAAAAACTGATGGTTTTGG
>CALYTU010000082.1 GCA_945487445.1 uncultured Clostridia bacterium | reverse complement strand
TGTTCTTCAAACAGTGCCTCCTGTAAGAGATTGCGATAAGTCGTATCGCCGATGTCAAGCTTCTTTTTGCTTTTTCCCTGCGGTGTAGTTTCTATAGGCATATTGTCACATCCTCCCTGTGAAGATGTCCAGAAAGGCCGCTTCCTCGGTCCAGTCGTGGCCGCGGCGCACGGCTCAAATCATCTGTGCGTAATTACCGTAATCATCTGTATGATCGCCCCAGGGTGACTCTCCGGTAAATTCGCTCAGAAAGACCAGCTTGTCATCCAGAATGTCGATCTCCATGCCGTGTTCTTCTTCCCAATCGCATGCGCACTCCAGTTGGTAACCGACTTTGGAGGGGTCCTCCGGCGGCTCTACCGTCATCCCAGTGGGCTGGAAGCACTTGAGCAGCTCCCGGGGCAGGGTGTCCGCGTTGACAGGAACCGAAAGCATCAGCTCCGCCCGCCATTCATCGCTGATGCTTTCGCAAAAGTCGATGCAAAAGCCTTCGCCGCCCGGCAGATCGCGTCGATCAGCGCCTCCGGCATGGCGTTCATGGCCGCCGCGCAGCGCTCGGCATATTCGACCGTGACCTCTTCGTCGAAGATCATCACGGAGATCTCTGCGCCTGCAAGCTTACAGTATACCTTCCCCTCGCGGTAGAACAAGTCCTTTGTCAGGGGCTTCTCGATCCAGTCGGTAATCATATGGATCCCTCCGTTTCCGTTCAGCGCAGCTCTTCGTCCATGTTGGCCAGGAAGGCCTCAAAGGAGTCGGAAATCGTGTAATAGGTGTCCTCGTCAATGTTGCCGCTGTCGATCTGACACCAGATCCGCTTTTCCGGGTTCCAGGCCCAGAGCTGACCGCTCATGTCAGAGCCCAGGACTACATAGCCCGGCCAGTTGTTCGGAACGTCATATTCGGCGTTGACCTCCGCCAGCTTCTCCAGCCGATAGAAGCAGCCGTAATTGTTCTCGCCCAGAGGGCCTTCCCCGCCGTTGTGTTCGCGCATAAAGGCCAGATAATCCTCCGGCAGCGGCATGCCGTTGAGCTCCGAAATCATTTCTTCCGGCTCTTCGTTGAATTCGAATTCTTTGAACATCTCTTCCATCTGCATGTTGTTTCTCCCTGTTTAGAGCTTTCCGGTGATGAAGTCCATGAAAGCGGCCTCGTCCACCCAGGAACCGCCGTCCTTTCTGCCGCGCATCTCCCGACCGCAGTTCGGGCAGCGGTCATAGGGCTTGTCCGCCTTTGCCCCGCAGGCCGAGCATTCGTAATCATCGGGGTCAAAGAGGTGCGTGTTTTTGATCCAATCGGCTCGATTCATAGATTTTTACCTCATCTCCAACGCTTCCATCCGCGGTCAGTCATCCGCGTTGTTTCTTAAAGCTCATATCCGGCCGCGGTTCAATCATGCCGTTCCTCGGAATCATAGGTTTCGCAGAACCGGGCGGCAAAGCTTGGCTCCACGCCGGCCGCATAAAGGTGGGCCGTGTCGCCCATGGCGCTGATCCGAAAGGAAGCGACGCCTGCGCGCCGTTCCTCTGTGAAGACCGTCGTGACCGAGGAGCTGCGGGGACATAACCCGTGCCAGAGCACCATCGGAGAGGCCCCGATCAAATGGGCCAGCAGGACGCACTCGACGCCCAGGTGGCAGAACAGCGCCACCGTATCCCGGTTCGGCCGGACAGCGCGGTAGAGCTCGCCTTCCCGAAGATAGCCATGCCGTGCAAGAAGCTCGTCCAAGCCCTTGCACACCCGGGCGTATTCCTCCGGTACGCCGATGGCCTCCATCGCAGGCGTATGGCACCAGAGGTTTCGGTCATAATATGCCGGCTCCTGCGTCCAGCGCTGCGGAAGCCAGTCCCAGCAAACACGCTCCCGTCCCGTATCCGGATCGGTCATGCGCGGTGAGAACTCCCGAAGCCAGTCCAGCTCCGTCGCCTCCATACCCTTGCGCTGCAGGGTAAGCGACGCGGTATCCTTCGCCCGCCCCAAGGGGGAGCAATAGATTTTTGTGATCGCGGCGTTTTCCAACCGGTCGGCCAGGAGCGCGGCCTCCCGCCATCCTGCCGGCGTCAGGGAATCCACAGCATAGTCCGGATCGGCATGCCGAATGATAAGCAGCTTCATATCATCTCCCCGACTTTCTTCCGAAATAGCGCAGGACGCGGCTTTTGTATGCTTCATAAGGCGCCCCGAAGGCGGAGACCAGGTACTTCTCCTCCTGTAAAATCTGCAGGTGCAGCATGACGGCCGCAAACAGGGACGTGAGGATCGTCGCAGGATTGCAGAACAGCAGGCACACGCCCAGGTACATCAAATCAAAGCCCAGGAAGGCCGGGTTCCGGCTCCAGCGGTAGATCCCGTCCTGGATCAGCTCGGTCTTGTCCCCGTCGGGAATGCCGGCCCGCCAGCTGTTTTTCATGGTCACGACTGCGATCCCGAAAATCAAATCGCCCAGCAGGCCCGCGTCGAAGCCCGCCCAGCGTGCGGCGTCCGGCAGCCAGGACCAGTCCAGGGCAATGGACAGCAGCTGCGCCGCAGGCGCCAGAAGGGTCGCCGCGCTCATCCACAGCTCCACCCGGTGGAGCTCTTTTTCTTTTCGCTTCCCGATCTGCCGGGTCTGGATGCCCTGCTTCTTCTGGATCAGCATCTTCGTGAAATAGATCCCGTAGAAGAGCAGGAGCACGATCAGAGCTAAGAGACGAAACAGCATGGTCTGCCAGTCCTCCCGTCACAGTTTATACGATCTTTGATCTGCTCCAATTGCGCAGGCGTATTGTGGTGTTTCTTTCTATCTATTCCATAACCGGCCGGATCGTGAAGCCGCCGTTGCGGAAGCCGTTGTTGCCGATGCCGATGAAGGTCGGGATGAAGAAAAGACAGATCGCCCGGTCCTCAAAGGGCCTGTTGCGGGTGGACGACCAGTAGTAGCCGGACGAATCCGCGCCTTCGACGGCGTGCGCCCGGAAATACCCTGCCGCCGGGAGGAAAATGCTTTTGTCCGTAAAACCCGCCTTTTTGCCGGTGATCTTGTATCCCGGCGTGTTTTCGATCTTTGTCCACTCCCACTTGCAGTTCCGTTTGTCGCACAGCTCCTCCCATTCCGCGCTTGTGGGAATGCGCCATGCTCCGCCCCAGTTCACGGCGGCCGCGTCGTCGGCCGCTTCCAGCGTGAGCCCGTGATCCGTGAAGTTGTATTTCGTCAGAGTATCCGCGGAATCGCCGTGCCGATAGGCGCTCCAAGTATAATCGTCCTTCTGCGCCGTCTCGCCCCACGCGAAATAACCGCCGCGATCGCTGATCTTTTCGGCCCCGAGATTCATCGCGGCCCACTTTACGGAGAGCCCAAGATCGACATATTCATGGCTGCTGCCGTCCGCGGCGGTTTTCTCGTCCGCGGCGTTCTTCCCGTTATTTTTTTCCTGGATCATAGCAGTTACGCCTCCCTGATCCGTTTGCCGGTGAGATGCTCCGGCGTGAGGGCGAACATACAGGTCGCGGGTCCCACGCGGCGGATCTCGTCGGCGATATAGGCCTCGTCGTCGGTGAACTTCCGGGAGAGCTTTGCGGAGATCTCATAGACCGTTTCCCGGTCCTCCACGAATTCCACCCTGCCGAAGACGATCACGCTGCGAAAGCGCAGGGCCCACTCCCCCGCCTCCCGGCGTCCCTCGTCCAGGACGCAGAAGGAGGCCTTTTCATTTGCCCGCAGGGCGTCGATCTTGTGGCCCAGCTTGCCGCTGTGGAAGTAGAGCTTCCCGTCGGCCTCGTTGTAGTAGTGGTTCAGCGGCATCCCGTAGGGATAACCGTCATCGCCCAGCACCGACAGCACGCCCCGCTTTTCCGTCTTCAGGATCTCGATGCACTCCTCCCGCGTGAGCTGCTGCTTTGCGCGGATCATCTTCCGAAACATATCAAATCCTCCTCCGGTACAATCATGTGCAAATGAATTCGACGTCAGAGCAGAGATCTCCCATCCATGCTCTGCTTTATTCGCTCACAGCATCGATTTGCATTCCTTCAACTCCGCAGCCCCCGCTTCCGCGTCGGGGCTTGCGTGGATTCCCTTGAATGCTTTTAAGGTCACGCGGAATTGCGCAGCCAGCGGCGCGACCTGCGGGATGGCCGCCGCGCCGATCTCTTCTACGAGGATCGGATGCTCAGTCATGATCTCCTCCCGCGTCAGTTCCAGTTGTACAATGCCGTTTTCTCTGCCGACCTCCCGGAAGCCGAAGGACTTATGGATATGAAACGCCGCATCGCGCTCTGCCTCAAAGTCGTTGTGCAGGCGCTTGACGCCGTCGGAAAACGCCCTGTCGATCAGCAGGCGCAGGCCCTGTCTGCCATAGCCTTTGCCGCGCTTCGGCGCGTAGATCAAGACGCCCATGTCCCACCAGTCCCGCTCCGGGTTGTAGTGGTAATTCACGTCGCCGACGAAGCCCCCGTCGGAGCTCCGCTGCAAATACGCATAAAAGCGTTTCGGCTCCTGTCCGATCCAATTCGCCTGCAGGTCGATCCATTCGGCTTCCGGATTCGGAATGCAGCCGTCCGGCGGAAACCACGGCGCGTTGTAGGCCATCGTGGCCGGATCGGACATCATTTTCACGTAGAACCAGCCGTCCTCCGGCTTGGGAGTATAAAGCTGCAGGTCATTCATATCTTCTCTCCCCGTTAAATCAGAATGCCGTTACAGTGGTCGATCTCATGCTGGATAATCTGCGCGGTCCAGCCGGTGAAGGTTTTGAGGCGGATTTGCAGCTTTTCATTCTGATATTGCACCTTGATCGAGCGATAGCGTTTTGTCTTTCGGACGCCTTCGAGGGAAAGACAGCCCTCTTCCGTCTCATACTGCCCGGCGCACTTGACGATCTCCGGGTTGAGCATGACCATGTAGCTTCCCTCGTTGTCGAAGGCGATAATCCGCACGGCCTGGCCGATCATGTTCGCCGCCATGCCGACGCAGCCGTCCTTGTGGGCTGCCAGCGTGTCCAGCAGATCCTGCGCGATCGGCAGGTCCTCCGCCGTGGTCTCTCTGGATTTCCGCCCGAGAAAAATCGGGTCTTTTACAATCGGTTGGATCATAGAACTACTCCGTTCTTTCAGAAATACCGTTCCTTCGCTCCAAGCGCATTCACTTGTTCCGCGTCGGAAGCGAACCGTTCAGGACCGGCGAGACGACCGGCTTTCCCTCCCGATCCAGAAGCGGCGTCAAGCCGCCGGCATAGCCGCCCGCGTGAAACACGTAATTGACGCCGGTTTCTTTGTCCACCCAGATCTCGGTGACATTCAGTGTACCCTGTGAATAGAGCTTTTCGAATCGTTCTTCTTTTGCCATATCCGTTTCCTCTTTTCTTTATTCTTCCGCCGGGAGCGCTTCTGAAAGCTGCGCCCAGTGGACGTCGTTCATGGTTTCCGGCGCTGTATCGTACCCCCGGCTCCGCCCGCCGTGCAGGATTCCTTCCGCGATCAGAAGCTCCAGGACCCGGGCCTCCCGTTCAAACATGAGCGGATTATACGGGCTGTCCGATACGCCGCGGTTTTTTGCGATGGCTGTGGCCGGGTCCACGTACTCCAGCGTATAGGCTTCCTCCGCCTCATACCCATCCAGCTCCTGGGCGACCGCGTTTTCCTCCACGTCGCATAAATAGTAGAAGTTGTCCTGGATAAAGCGTTCGGTTTCATCGATGTCGCTTTTCTGGATCCGATGCACGCAGCCGTATTCCCGGACGGTCTCCGGGATGATCACCAACCCGGCTTCTTCCCGGGTTTCCCGGATCAAGGCCCGGACCGGGTCTTCGCCCGCTTCAATGCCGCCCCCGGGGAATTTGTAATAATCGTATTTCAGACTGTGGATCATGGCGATTTTGCCATCCCGCACGATGATGCTCCTGGCGGAATTGCGGATAAAGGAATGGGTGCAGGCGCCGTAGTCCCGCTTGTCCAGTTCAAATAGCGTTCTCATGCTTCTCTTGCCGTTCCTCCCCGCCGGACGCTCTGTGTTCTATAACGCACATCCTGTCTCATGCTTCTTCCTCTGACGCGTCCCGGACGTTGATGGGCGACGGTTCCAGCCAGTGCGGGCAGGGGAGCAGGCCGGGACCGATCTCGCCTGCGGTGCAGATCCGCGCCTCCTGCCTGGCCAGGACGATGCCGATGTCCGCAACCACGAGGCGCTTCATGTACCGGCCCGCGTGTTCCGTCACCAGGCCCCGCTTAACGAAGCCGACGGTCACGGTCAGATCGGAGCGGACGGCGGTCCCGGCCTCGCCGGTGTCGCCTTTCATGCCGCTGGTGATGCCCACGCAGCCGTCCTTGTGGGCTGCCAGCGTGTCCAGCAGATCCTGCGCGATCGGCAGGTCCGCCGCCGCCCCGTTTTGCAGGGCAAAGACGTCGGGATATGAAGCACGAAATGAACGTATCGCCAAATCCGTTTTTCAATCTGTTGCCGATACGAGCATCACCACATATCTGTTCATGCGCTTGTCATAAATGCTCCAGCAGCATGCGCCATACCATTCATGTCCGGCGTCAAACAAATCCGACCAATCAGTTGTCCATTCATATATGTCAAGCTTATCTGTGCCTTTTGGAAAAAGAGCCTCATTCACTTTTCTGAAGTCTTCAGGCTTGTTTCTTCTGCCATGTACAGGCTCCATCAGTGCGTACCAGTAGGGAACCGTCGTGCCAAGGTTTT
>CALYTU010000081.1 GCA_945487445.1 uncultured Clostridia bacterium | reverse complement strand
CTGACGCGGCTATTTTTTCTTTTTCATTTGTAAAGATGTTGCGAAGCGCGGGGTTTTATGGTACAATACCCGGCGGAATGAACGCACGAAGGAGTGTACACAATATGAAATTAGGAATCGTAGGCTTGCCCGGGGTGGGTAAGACGACGCTTTACAATGCCCTGACGGGCTCCAGAGCCGAGACCGGCGGCTATGGCGGGGCCAGCAAACCGAACATCGGTCAGGCCAAGGTACCGGACGAGCGTCTGGACTGGCTGGCCGAGTATTACAAGCCCAAGAAGTATTCCCCCGCCAGCATCGACTTTGTGGATGTGGCGGGCGTGAGCAAGGGCTCGGGCCGGGGCAACTCCGTTTTGCAGAACATCCGACAGACCGACGCGCTGGTGCATGTGATCCGCTGCTTTGACAACGCGGGCCTCTTTCCTGATCCGGCTGACGCCCGCTCCGACGCCGAGACGCTGGAGCTGGAACTGATTCTGGCGGATCTGGAAGTGGTGGAACGCCGCCTGGAGAAGGCAAAAAAGAACCTCAAGGGCGGCGACAAGAAGTACAAGCGGGAGGCCGAGATGTGCGAGGCCCTGCTTGCCCATCTCTCCGAGGGTCGGCCCGCCCGGACCTTCGACTTCACCGATGAGGACAAGGACATTTTGCAGGACGGCGGCCTGCTCTCCACCAAGCCGGTGATCTACGCAGCCAACCTCGACGAAGATGGCATGGCGAATTATCGGCAGAACGACCAATATCTGGCCCTTTCCGGACTGGCTGCCGAGCAAGGCGCCGCTGTCCTGCCCGTGGCGGCCAAGTTTGAAGAGGACATCATGGACATGGAGCCCGAGGACGCGCAGATGTTTATGGAGGAGCTGGGACTCACGGAGCGTGGGCTGGACCGGCTGATTAAGACCTCCTATGAACTGCTCGGCTACATCTCCTTCCTGACTGCCGGACCAGATGATGTCCACGCCTGGACCATCACCCGGGGCACCAAGGCACCCCGTGCGGCGGGAAAGATTCACTCCGACATCGAGCGGGGCTTCATCCGCGCGGAAGTGGTGGCTTTCGAGGACCTGAAGGCCTGCGGTACCATGGCGGCCGCCAAGTCCAAGGGCCTGTTCCGGCTGGAAGGCAAGGACTACGTCATGAAGGACGGCGACATCGTCAACTTCCTGTTTAACGTCTGATGGTATCTATTCAGTAGCCCCATCTGTCATTTCGAACGAAGTGAGAAATCCGTTCCTTTTTGCGTAGATAATACGGATTTCTCGGCGATGAATCGCCTCGAAATGACAGGATACTGAACAGATACGTCTGATGCTGTAATTCGGTATCTGTTCAGCCTGTGCCGTAGGGCGGCCTGATTCCAGGCCGCCGCTGACACGCTGGCACGGATTGAGGCGGCGGGGGGCTGGCCGCCCTGCGCAAAACCGGAGGGTTTTCGCACGGGCTGAACTGTTTTGCAATACAAACTATTTTTTTGAAATTCTTAACAAATTTTCTTGACTAATTTCGTATAATCTGCTATAATATCATCCTGCGTGGGCGTATTGCGCCCATCTGCGCCCAAAAACAGACGTTTGGAGGTGCCAAATTGCTGCGCGAGCTGAAGAAATCCCCGAAGGTCGTGGGCGTCAAGCAGCTTCGCAAGGCCGATGGCAGAGACGAGGTCCGTGCGATCTTCCTGGCCGGGGATGCAGACCCCGCCATTACCGCACCCATTGCATCTTTGGCTGCGGACCGATCCGTTCCCGTCATTTGGGTACCCACCATGAAGGAACTGGGCCAGGCCTGCGGCATTGCCGTCGGCGCCTCGGCTGCCGGCCTCCTTGCGGCGAAGTGAAAGGCAAAATCGGGGCTGCCGGACGCCGCAATCAGTTTGAACTTGACCTGATTTGCCATCCGCGCTTCGCAAATACCGTAATCCCGGAATTGCTGTATGAAACAGCCGATTCCTGGAAATAATAACCGGGCAACCCCCGGAATATGAAAGAAAGGAGACAACAAATGCCTACTTTTAATCAGCTGGTAAGAAAGGGCCGTGAGCAGGTTACCTACAAGTCCACCGCTCCCGCTCTGCAGAAGGGCATGAACACCCTGAAGAACCGGACCACCGATCTGTCCTCCCCCCAGAAGAGAGGCGTCTGCACCGCAGTTCGTACCACCACCCCCAAGAAGCCGAACTCCGCTCTGCGTAAGATCGCCCGTGTTCGCCTGACCAACGGGTATGAGGTTTCTTCCTACATTCCCGGCGAAGGCCACAACCTGCAGGAGCACTCCGTCGTCCTCATTCGCGGCGGCCGTGTCAAGGACCTCCCCGGCGTTCGTTACCACATCATCCGCGGCACGCTCGATACCCAGGGCGTCCAGGGCAGAATGCAGGCCCGTTCCAAGTACGGCGCTAAGAAGCCCAAGGCCGGCAAGAAGAAGTAATTTCTTGCGCCTTCCGTCAGTTTGACACCTTTGCCTTGTGACAAGGCAGAACCTTGCCATGAGTTTATATAGATTATCGCCCCCCGTTACGGCCCACTGTGTGCGCCTGTCGGGCTGTGCGAAGGATCTGTATTACCTCTGGCAAGCACCAACAGAGGGTGAAAGTCCCTTTGAAGTACCTATGAAATCATTATTATATGAAGGAGGGAAGCGAAGTGCCCAGAAGAGGTAATGTTCCTAAGAGAGAAGTTCTCCCGGATCCTATTTACAATTCCGTTCTGGTGACTAAGCTCGTCAACAGCATCATGCTCGACGGCAAGAAGGGCGTTGCCCAGAAGGTCGTCTACGGCGCGTTTGAGCTCGTAGAGCAGAAGACCGGCAAGAACGGTCTGGAAGCTTTCCAGCAGGCCATGGAAAACATCATGCCTGCCCTGGAAGTCAAGTCCCGCCGCGTGGGCGGCGCCACCTACCAGGTCCCCCTGGAGGTCAAGCCCGACCGCCGGCAGACCTTGGGTCTGCGGTGGATCACCACCTATGCCCGCAAACGCAGCGAGAAGACCATGAAAGAGCGCCTGGCCGGCGAGATTATGGACGCCTGCAACAATACCGGCGCCTCTGTGAAGAAGCGTGAGGATACCCACAAGATGGCCGAAGCCAACAAGGCTTTCTCCCATTTCCGTTGGTAATTCTCCGAAACCGACAAAAGGAGCGATACCATGCCGAGACAATATTCTCTTGAGAATACGCGCAATATCGGCATCATGGCGCATATTGACGCCGGCAAGACGACGACCACCGAACGGATTCTGTTCTATACCGGCCGCACCTACAAGCTGGGTGAGACCCACGAAGGCACGGCCACCATGGACTGGATGGAGCAGGAGCAGGAGCGCGGAATCACCATTACCTCCGCCGCCACCACCTGCTTCTGGAAGGACTGCCGCATCAATATCATCGACACCCCGGGGCATGTGGACTTCACTGTTGAGGTGGAGCGAAGCCTCCGCGTACTGGACGGTGCCGTTACCGTGCTATGCGCCAAGGGCGGCGTCGAGCCCCAGACCGAAACGGTCTGGCGTCAGGCCGATAAATATCATGTGCCCCGTATGGTCTATGTCAACAAAATGGACATCATGGGCGCCGACTTCTTCAATGTGCTCAAGATGATGCAAGATCGGCTGAAGTGTCACGCCGTTCCCATTCAGCTGCCCATCGGAGCTGAGGCAGACTTCTCCGGCGTCATCGACCTGATTCGCATGAAGGCGAATGTCTTTTATGACGAACTGGGCAAGGACGTGCGCGAAGAAGATATTCCTGCCGAGCTCCGGCCCCTGGCGGAGGAATACCGGGAGAAGCTCCTGGATGCCGTCTCCGAGGAAGACGACGAGATCATGGAGCTGTATCTTTCCGGCGAGGAGATCCCGGAGGAGCTGATTCACCGGGCAATCCGCAAGGGAACCATTGCGGTGCGCATGGTCCCCGTCGTCTGCGGCACCTCCTACCGCAACAAGGGTGTGCAGGAGCTTTTGGACGCCATTGTCCGTTACCTGCCGTCTCCGCTCGACAAGAAGGGCGTCACCGGCACCAATCCCAAGACCGGCGACGAGGAATTCCGTCCTGCTTCGGACGAAGCCCCCTTCTCTGCCCTGGCCTTCAAGATCGCCACCGATCCCTATGTCGGCAAGCTCTGCTTCTTCCGGGTCTATTCCGGCACATGCGAAAAGGGTAAGACGGTCCTGAACTCCACCAAGGGTCAGCGGGAGCGGCTGGGCCGCATCCTGCAGATGCACGCCAATCATCGCGAGGACATCGACACCGTCTATTCCGGCGACATTGCCGCTGTGGTCGGCGTCCGGAACACCACGACCGGCGATACCTTCTGCGATGAGAAGCACCCCGTCATTCTCGAATCCATGGAATTTCCCGAGCCCGTCATCCGCGTGGCCATTGAGCCCAAGACCAAGGCCGGCCAGGAGAAGCTGGGCATCGCCCTGATGAAGCTGGCTGAGGAGGACCCCACCTTCAAGACCTACACCGACGATGAGACGGGTCAGACCATCATCGCCGGCATGGGTGAGCTCCATCTGGAGATCATTGTGGACCGTCTGCTTAGAGAGTTCAAGGTCGAGGCCAACGTGGGCGCGCCTCAGGTTGCCTACAAGGAGACCGTGCGGGGCAGCGCCGATGTGGACGAGCGCTATGTGCGTCAGTCCGGCGGCAAGGGGCAGTACGGCCATGTCAAGATCAAGCTGGAGCCAAATGAATCCGGCAAGGGTTATGAGTTCATCAACGCCGTCGTAGGCGGCGCGATTCCCAAAGAATTTATCCCCGCCGTGGACCAGGGCATCCAGGGGGCTATGCAGTCCGGCGTGCTCGCCGGCTACCCCGTGGTGGATGTCAAGGTCACGCTCTATGACGGTTCGTTCCATGAGGTCGACTCCTCTGAGCTGGCCTTCAAGATCGCCGGCTCCATGGCCTTCAAGGAGGCCTGCAGCAAGGCGAACCCCGCGATCCTCGAGCCGATTATGAAGGTTTCCATCGTGGTTCCCGAGGAATATATGGGCGACGTCATGGGCGACATTACCGGCCGCCGCGGCAATATTCTGGGCATGGAGCCCCGTGGAGGCGCCACCCAGATTGACGCCAACGTGCCGCTGAGCGAGATGTTTGGCTATGCCACCAATCTCCGCAGCCGCACGCAGGGCCGCGGCACCTATTCCATGGAGCCCAGTCATTATATCCAGCTGCCTAAGACCATTCAGGACGAGATCATGGCCAGACGCGGCAGATAATCGTGCCGCGTGGCCGTGAATTCCCACAATAAAACCTTCTTTTTACAAAAATAATGCTTGTATTTTCAGGGAACATAGTGTAAAATGCTTATGACTGAAAATATGCGCAAGTCACTGATCCACAACTTTTACAGGAGGAAATCAATCAATGGCAAAGCAGAAATTCAACAGAACCAAGCCCCATGTCAATATCGGCACCATCGGCCACATCGACCATGGCAAGACCACTCTGACCGCTGCCATCACCAAGTATCTGGCTATGATGGGCGGCGCTGAGTACACTGACTATTCTTCCATCGACAAGGCTCCCGAAGAGAGAGAGCGCGGTATTACCATCAATACCGCTCACGTTGAGTACGAGACCGCTGTGCGTCACTATGCCCACGTTGACTGCCCGGGCCACGCCGACTACATCAAGAACATGATTACCGGCGCTGCTCAGATGGACGGTGCGATCCTGGTTATCGCTGCTTCCGACGGCCCCATGGCCCAGACCAAGGAGCACCTGCTGCTGGCCCGTCAGGTTAACGTGCCCTCCGTCCTGGTCTTCCTGAACAAGTGCGACCAGGTTGACGACGAGGAGCTGCTCGAGCTGGTCGAGATGGAAGTCCGCGAGACCCTCGACTTCTACGGCTTCCCCGGCGATGACACCCCCATCATCCGCGGTTCTGCTCTGAACGCTCTGGTCAGTGAGTCCACCGATCCCAACGCCCCCGAGTACGCCTGCATCAAGGAGCTCATGGACGCTGTTGACACCTGGATCCCCACGCCTGACCGCAAGGCTGATATGCCCTTCCTGATGCCCGTTGAGGACGTCTTCACCATCTCCGGCCGCGGCACTGTCGCCACTGGTCGTGTCGAGCGTGGTACCATCAAGAAGATGGAGCCTGTCGAAATCGTTGGCCTGTCCGACGAGAAGAAGAGCACCGTTGTCACCGACATCGAGATGTTCCACAAGCTGCTTGACTTCGCTGAGGCTGGCGACAATATCGGCGCTCTGCTCCGCGGCGTTGACAAGAAAGCCATCGAGCGTGGCCAGGTTCTGTCCAAGCCCGGTTCCATTCATCCCCACACCAAGTTCAAGGGCCAGGTTTACGTTCTGACCAAGGAAGAAGGCGGCCGTCATACCCCGTTCTTCAACAACTATCGGCCCCAGTTCTATTTCCGTACCACTGACGTGACCGGCATCATCTCCCTGCCCGAAGGCGTTGAGATGTGCATGCCCGGCGACAACGTCGACATGGACGTTGAGCTGATTACCCCCATCGCCATTGAGAACGGCCTCCGCTTCGCTATCCGCGAAGGCGGCAGAACCGTTGGCTCCGGCGTTGTCATCGGCATTAACGAGGACTAATTCCAACCAAAAAGAGCTTCCCGCCCGGGAAGCTCTTTTTGGTTGCCTCGTTTCAGAATAGAATAGTTCAGAAGTATCTATTCAGTAGCCCCATCTGTCATTTCGAACGAAGTGAGAAATCCGTT
>CALYTU010000080.1 GCA_945487445.1 uncultured Clostridia bacterium | reverse complement strand
GATTTCTCACTTCGTTCGAAATGACAGATGGGGCTACTGAATAGATACGTTTTTTCCTCATTCTTCAATCATAATCTCGGTAAATCCGCGTGCTACTCACACCGCAGCAGCTCCTCCACATACCGCGCCAGGTAGGGCATGGCCGCAATGGCCTCGGGCAGGGTGTTTTCCGTGGACCCGACCTCCACAATGACGGAGCCCGGGGTCATGTCCCCGTTGAAGCGCTGCCGACGGAAGGAAAGACGCTTGAACAGCTCCGGCGTTTCCCGGTTGGCAAGGGCCTGGAGCTTGAGCCCGCAAGAGAGGTTTTCCTGCCAGCGAGGATGGCTGAGCCCGCCCTCGTCCGTGCCGATCACCAGCATCAGCGGGGCGACTGTCGCTGCATTCAGCTCCACCGTCTCCCGGACGGGCTTCTCCAGCGCGTCCCGGTGCAGATCGAGAACCATCACCAGAGAGGGATATTGGGTCAGATAAGCCTGTATTTTCTCCCGGGCCACGGCGTAAGAACGGTTGTAATCGGGGTAGTCGTTCAGGGTCCTGTCGTGGATCACCTCCACACCCAGTTTACCAAGCGCCTCTGCCAGCGCGTCTCCCACGGCTACCATGTTGTTTGCCAGATCCAGGGTGCGGTAGTTGGCGCTGGGGAGATAAGTATGCCCCTCGCTCTGGGTGTAGGATTCGCAGGTGTGGCTGTGGATGATCAGAACCCGCGGTCCCGGCAGGCTGGGCCAGCGCAGGGGCTGCAGCAACAGAGCGGCCTTGTCCACGGTGTAGGTGCAGTCTCCCCGAAAGGAGATGGCTTCCGCCTCCTCCGCCGTAAAAGGCGAAAGGCCGGCAGACGCAGCAGCGGCGGCGGCCTCCTCGGTTTCCACCTCTGTTTCTGTGGCGTCGGGCTCGGTGGTCATGGGGATGGCCTGCCGGGGCTGGGAGAGGTTTGCGGTATCCTCCCCACGTTGTATCGTGCGCTTCGCGGACCGCTCCGGCAATAGACCGGTTTCCAAAAAAACAACCCCGCGGAAGATCGTTTCGCTGCCTAATACAGCCTTGACTTTCGTCCAGAGGGCGGTCTGCAGCCCCGGTTCGCAGATCAGGCGGATGCAAAGCGCCAGGACCAGCAGCCCCAGCAGAAAGCCTGTCCTTGTTTTCTTGCGGTACAGTATCGGATACATAAAGATCCCTCCCAGACCATTGTATGGCCTGGGAGGGATCTTTATGCGAAGCGCCTAAAAAGAATTCGGAAGCAGATCGGCCAGAGTCACACTGTCCAGATACTCTCCCACGATGTGTTCCAGCTTCTCCCAGACGGGGAGCGTGGGGCAGGGATGGGCGCATGGGACGGCGCCCTCTTCCAGACATGCCACGGGGGCCAGATTCCCCTCCGTGAGCCGCAGGATCTCTCCGAGCGTGTATTCCTCTGGGCGGCGGCTCAACTGGTAGCCGCCGCCCTTGCCGTGCTGCCCGGCCACCAGTCCGTTCTTGGAGAGGGTCGCCATAATTGTCTCCAGATACTTCCGGGAAAGGCCCTGCCGGTCGGCAATTTCTTTGAGCGGCACGAGCCGTTCGGGGGGCTGGCCAGCCAGATCCGTCATCACCCGCAGGGCATAGCGGCCCCGGCTCGAGATCATCGCCGCCATGGTTTATTCTCCGCAGTGCTCGCAATCGTGGGCGGCGGGGAAGAGATGCTCGTCGTAGGCGATGCCGTGACGGTCGTAGTAGTCCTTCATGGCTGCCTTGATGGCCTCCTCGGCCAGCACGGAGCAGTGGAGCTTGTGGGCAGGCAGTCCGTCCAGGGCTTCGGTCACAGCCTGATTGGTCAGCTTGAGGGCCTCGGAGACGGGCCGGCCCTTAATCAGCTCCGTGGCCATGGAACTGGAAGCAATGGCGCTGCCGCAGCCAAAGGTCTCAAATTTCACGTCGTCGATCCGGTCGTCCCGAATCTTGAGATAGATCTTCATGATGTCGCCGCATTTGGCGTTGCCGACCTCGCCCACGCCGTCAGCGTCCTCGATGACGCCCACGTTGCGGGGATTGCGGAAGTGGTCCATGACTTTATCGCTGTAAAGTGCCATAGTTTTTTTCTCCTTTTATTCAATCACGAACGCGCGTTTTCCGTCCGTCAAATCCCGCCAGACGGGGGACATGGCTCTGAGCTGCTCTACGACCTGCCTGGTGACGCGAATGATGGTCTCGACATCCTCGGCGGTGGTGTCCCTGTCCAGGCTCAGCCGGAGCGAGCCGTGGGCAACCTCGTGCGGGCGGCCGATGGCCAGCAGGACATGGCTGGGGTCCAGGGAACCGGAGGTGCAGGCAGAGCCGGAAGAGGCGCACACGCCCCCATCGTCCAGCAGAAGAAGCAGGCTCTCGCCTTCAATGCCCTCGAAGCAGAAGCTCACATTGCCGGGCAGCCGGTGCTCCAGATCGCCGTTGACCGCTCCGTGGGGAATCTCGCAGAGCCCTGCGATCAGCCGATCCCGCAGCTGGGTCAGCCTGGGCATGGTTTCGGGCAGTTCGCGGATGGCCTCCTCCAGGGCGGCCGTCATCCCCATGATGCCGGGCAGATTCTCTGTGCCGGCCCGCTTGCCCCGTTCCTGTGCGCCGCCCTCGATCAGATTCGAGAGGATCACGCCCTTTTTGGCGTAGAGAACGCCGACGCCTTTGGGGCCGTGGAACTTGTGGGCGGAGAGGGAAAGCAGGTCGATGTTGTCTTCCTGCACGTTGACAGGGATGTGGCCCACGGCTTGGACCGCGTCGGTGTGAAACAGGACGCCGGCCTTCCGGCAGACGGCGCCGATTTGGCGGATAGGCTGAATGGTTCCGATTTCGTTGTTGGCGTACATGACGGTGACGAGGCAGGTCTCCGGGGTGATTGCGGCCTCTACCTGTTCCGGCGTCACAAGTCCGTTTTCGTGAACGTCCAGATAGGTGACGGTGAATCCCTCCTTCTCCAGCTTTTTCAGGGTGTGGAGCACGGCGTGGTGCTCAAAGGCGGTGGAGATGATGTGGGTCTTGCCCTTGCGTTTGCCCCAGACGGCCACGGAACGAATGGCCTGGTTGTCCGCCTCAGAGCCACCGGAGGTGAAGGTGATCTCCCGGGGACTGGCCGCGCCCAGCGCCGCTGCCACCCGGGTCCTGGCTTCGGTCAGGGCCTCCATGGCGGCCTGGCCCACGGAATGCAGGCTGGAGGGGTTGCCGTAGATTTGATCCATATAGGGCAGCATGGCCCGGATCGCCGTCTGGCTCATCCGGGTGGTTGCCGCATTGTCAGCATAAATTGTCATGGATTGCCTCCTTGTTGTTTCTCTGCGGGTATTATACCCACATTAACCTACTTTGTCAATGGGTAAATAAGAAAGCCCCCCACGGAACCCCCTCTCGTTTTCCGTGGGGATTGTCATAGAACCTGGATAAGCTTGATCCCGTAATGGGCAAAGGCGTCGCGTGCGGCCGCGTCGATCCGCTCGCCTGGCATGAGAATGGGCACGGCGGGCGGGCAGCTCACGCCGGGGCGTGCTAAAATACGTCCCAGGCTTTCCGCTGCCGGGATCGTCACCGCCGGGGCCAGCATCGCCTCCCGGATGGAGCAGACAACCTCCGGCATCGCGCCCTGGACAACGGGAGAGGCAGCATCGCGTCCGCAAGGTGCCGAAGCCTTTGGCAGCGCCAAAGCCCTCGGCGGTGTGGGAGCCTTCTGCGTTGTGTAGGGACAAGCATTGCATGTCCGCTCCCCGTCGTCCGCCTGATGGATTATGTCAACCAAAACAGTCTCCAGCCGTTCCAGATTCCGCGCCGTGTTCTCCGGCGAGAGCATGAAAACGATAAAATCCGCGTCGGCAAATTCGCAGAAGATACCCTGTTGTTCCAGCATAGAAGCGAGATCGGTCCCGGATGGCGGACAAGCAATGCCAGTCCCAGCGTGCAGGAAATCAGGGGACCGTTGGGAACCGGAAGTCGGACAAGCAACGTTTGTCTCCGCGGGCGGTCGGAGATCGAGGGTCAACTTCAGCGGTTCGTCCTCGATTAAACGCCAGCCCGACGCGCGCAGCCGCGCCTTCAGCGCCTCCACCCCCTGCAGAAACGCCGCCAGCCGTTCGGGAAGCGTCTCTAAATACGAGTTTGCGAGGTCGAGGGACTGCAGGATCAGATAGGAAGGCGAGGTGGAGCCGAAAAGGGCCAGCGCGTTTTTGACGGTGGAGGAAGGTGTGAATAAGGCTGCTGCCTGTTGGCCGTCTTGCTCCGCCGTCATCGTCTCGGCAAAGGCGGGCGACAGGTGCAGATAGGCCCCGCCCGTCAAAACGGGCAGGGTCTTGTGCGCGGAATCGCAGCACAGGTCCGCGCCAAGGTCAATGGGATGGCGGGATGGGGTCAGAAAACGCAGATAGGCCCCGTGGGCGTTGTCCACCAGCAGCAGGGCGCGATGGGCGTGGCAAACCTCCGCCAGTGGGGAAAGTGCCGGCAGCTTACCCAGATAGTCCGGGCAGGTCAGATAGACGGCTGCCGCGCCCGTCTCGGAAAGCGCGGCGTTGAGTTCTGCCGGGGTCGGGTTGGCGGAGAGATAAGAAAGCCCGGTTACGGGCAGCCAGCAGACATCCAGATCGAGCAGGGCTGCCGCGGTCAGAAACGCCCGGTGGACATTCCGGGCGGCCAGTACGCGGAAGCGGCCCTTCATTTCGAGCGGAGCGAGGCGGCTGCGTCCGCCGTCCGCTGTCTTCGGTGTTCTGTTTCCGGTTGCCGCATCGAATCCGATCTCATATGTCCTCCGGCTTGCGGAGGAGAAAGAATGCGGCGATTCCCGCGCGGGGAGAGCTTTGGCCGCCTGCATTGCCAGCGCGAGCATCGCGCGGATACAGTGAGACGATCCTTCTGTGGAATAGAAGGTGGGACAGCCGAAGAGCGCGGAAGCGTTGGCCTCGCTTTCAGCGATGATCCCGTCCGCCTCATAGAGCGCGTCGGCCCCGGGGATCTCCGTCAGATCCAATTCCTCGCAGCCCAACGGCCCCCGTCCCTTGTGCCCGGGCATGTGCAGTCGGACGGGGCGGAGGTCGCGGTAGGCTTTTACGAAGTTATGGATGGGTGTGTTCATCAATAGTTGTTTCCTGTTTCGCGTTTTGCTGTCTGACGACTGCCAGCATCAGGGCGCACTCCATGCGCTTTTTAAACAGATCGCAGCCGTATGGATATGTGCCGGTGATCTTGCCGGTGGCATGATAGGCGTTGGCGGCGCAGCCGCCGGAGCAGTAGAGGCGCGCCCAGCACTCGCGGCACTCCGGACGGGCGTAGACATTGCAGGCGGCGAACTGATCCTGAATTTCGTGGTTCGTCACGCCGGTCCAGATGTCGCCGAGCTTGAATTTCTCTTCGCCCACAAACTGATGGCAGGGGTAGAGATCGCCCCAGGGGGTGACGGCCATATACTCGGTGCCGGAGCCGCAGCCGGAAATGCGCTTGTAAATGCAGGGACCGCCGGTGAGGTCGATCATGTAGTGGTAAAAGGTGAAGGGCCGTCCCTCCCGGTCGCGTTCCAGCATGAGCTTCGCAAGCTGCTCATACTGTTCCATGACGATGGGTTTGTCTGCTTCCGTCAGCGCGGAGGGATCGTCGGGGGCGCAGACCACGGGCTCCATGCTCAGCTCCGTGAAGCCCAGGTCCAGCATGGTCTGAATGTCCTTCAAAAAGTCAGGATTTGCGTGGGTGAAGGTGCCGCGCATATAGTAGCCCTTGCCGCCCCGGGCCGTCACGAACTTCCGGAACCTGGGAACGATCCGCTCCCAGCTCCCGTTGCCCGCGTAGTCCACGCGGAAGCGGTCGTGGATTTCCTTCCGTCCGTCCAGAGAGAGGACCACGTTGTGGCACTCCCGGTTGGCAAAGTCGATCACATCGTCGTCCACCAGAACGCCGTTGGTGGTCAGGGTGAAGCGGAAATGCTTGCCCTTCTCCTGTTCAATGGAGCGGGCGTAGGCGACGAGGTCCTTGACCACCTGAAAGTTCATCAACGGCTCGCCGCCAAAGAAATCCACCTCCAGATTCTTCCGCGCGCCGGAGTGCTCCACCAGGAAGTCCAGCGCACGCTTGCCCACCTCGAAGGACATGATGGCACGGTCCCCGTGATACTTGCCCTGGCTGGCAAAGCAGTAGGAGCAGCTGAGGTTGCAGGTGTGGGCCACATGGAGGCACAGGGCTTTGATGACCCCGGAGGTCTTGGCCTTGAGCTGTCCCGCCATGGGCGCGTAGGTGTCGGGGGTGAAGAGCTTGCCGGCGTCTTTCAGGGCGGTAAGCTGGTCGTAGGCCTGCGCCAGCTCCGCAGGGGTGGTTTTGTCGGCGTACCGTTCCGACAGTTCGGCAAGCAGAACGTCCCGGCCCCTGGTCTCGTAGCCCGCGATCATATCGTAGGCAATCTCGTCCACCAGATGGATGGACCCGGAGCAGACGTCCAAAACGATGTTGCAGCCGTTCAATTTGAATTGATGAATCATGGGGTTCTCCTGTCTCTGTGAGATGGCCGCCGCAAACGCGCTGCGCCGCGGCGGTCCTGTCTGTTCTATCCCGGCGCAGCCTTTTCCGCGGAGGAGGACGCTGCGTGCGAGGTCAGTAAAAAAGCCGCCGACGAGCGGCGGCTTTTTTCCATGTTACTTCGTTTCGTTCTCGCAGTTCTGGTTGGCAATGCCGCAGCTGGTCTTGCAGGCGGACTGGCAAGAGGTCTGGCACTCGCCGCAGCCGCCGTTCTT
>CALYTU010000079.1 GCA_945487445.1 uncultured Clostridia bacterium | reverse complement strand
AAATCCGGCACGGTCACGATCTGAAACGCGGTGAAATCGTTTGCTGACGCAAACGCTGCTTGCAGCGCGCAAAATATCCCCGAACAGGGGGCCGCGGCTTGCAAAACGGCGCGGCCTGTGCTATACTACAAAAAAACACTCTGGGAGACAGCTATGAAAACCGTAACGATCTACACCGACGGAGCCTGCAGCGGCAACCCCGGTCCCGGCGGCTGGGGGGCCATTTTGGAATACCGGGGCCGGGAAAAAGAGCTCTCCGGAGCGGAGGCGCAGACCACCAACAACCGCATGGAGCTCACGGCCGTCATCCGCGCGCTGGAGCAGCTCAAGGAGCCCTGCCGCGTGGAGCTCTGGTCAGATTCCAAGTACGTCACCGACGCGCTGACCCTGGGCTGGGCCAGGGGCTGGCAAGCAAAGGGCTGGAAAAAGCCCGACAAAAAGCCGGCTCTGAACCCCGATCTCTGGGCGCGGCTTTTGGCACTGACGGAGATCCACGCCGTCACCTGCCATTGGGTCAAGGGCCACGCGGACAACCCAAAAAACAACCGCTGCGACCAACTGGCTGTCGCAGCGCGGGAAGCAATCGCAAAAGAAACGTAATTCGGCCGACGGCAAGCCCGCTGTCCCGCCATCACACAAAGGAGGATCCCGCAATGTCTGAAAAGTCCATCGTTTATTTTACCCGCGATCTCTCCCCTGCCGGGCTGAAGAAGCTCTTCGCGCGGATCAGCGTCCCCCTCACCGGCAGGGTGGCCGTCAAGCTCCATACCGGCGAGAAGAACGGTCCCAACATCATCCCCTCCGCCTGGGTCCGGGAATTTCTCGGCGAATGTCTTCCCGATGCCGCCATCGTGGAGACCAACACCTTCTACGCCGGCGACCGCGACAGCACCGAGAAGCACCGCGAGACCCTGAAGATCAACGGATGGGATTTTTGCCCCGTGGACATTCTGGACGAGGAGGGGACCTGTATGCTCCCGGTTCAGGGCGGAAAGTGGTTCACCGAGATGTCCATAGGCAGCCACGTGACCCGTTATGATTCTCTGTTGGCGCTGACCCACTTCAAGGGTCACGTGATGGGCGGCTTCGGCGGCTCCAACAAAAATCTGGGCATTGGCATGGCCGACGGACAAATCGGCAAGAAGATGATCCACCAGCGCGAGGGCTCCGACGATATGTGGTCGATTGCCATGGACGAGCTGATGGAACGCATCGCGGAATCCACCAAGGCCACGGTGGATTATTTTGCCGGACACATCTCCTATCTGAATGTGCTGCGGAATATGTCGGTCTCCTGCGACTGCGAGGGTCTGGGCGCCCAGCCCGTGGTCACGCCCAACATCGGCATGGTCGCCTCCTTGGACATTCTGGCCGTCGATCAGGCCAGTGTGGATCTGGTCTATGCCCTGAACCCGGCTGACAATAAGGCGCTCACGGAGCGGATCGAGACCCGCCACGGCCTGCGCCAGCTCACCTATATGAAGGAGCTGGGCATGGGCAGCAACGTGTACGACCTCATCGACATCGACAACGGCGAGGCTGTGATCCGGCCGAAGGAGGCTGTGGCCCACGTGGTTCCCTTCTCTCCCTTCGCGCTGTGAAAAAAATTGCCCTCCCGGGGTCCGGGAGGGCAGTTTCGCTTTTGACGCCCATGGCGTCCGGATATGAAGTGCGCTCGAATTGGATAAGCTGCGCTCTCAGTATAAGCCCGCAGAGGGAAAAAGTCTGTCGCATTCGGAACAAAGAATCAAATTTTTTCGTTGACAATTCCCCGCGAATGTGTCAAGATATTTGGGGTGATACCATGAACAAGCAAGAGCTGCTCGCGCTGCTGCGGCAGGGGCGCTGGGTCTCCGGCGCCGAGCTGGGAACGCGTCTTGGCGTGACCCGCGCAGCCGTCTCCAAGGCCGTGACGGTCCTGAAACGAGAGGGCTGTGAGATCGAATCCGTCCCCAATCGCGGCCACCGCCTGGTTTCGGAACCGGACAGACTGACCCGCGGGGACATTCTGGCCGCGCTGGGCAGCCATCCCTGGGCCGAGACAGTAGAGGTTCTGACGACGGTGGATTCCACCAACGATCTGCTCAAGTCCCGCGCCGCCGCTGGCGCACCCCACGGAACTGTGGCCGTGGCCGACTGTCAGTCCGCAGGCCGTGGACGCCTGGGCCGGAGCTTCGATTCCGCCCCGGGCTCTGGGGTCTATCTCTCCGTTTTGCTCCGTCCGGTCTGCCCGCCTCAGGCACTGATGACCCTGACCGCCCAGGCCGCCGTCGCCGTGCGCCGGGCCGTCCGAACCGTTACCGGGGCGGAGGCCGGGATTAAGTGGGTCAACGATCTGGTTTTGGCAGAGCGGAAGATCAGCGGCATTCTGACGGAGCTTTCACTGGAGGCCGAAAGCGGCCTGGTCAGCTACTGTGTGGTCGGTGTGGGCGTGAACTGCAACCGCCCGACAGTGGACTTCCCGCCGGATCTTCGGCAGACCGCGGGCTCCATCCTCTCCCAGACAGGCCATCGTGTGGACCGGAATCGAATGGCCGCAGAGCTGATCCGTGCACTCTCCGCACTGCCCGGACTGGACTGGCAGGCGGAATACCGGGCTGCCTGCGTCAATCTGGGTAAGCCCATCCAGATTCTCGCGCCGGGACAGCCGCCCCGGACCGGGACTGCCCTGGACATCGGGCCGGAGGCGGAGCTGATCGTGGAGACGGAGCGGGGCCGGGAAACCGTCCGCTCCGGGGAGGTCTCCGTCCGCGGATTGTACGGCTACGTGCCGTTGTAGCGGACGGCGCCCACGACGCCCCGCTCCGTCTGCAGGAACAACACATTGCTTGTCCGCCCTGCCCCGGCAGCGGCGCACAGTGTGCGCTGCGGAACCTGCCTTCCAATCTGACGTAGCGCGGGCAATCTGCCCGCCGTTCCCCGAATACGCAAAGAAGCAGCACAGAATGATTGAGAGAGGACAAATAATGAGCTATATCAGCGAAATGCGAAAGCACATCGGTCACGCGCCCATGCTGTCGGCGGGGGCGACGGGGAATTCGCACCCGACTGGATCGTGGCGCACACTGTGCGCCGCTGCCGGACTCTGAACCCTGAACTCTGAACCATGAGCCATAAGTATAAGCCAAATAATACAAATATAGTATCTATTCAGTAGCCCCATCTGTCATTTCGAACGAAGTGAGAAATCCGTTCCTTTTTGCGTAGATAATACGGATTTCTCGGCGATGAATCGCCTCGAAATGACAGGATACTGAACAGATACCAAATATACACTGGAGGTAACTGACAATGAATGTCACCGAACGCTTTCTCAAGTACGTTTCCTTCGATACCCAGTCTGACGAGAACAGCGAGACCTGTCCCTCTACTGAGAAGCAGAAGCTGCTGGGTGCCTTTCTGGTCGAGGACATGAAGGCCATCGGCATCACGGACGCCCACATGGATGAAAACGGCTACGTCTACGGTTCCGTTCCCGGCACCGTCGAAGGGCCGGTGATCGGTCTGATCGCCCACATGGACACGTCCCCGGATTGCTCGGGCAAGGATATCCGGCCCCGGATCGTGGAATACAGCGGGGGCGACCTGGTGCTCAACGAGACACAAAACATCGTGATGAAGGCCCGCGACTACCCCAGTCTGGAGCGAAACGTGGGCAAGCATCTGATCGTCACCGACGGTACCACCCTGCTCGGCGCGGACGACAAGGCCGGCGTCGCGGAGATTCTGACGGCGGTGGAGGAGCTGCTGGCCGAGGGAGGACCGCGTGTTCCCCTGCGTATCGGCTTTACGCCTGACGAGGAGGTAGGACGCGGCGCGGATCGCTTCGACGTCAAGGGCTTCGGCGCGGACTTCGCCTACACCGCCGACGGCGGCACTCTGGGCGAGCTGGAATACGAGAACTTCAATGCCGCGGCGGCCACGGTGGTTCTGCACGGCGTCTCCATCCATCCGGGCAGCGCCAAGGGCAAGATGATCAACGCAATGCAGTTGGCGGTGGACTTCCACAATATGCTGCCCGCACAGGAGCGGCCCGAGCACACCGAGGGCTACGAGGGCTTCTCTATGCTTCATGGCATGGAAGGCGACGTGGAATCCGCCACACTCCGTTACATCATCCGCGACCACGACCGCATGAAGTTCGAGCAGAAGAAGGATCGGTTCCAGCGCATCGCAGCCTATCTCAACGAGCAATTCGGCGAGGGCTCTGTTACGCTGACCATCAAGGACAGCTACTACAATATGAAGGAAAAAATTCTGCCTGTGATGCACGTGGTGGAGCGGGCCAAGGCCGCCATGACGGCCGCGGGAATGGACCCTGTGACCGTCCCCATTCGCGGCGGTACGGACGGCGCCCGGCTGAGCTTCGAGGGCCTGCCCTGCCCGAACCTCTGCACCGGCGGTGAGAACTACCACGGCCGCTATGAGTACATTCCCGTGGAGGACATGGAGCGCTGCGTGGAAACGCTCAAGCACATCGCAAGGCCGTGAAGCATCTGGCCCCTGCATGCTTCCGGACCTTTACCTGCGCGGGCGGAAGCTGCGTTGACAGCTGCTGCCGCGCGGGCTGGGAGATCATCCCCGACGAAGAGACCCTCGCCCGCTATCGGACCTTGCCCGGCCCTGCCGGGGCTCGGGTCCGGGCGGGACTGATTCCCGGAAAGGAACCCCTGCTGCGGCAGGATGAACGCCGCGTCTGCGTCCTGCTGGACGCAGACGGGCTTTGTCATGTCCAACGGAGCTTTGGCCATGAGGCGCTCTGCCGGGTGTGCCGGGAGTATCCCCGCTTCCACCGCGAGTTCGGCAATTTGACAGAGCACGGGATCAGCCTGAGCTGTCCCACGGCCTACGCTCTGGCCGTCAGCACTGCGCCCGCCTGGTCAGAATGGGAGGACGACAGCCCCATCGTCCCCAATGAACTGGACCCGGTGCAATATCTGCGGCTTCGAAAGGGCCGGGAGCTGGCTCTGAGCCTGCTGGGGCGGGAGGACCTGCCCCTCCTGCGGCGGTTGGCGCTGACCGCGCGGCTGGCACATTGCATGCAAGCCGCCCCTGAGCGCCTGCTCTCCCACGATTATGCCCTCCGGCTGCGAAGGTGGAGCACACTTCGAGCTGACAAGGGCGTGGGCTCCAGCGGCAGCGCACCGCGTGCGCTCTCTCGCGGCGGACGACTTCCCCCCGGGAGCACGGATCGCGCCGTGCTGATCCGGCTTGCAGAACGCTTCTCAGAACTTGAGATCCTCTCTCCAGCCTGGTCGAAGTCCTTGAAGCGGTTCCAAACACTGTTGGAACGGGAACCGGTCCGGGACTGTTTTGAAACCCGTACCCCAGAGATCTACGCCCGGTATCTGGCTTGCAGCCTCTACAAATACTGGCTGGACGCATTGGACGACGGGGATTTGGAAGGCCGCACGGCGCGGAGCATCTGCATGACTCTGCTTGGGCTGGCGATGGACAATGCGCTGCCCGGAGCGGGTCCGTTTTTGCAGCGCATCAGCCGGGAGATTGAGCATTGTGAGGAAAATCTGGAGGCTTTGCGGTTGTTCGGACCTTGTTTCAACAGAAGCACCGTATTTGTGCGCCAAAGGCGGCCGTTCCGCAGCCCCCTGTCATTTCGAACGAAGTGAGAAATCCGTCCTCTTTTGCGCGGAAAGCACGGATTCTTTGTCCCCGCTCAAAATGACGGGACGGGAACGGAACTGTCATCAAAGCCGTTGGTTTGCATCAAAAATTGTAATTTCTTAAATTGACATTATGCGCAAAACGCTATATAATATCTGTGCAAATTTTGAACCTATGGAGGTACAGACCATGTTCGACATTCTCGAAGCTAAGCTCCGGGCCAATCCCCGGAAGATCGTTTTCACCGAGGGCCACGACGCCCGTATCCTCGAGGCCGCTGCCAAGCTTAAGCAGGGCGGCTTCCTCACCCCGATCCTGATCGGCAATGTCGAGGTCGTCAAGGCCAAGGCTGCGGAATGCGGCTTTGACATCGAGGGCCTGGAGATCATCGACCCCGCCACCTATCCTGAGATGGAGAAGATGGTCGAGACGATGGTGGAGCTCCGCAAGGGCAAAATGAGCCCCGAGGACTGCCGCGCTAATCTGCTCAAGGGCAACTATTTCGGCACCATGCTGGTCAAGATGGGCTACGCCGACTCCCTGCTGGGCGGCGCCACCTACTCCACCGCCGACACTGTTCGTCCCGCCCTGCAGCTGGTCAAGACCAGAAAGGGCGCGCATTTGGTCTCCTCCTGCTTCATTCTGGCCCGGGAGGGTAAGGACGGTCAGGAGCTCCTGGCTATGGGCGACTGCGCCATCAACATCGACTACCAGGACACCGTTGACAAGGAAGGTAACGTGACCTTTACCGCTGCCGAAAAGCTGGCTGAGGTCGCCATTGAGACCGCCAAAACCGCCAAGGTCTTCGGCATCGACCCCAAGGTTGCAGTGCTGAGCTTCTCCACCAAGGGTTCCGGCAAGGGCGGCACTGTGGCTCTGAGCCAGGCTGCCACTGCCAAGGCTAAGGAGCTGGCCCCCGAGCTTGCCATCGACGGCGAGATGCAGTTTGACGCTGCCGTCTCCCCCACGGTTGGTCAGCTGAAGTTCCCCGGCAGCAAGGTCGCCGGCTATGCCAACACCTTTATCTTCCCCAACATTGAGGCCGGCAACATCGGCTATAAGATTGCCCAGCGTCTGGGCGGCTTCGCTGCCTACGGCCCCATCCTGCAGGGTCTGAACGCCCCCATCAACGACCTCTCCCGCGGCTGCAACGCCGACGAGGTCTATAAAATGGCCATTATCACCGCCGCTCTGGCCTGATCCACTTTTTCGAATAAGATACATGAGACCGGCTCGCATGAGCCGGTCTCTTTTCATCCTGATTTCTCTCTTTCATTCTGCCATGGTATCTGTTCAGTATCCTGTCATTTCGAGGCGATTCATCGCCGAGAAATCCG
>CALYTU010000078.1 GCA_945487445.1 uncultured Clostridia bacterium | reverse complement strand
ACGGATTTCTCGGCGATGAATCGCCTCGAAATGACAGGATACTGAACAGATATGTTGTAATTGCAAAAAGAGTCTTCATTTGTTATAATCAGATTCATAAACAGCGTGTATCGCGGAGTATGAATGATGTTGCTGCAAACGCCGTTTCATGCGTATTACGCTGCCAGAATGCTGGATAGTCTCTCTGCGCGTGAGCATTTTTTGCCTGTCTATGCGTCCTCTGATATTCAGGTATACCCCTTCCGAATTGCAGCTGCCAGCTTTGCCCTGCGCTCTCCCTGTCAAAAGGGCGTCATCCTCTGCGACGAAGCCGGGAGGGGCAAAAGCCATGAAGCCATGCTGGTCATCAATCAGCGGTGGCTGGAGGGCCAAACAAGAATCCTTCTCTGCATTCCAAACGCAGATCTGGCGCATCAATGGGTGGACATGCTGGAAAGGTACTATTCCATTCCCTATAGCCATAAACGTAGCTCACGTGGCCCAAAGCAGAACAACGAGAACAGAATGATACATAGAAACTGGAGGTGCTCCCATGGATTTATCCGAGTTTGCGAAAACAGTCCTGAAAGAGGTCTCTGATTTGATGATCCAAAAGCCAATCGAGACAGACCGCGTTTTTCTGCGTCCGTTTCGGGAGGGGGATCTCAATGACCTGTTTGAATTTCTTTCGCAGAAGGAGCAGCAGCGGCTCAGCGGCAACATCCCGGTCGAAAGCGTGGAGGACGCGCGGGAGATTTTGATGTGGATCATGGATACTTCTCATCCCGTCACTTGCTTTGCCGTTGCGCTGAAACAGAGCGGGAAGGTCATCGGCAATTTTTCCATTGGCAGGTATCCGTTTTTGGAGATGGATGAAACGCTCAGGCAAAAGCGTGGCGTGTCTCTTTCCTGCGTTCTGAACGAATACTGGTGGCGGCAGGGGATCATGAGCGCGGTGTTTCGAGCCGCTTTTGCGCGGTTCTTCCTTGATGCAGACCTGGAATTTGTCAACGCGGGTTATTTTGACTTTAATGAGGCCTCCGGCGGCATGCAGAAAAAGCTGGGAATGCGGCATTGGATGGATCACGTGTATGAACACGATGGCCGTAGGATTACCACCAAGGAAATGATTCTGTGGCGGGAAGACTACCTGCAAACCAATTCCGCAATAAAATGATTCAGAATCCGATCGGTTTTTAAAAAAACAGAATTCCCGTCTTGCAATAAGGCGGGAATTCTGTTATAATACAGTGAATTTCTATGAGTAGGAGTAAGCCTGTGTACCTGAAATCCCTCGACCTGCAGGGCTTTAAAAGCTTTCCGGACAAGATCCGTCTGCAATTTGACGGCGATATCACTGCCATTGTTGGGCCCAACGGGTCCGGCAAATCCAATATTTCCGACGCAATTCGCTGGGTCATGGGCGAACAGAGCTCCAGGTCTCTGCGGGGCGTCAAAATGGAGGACGTGATCTTCGGTGGCACATTGAAGCGCCCACAGCTCGGCTTTGCCGAGGCCAGCCTGATTTTTGACAACTCCGATCGGTATTTCATGATAGACAGCGACGAGGTGATGGTCACACGCCGCTACTTCAGGTCCGGCGAAAATGAATTCTATATCAACAAGCAATCCGCGCGGCTGCGCGATGTGAACGAGCTCTTTATGGATACGGGTCTTGGCAAGGAGGGATATTCCAATATTTCTCAGGGCCGGATCGACGAGATTCTTTCCGTTAAAAGCACAGATCGCCGCGAGATCTTCGAGGAGGCCGCGGGTATCTCCAAATACCGTCACCGTAAGGAAGAGACGGAACGCCGCCTGGAGCGAACGGAAGACAATTTAATGCGCATCAACGACAAGATCTCCGAACTGGAGCTCCAGGTGGGGCCCCTGCGGGAGCAGTCGGAGAAGGCAAAAAAATACCTTGCCCTGCGCGAAGAGCTCAAGGGACAGGAGGTTGCGGTTTGGCTCCACAGCCTGCAAACACTGGCAGCCGCCGCGCAGAAGGCGGAGGAGGATTATAACGCTGCCGCCTTCATTCTGGCCCGGGAGCACGAGAATCTGGAGGCACTTTATAAAAAAGCGGAGCGTCTGAGCGGGGAACTTCACGAGCGAGATGTGGAAATCGAGACCCGCCGTGAGGCCATCTCGCAGGCGGAGACCGAGCTGCAGCGCCTTTCCGGGCGAGGAGACGTGCTGGAGGGCGAGAAGCGCAATGCTGCGGAAAATCTGGCCCGTCTGCGCCAGGAGCTTTCCGACGAGGACGGCCGCCGCAGCAGCATCCGGGACCAAATCTTGGAGCGACGTGAACGCTTGGCTGAGATCGACAGCGAGACGCGCACGCTCGAGCTGCGTCTTGCTGCTATCCAGAAAGATTTGCAAACGCTGACGGAGTCCTCCGAGGGCATGAACCGAAATTATCTGGAGCTACGCAATCGACACGCAGCCTGCGCGGCTGATCTGGCCGCCAAACGAGCGGATATCGCTGCGTTGACCGAGGCAATGACCCGCAGTCGCGAGCGGGAGGAGGAGCTGAACGCGGATCGGGATGCTGCGCTTGCCAGAAAGGACGAGACCGCGAAGCAGCTGACGGATTGCCGCAAGTCGCTGGAGACGGCACGGGAGGAGGCGCAGGGATGCAAAAATGCGCTGGCCGGTTACGCGCTGCGTCAGAAAACCCGTGAGGAAAAAGCTGAACAGCTCCGGCAGGAGCTCCAGGATTGCAGCGTCAGACTGGATACAGTCGTCTCCCGGCTCAACCTCTTCCGTGAGATGGAGCGGGAATATGAGGGCTACTCAAAAGCAGTCAAATTTGTTATGCAGCAGGCCGACAATGGGACGCTGCGAAATATATTTGGTCCATTCTCCCGCCTGATCCAGACGGACGACCGATACTCTGTCGCGCTGGAGATTGCTTTGGGCAGCGCTATGCAGCACGTGGTTGTTTCCTCTGAGGAAGACGCCAAGCAGGCGATTATGCAGCTTAAGCTCCGGGACGTGGGCCGCGCAACCTTTCTGCCCCTTTCCGCCATGGAGAGCCGTTTGCTGCAAGAGCGCGGGCTGGAAGAATGCAGCGGATTTATCGGAATTGCATCCTCGCTGGTAAGATTTGACGAGCGGTACCGTCGGGTTGTCGAAAACCTGCTGGGACGTACCGTGATCGTTGAGACAATGGACGACGCGATTGCGATCGCCCGTCGCTATAAAAGTCGGTTTAAAATCGTCACCCTGGACGGTCAGGTGATGAATGCCGGCGGCTCCATGACTGGCGGCAGCGTCAGTCGTTCTGCCGGCGTTCTGTCCCGCGCGAATGAGCTCAGCCGTCTGGAGGCCCAGGTTTCCAAGCTGACCGCCCAACGGGAAGCGTTGAGCCGGGAGTCCGCCGAGGCCAACCGTCAGCGGGATCTGGTGGGCTTCGAGCAGACTGCCATTCTTGGAAAGTTAAGAGAATTTGAGGATCAGATTCTTCGCCTGGAGGGCGAGGAAAAACAATACGCCGTCCTGTTCGACGCGATTTGTCAGGCGGGCGACGGCAACCAGCGCGAGCTTGACGCGCTGGGGGAACGGATCAAAACTGATGCACGGCGCTTAGCTGCTCTGAATCGTGACAGTGAAACGCTGGAGGCCAGAGGCCGCGAGCTCTCCGCCGCCATTGATGCGCTATCCGTGGATCAGACGCAGCTCAGCAAGGAGGGCAGCAGCCTGACCGATGAGCTGACTGAGAAGAAGATGGCTGTGGCCGGACTCAACGCGGAAAAGCTGACTGCAATGGAGAGCCTGCGCCAGTTGGAGGAGCTTGCAGCCTCTTTGGAAGGCGACCGAAGCCAGAAGCAGGAGCTGATCGAAGAGCTGGAAAGCCAGAGCCGTCTGCTTGAGGATCGGATCGGGGAGAACAACGGGCTTTTATCCGATCAGACCGTGCAGACCGAAGTCCTTCGGACTGCGCTGCGTGAGGCGATTGAACATCGCAATGAGACGGAGACGCAGCGCACCGTCACGGATCGGGACGCTCAGCAGAAGAATAAAGACATCATCGACATGGAACGAGAGTCCGCCCGTCTGGAGACAAAAAAGAACACAGCTCGCCTGGAGGAAAAGCAGATCGTTGACAAGCTTTGGGACAGTTATGAGCTGACCCCCTCAACCGCACCTGCATACGCGGCCGAAATGGAATCCGTCACGGTCGCCAACCGAAGGGTAGCGGAGCTGCGCCGAAAGATTCACGGCCTTGGTACGCCGAATTTGGGCGCCATCGAGGAATTTGAGCGGGTGAACGAACGTTATACTTACCTCTCCGGCCAGCGGGACGACGTGATTCAATCCAAGCGGGAGTTGGAGGGGATCATCCGGGACATCACCAGGCACATGACAGAAATCTTTACGGAGGAATTTGTCCGCATCAACCACTATTTTGGCGAGACTTTCGTGGAGATGTTCGGCGGCGGCCGGGCGTCTCTGGAGCTGGAGAATCCAAACGAGCCGCTGTCTTGCGGAATTGAGATCAAGGTCCAGCCCCCCGGGAAGCAGCTCAAGACGATCACGCTGCTCTCCGGCGGCGAAAAGGCCTTTGTGGCCATTGCTTTGTACTTTGCAATTTTGAAGGTGCGTCCCACGCCCTTTTGCATGCTTGACGAGATCGACGCCGCCCTGGATGATAGAAACGTGGAACGCTATGCCGCCTACCTGCGACAGCTTTGCGCCAAAACTCAGTTTATCGTCATTACGCACCGCCGTGGTACGATGGAAGAGGCAGACGCACTGTTCGGCGTCACCATGCAGGAGCAGGGCGTATCCAAGATTCTGCATCTGGATCTGGACGGGTTGGAAAAGGAGCTGGGTTTGAAGACTACGGTATAATACAAAATGCGGTTTTTGGATAAAATGAATGGCAGAATCAGTAAACGATTCCGATTCAGATTGAAACAGGGCTTTCTCAATGAAAGCATTTCAATGGAGGAAACATGGGTTTTTTTGATAAGATCAAAAAAGGTCTGACCAAGACCAAAAAGAGTTTAGGAAACATTTTCCCCGCCTTTCGCGGCGTGGACGAAGAGTTTTATGAGGAACTGGAGGAGCGGTTGATCCTGGCCGATATCGGCGTGGAAACCTCCCTCAAGACCGTGGAGGCCTTGCGCGAGCGGGTCAAAACGCAGAAGCTCCGCGAAGCAGAGGAGGTCCACGAGGCATTAAAAGATATTCTTGTGGAGATGCTGGAGGTTGGTGATTCCGCTCTGGATCTCGACACCAAGCCTGCGGTCGTGCTGGTGATCGGCGTCAACGGCGTGGGCAAGACCACAACCATCGGCAAGCTGTCCAGTCAGCTTGCCGGGGAAGGAAAACGCATTCTGCTCTGTGCGGCGGATACCTTTCGCGCCGCTGCAGCCGATCAGCTCGAGATTTGGGCGAACCGCGCGGGTGTGGAGCTTGTTCGTCAGCATGAAGGGGCGGACCCTGCTGCCGTGGTCTATGACGGCATTTCCGCCGCGAAAGCTCGCGGCGCGGACGTCATCATTTGCGATACTGCCGGCCGGCTGCACAACAAGGCCAATTTGATGAACGAGCTTGGCAAGATCAGCCGGGTCATTGATCGCGAGCTGCCCAATAGCAGCAAGGAGGTCCTGCTGGTGCTCGACGGAACCACCGGGCAGAACGGTCTTTTGCAGGCCAAGCAGTTCAAGCAGATTGCCGGGGTCACGGGTATCGTCCTGACTAAGCTGGACGGCACAGCCAAGGGCGGTATCGTGATCGCCGTGGCGGACGAGCTGCAGATTCCGGTGAAGTATATCGGTGTCGGAGAGGGCATTGACGATCTCATGCCCTTCCAGGCAAGAGAATTTGTAGACGCCCTGCTCTGAGCGAAAGCTTGCGATACTCTGACGCCGATTGGCTCCGACGCGAGCATGAAAGAAGGGTGACGGATATTTTGTATGGAGAAGGAGATTGCTATGACACGGATAGACGGCAGATCGTATGACCAGCTTCGCCCCGTGAAGATTACCCCTGATTTTACCAAATTTGCGGAAGGCTCCTGCTTGATTGAGATCGGCAGCACCGTGGTTCTGTGCAACGCCTCTGTGGAGAATAAGGTCCCCCTGCATGTCAAGCAGGGCGGGTGGGTCACAGCGGAGTATTCTATGCTGCCCAGGGCCAACCGGGAACGCTCCGGTCGTGACATCTCCAAGCTCAAGCTCTCTGCCCGGAGCGCGGAGATTCAGCGCCTGATCGGGCGCAGCCTTCGCGGCGCCGTCGATTTGTTGGCTTTGGGGGAGCGGACCGTAACCATCGACTGCGACGTTTTGCAGGGCGACGGAGGCACACGGACCGCATCCGTCACCGGCGGTTTTCTTGCCCTGGCTCTGGCGCTGAAACGATTGAAAAAGCGCGGCGACCTGGAGACCATGCCGCTTACCACCTATGTCAGCGGGATTTCAGCCGGGGTTGTTGACAACCGGCCAATGCTGGACCTCTGCTATGAGGAAGACAGTCATGCTGCGGTTGACATGAACTGCGTTATGACGGCGGAAGGGCGGATCATCGAGCTGCAGGCCACAGGAGAGGGAAGACCCTACACGCTTGAGGAACAGCTTTCCCTTCTGGAACTGTGCCGCAAGGGAAACGCGGAATTGTGTGAGATCTTAAAGAGGTATATCATCCTATGAAAGTTGTACTTGCTTCTCAAAACCGTCATAAGCTGGCAGAGATCCAGGCAATTCTGGACAAATATGATATGGAATTGGTGCTTCAGTCCGACCTCGGCGTTCACATCGACGTGGAGGAGACGGGAACTACCTTCGAGGAGAATTCCGAGCTCAAGGCACGGGCCGTTATGGAGGCGACAGGGCTGCCGGCTATTGCCGACGACTCCGGCCTTTGCGTAGACGTTTTGGGCGGAGCCCCGGGGATCTATTCCGCCCGCTACGGTGCACCGGAATGTGTGACGGACTGGGATCGGCTGAATTTCCTCTTGGAAAATTTGCGCGGCGTCCGCTCCGAGGAACGGACTGCCCGATTCGTTTGTGTCATCACGCTCTTATATCC
>CALYTU010000077.1 GCA_945487445.1 uncultured Clostridia bacterium | reverse complement strand
GGATTTCTCACTTCGTTCGAAATGACAGATGGGGCTACTGAATAGATACTCTGTACAGTACAATCATTCTCTCATTTTTCGTTCTTTCATTCTATCATTGAAAGGCCCTTGCCCGCGGTGGGCGGGGGTTATTTTTCTATCACCCTTTCATTCTATCATTGAAAGGCCCTGCCCGCGGTGGGCGGGGGCTATTTTTCTATCACCGCATCCTCCCCGAGCAGGCTCCGCAGCTCCTCCACCATGACGGCCTCGGGCGTGCAATAAGCGCCTCGGCGGATGCCGGTATCGGCAAAGTAGAGCACGGCCTGGATCCCGCCCGGGAACATGTTGAGAACCGCGCGGGTCTTCTGGTACTCGAGGCTGTCCTCGGAGGGCAGCCTCAGATAGAGCCTTTGGCAGGCGTCGACCCGGCCCAGGACACGCTTCGGCGCGCCGCCGATCCTGGTATAGGTTTCCAGGTCCAGCACGCTGTTCACCATGAGCTGGGTCGGCTTTTCGTCGCGCAGGGAGACGCGACCCTCCACCGCCAAGGGAGCACCCACAGCCAGCAAGTCCTCGCAGCGGGAGAGGACCGAGGAGAATACCAGCAGTTCCACGGAAGCGGTATCGTCCTCCAAGGTCACATAGGCCATCATGCTGTGATTGCGTGTTGTCTTCTGCGTCACGGTCTGGACCACGCCGCAGACCGTCACGGTGTCGCCGTCACGGAAGCGGCTTTCCTCCCCCGTCACATCCCGGATGGGGACGGCCTGGGTTCGACGCAGGGACTGACGGTACTTATCCATCGGATGGCCGGAGAGATAGAGGCCGGTGGTCTGCTTCTCATAGGTCAGCAGTTCAAACAGGTCCAGCTCGGGAATATCCGGCACCTGGACGGTCATCTCAGCCTCCCGGTCGTTCAGACTGTCAAAGAGGCTGACCTGGCCGGAGAGATTGCGTCTGCTCTGGGTGCTGATCCAGCCCATGACGGACTCATAAACCGCCAAAAGCTGACTGCGACGCAGACCGAAAGCGTCCATGGCGCCGCACTTGATCAAATTCTCCACAGCGCGCTTGTTGAGCTCCGTCTCCCCCATTCGTCTGCAAAAATCCCGGATGCCCGTAAATGGTCCGCCGTGGTCGCGCTCGGCTGTCATCTTGCGGATCAGGCCCCGGCCAATGTTCTTCACAGCGCCCAGCCCAAAGCGGATGTTCTCGCCCTCCACGGTGAAGACATCCTCGGAACGGTTCACGTCCGGGGGCAGAAGACCGATCCCCATGTCCTTACAGTCGGCGATATAGCCCGCCACCTTCTCCGTGTCCGAGAGCATGGAGGTCATGAGGGCGGCCATATACTGCCTGGGATAGTGGCACTTGAGCCAGGCTGTGTCGTAGCTGACCTTGGCGTAGCAGACGGCGTGGGCCTTGTTGAAGGCGTAGTTGGCAAAGTCCAGGATCTCGTCGTATATCTTCTGGGCGGCCCGCTCGCCGACGCCGTTTGCCACTGCGCCCGGGATGCCCCGGGCAGGATCGCCGTAGACGAAGGCCTGGCGCTCCTGCACGATAACGTTCTGCTTTTTCTTGGAGATGGCCCGGCGCATATTGTCGGCCTGACCCAGGGTGTAGCCGCCCAGCTTGCGGAAGATCTCGATGACCTGCTCCTGATAGACGATGCAGCCGTAGGTCACGTTCAGAATGGTTTGGAGCTGGGGGGTGATATAGGAGATGGTCTCCGGGTGGTGCTTGGACTGGATGAATTTCGGAATGGACTCCATGGGACCGGGACGATAGAGTGCCACAATGGCGGTCATATCTTCAATGGACTGAGGCTTCATCTGGACGCAGACGCCGGTGATGCCGCTCGACTCGAGCTGGAAAACGCCGGAGGTCTTGCCCTCGCCCAGCATGGCGAAGGTAGCCGGATCGTCGTCCGGGATCTGCTTCATGGAAAAGCCGGGGACCAGCCGCCGAATCTGCCGCTCCGCGTCGTCAATGACGGTCAGATTGCGAAGACCCAAAAAATCCATCTTCAGCAGGCCCAGCTCCTCGATGGTGGTCATGGTGAACTGGGTAACAATGGTGTCCTCGTTCCTTGCCAGGGGGACATAGTCGGAGACGGGCAGGCGGGTGATGACCACGCCTGCGGCGTGAGTGGAGGTATTGCGGGGCATGCCCTCAATGTCACGGGCAGTATCAATGAGCCGTTTCACCTTTGGGTCCTCGTCATACATCTTTTTCAGCCTGGGGTTCTTGGTAAGGGCGGAATCCAGGGTGATGTGGAGCTCGTTCGGGATGGCCTTTGCCACAACATCGGCCTCGGCGTAGGTCATGTTCAGCGCCCGGGCCACGTCCCGGACCGCGCCACGGGCGGCCATGGTGCCAAATGTGACGATCTGGGCCACCCGATCCTTTCCGTATTTCCGGGTCACATATTCGATGACCTCTCCCCTTCGCTCCTGACAGAAATCCGTGTCGAAATCCGGCATGGAGACCCGCTCCGGGTTCAGAAATCGCTCGAAAATCAGAGCGTACTGCATGGGGTCGATTTCGGTAATGTGCATGCAATAGGCGGCGATGGAGCCCGCACCGGAGCCTCTGCCGGGTCCCACGGGGATTCCCTGCTCCTTGGCCCAGCGGATGAAATCGGCCACGATCAGAAAATAGTCCACGTAGCCCATCTTCTCGATGACGCCCATCTCGTAGTCCAGACGTCGGCGATATTCGGAAGGGGCAGCGGGGTAGCGCTCGGCAAAGCCCTCTTCACAAAGCTTTTGGAAATAAGACAGTGAATCGGAGCCGTTCGGGGCCGAAAATTCGGGCAGATGGTAATGGCCGAATTCGAAGTCCACACTGCATCGTTCCGCAATCCGGACAGTGTTTTTAAAGGCTTCGTCCAGCTGGGGGAAGAGCATGCGCAGCTCCTGCTCAGACTTGACATAGAACTCGTCGCTCTCGAAGCGCATCCGGTTTGGGTCGTCCACAGTCTTCCCCATTTGGATGCACATGAGCACATCCTGGGTGGCCGCATCCTCCTTGCGCAGATAGTGCGCGTCGTTCGTGATCACCATCGGCAGATTCAGCTCCCGCGACAGGCGCAGCAGCATGGGGTTGACCTTGGCCTGCTCGGCAATCCCGTGGTCCTGGAGCTCCAGATAAAAGTTGTCCGGCCCGAAGATGCGGCTGTATTCCGCCGCGACGGCCTTGGCTCCCTCGTAATCGTCGACTTTCAGCTTACGGGGAATGGCTCCTGCCAGACAGGCGGAAAGGGCAATCAGGCCCTCAGAATGTGCGCGAAGCAGGTCCATGTCGATCCGGGGGCGGCCGTAGAAGCCGTCCAAAAAACCCCGGGAGACCAGATAGCTCAGATTTCGGTAGCCCGTCTCGTTCCTGCACAGCAGGACCAGATGGGCGTTTTCGTTGTCGATCCCGTGAACCTTGTCGAACCGGGACCGGGGCGCCACATAGACCTCGCAGCCAATGATTGGCTTGATTCCGGCGGCCTTGGCGGCCTTGTAGAAGTCGATCACGCCGTACATGACGCCGTGATCCGTGATCGCAACAGCCGTCTGGTCCAGCTCCTTCACCCGTTCCATCAGCCTCCCGATCCGGCATGCGCCGTCCAACAGGCTGTACTCCGTATGTAAGTGGAGATGCACAAAGGACATGGTCCGTTCCTCCTGAATGTGTGTCGTTGGTACTGCGAAGCCGTGCTCCCTGTTTGCGTCTGCAGACTCATCTCACTCCGTCTGCGCCAGCTCGCAGAGCTTCCGAAGCCTATGGTTTAACGCTGACTTGGTGAGCGGAGGGTCGAACATCGCGGCCAGCTCGTTCAGATTGGCCTCGGGGTTCTGCTCCCGCAGATCGGCGGTCCGGCGGAGCTTCTCGGGCAGGGTATCGAATCGCCCCCGGTCGCGGAGGGCGCGAATCGCCGTGATCTGAGTCTGGGCCGCCTCGACCACCTTTGAGGTATTGGCATTGTCACAGTTGACGATGCGGTTGATTTTGTTCTTCATGTCCTTTTCGATCTTGGCCTCCATAACCCCCATGGCCGCCACGGGCGCCCCCAGCCAGGACAGAAAATCCTCAATGGCGTCGCTCTGCTTGAAATAAAGGATGGAGCTGCCGTTGCGCATTGTGGCCTTAGGTGCAAAGTCCTGCTCCAGCAGCAGGCGCTCCGTCTCCCGGCTGACCTTGTGGTGGTTGGTGGCCAGCTCCATGTGGTAGCGTTTGGCCGGGTCCGTCACGGAGCCTCCGGCCAGGAAGGCCCCCCGCAGGAAGGACAGACGACAGCAGTCCTTTTCCAAAAGGCCGTAGTTGACATGGAGGGTGATGCTCTCGGAAGGACTGTAACCGATTGCCTCGAAGATCTGCGAGATCCGCGACCGGTCATGGAACAAAAAGACGCACTTCCCGCCCTCCTGCACCTCGTCGAAGTCCAACCTGAAGGCCTTATGAAAGAGCTGAGGCAGACGCGCGGCAAAGGCCGGACTCTCGGTGACAATCTTGATCTGCTCCGACCCAACGGTATTGCAAAACAGCAACACCCCGCTGGCCTCCGCCAGCGCGCAGCACTTCTTATTGATAAAATCTCTGCAAAGCTCCGCCTTTGCGTCTGAGGAAAAAGACATATTGTTCACCTCCGGGGTTCTCAGGGAATACTTCGGCTCAAAAACTCATTGGCCTCGGTCAGAATTCGGCGGATGTTCTCAAATTCCAGCGTCTCCATGGCCGCCGCGTAGGGCATCAGCGCAGCCGAACGCAGCTCGGACCTCAAAGGGCGAAGGGGCTGATTTTCATACTCCGCCAGGAAGTAGACCGCCCGTTTTCTCGTGCCCGGTTTCTGAGGAAGGAGATATTCGTCCTCCGTCCGAAACCCGGGAATCAGCCTGGGGCGAAGACCGACTTCCTCCCGGATCTCCCGCAGAGCGGTCTCCTCCTCGGTCTCCCCAGGCTCAACGTGGCCCTTGGGGAAGCCGTAACGTCCCGCCAGCGACCGGATGATCACATATTGGATCAGCCCCACCTTCCGGGTAAACACCACCGCCCCGCAGGAGCGCTCCAGCTTTGTCTCGGATTTTTGTATCGCATCCATTTTTCTTTTTGTCCTTTGTAATTACTTTTGAATATCCCGGTGCAATACGCGCAGGGAAATCCCGTCGGCCTTCAGGGCCTGCGCCAGCCGCCAGACCATACTAACGGACCGGTGCTTGCCCCCGGAACAACCAACGCCGATGACCAGGGGTGTTTTCAGGAGGCTGTTATACTGCGCATAAATGGCGATCCGCTGCCGGATCATGGCAAGCACGATCTCAAAATACCGCTCCGCCTCCGGGGTAGAAAACACATAGTCCCGGACCGCCTTGTCTAGGCCGGTGCTGTGCTTCAACTCCTCCACCCAATAGGGATTCGGCAAGCCTCTCGTTCCAATGATTGTATCAGCATCCATCGGAACACCGTACAGGTATCCGAAAGACATCAGTGTTATTTCATTCATCGTAAGTACCTGTCTTCGCGTTATCGAATTCTTCCCCTGACCTTGCTTCGGAGAATGCTGCGCTCCTTCCCAGAAAAGGAATCCGAGAAATATTTGAAAAGAATCGGATCAGTTACTATTATAATAAGAATATACACGTTCACACAGCTTCAATGTCGTTCGTCCTCCTGCAGCAGATCTGATACCGCGCAGCACGTCAAAAGCAGGCACAGCGTACGCCGCTACAGCAACTGTCCCTTGTCGCATGTCACCTGTCACTTTGCCAAATTCTGACTTCCGGCTCCAACTCAATCCCAGACGCTTCCCGGACCCGCTCCCGGACCCGGTCGATGAGGGTCAGAACGTCCGCGCAGGTGGCGCTGCCCAAATTGACCACGAACCCGGAATGTTTTGTGGAAACAGCGGCGTCCCCGACCCGGAAGCCCTTGAGGCCGGCTTCCTGGATCAAAGCGGCGGCATAGCCTCCCACGGGACGTTTGAAGGTGGAGCCCGCCGAGGGCAGGTCCAGAGGTTGGGACGCTCTTCGCTTCTCCATCAGTTCCCGCATCCGGGCAAGAATGGCCTCCGGATCTCCCGGCGTCAGCCGGAAGGTCGCCGAGACGATGACGCCGGGCAGGTCCATAAAGGCGCTGTGTCGGTAGGACAGGCCCATTTCCTCTCCTGTGACGCATCTTACATCTCCCTGCGGGGTCACAAACCGCGCGGAGACAATCACCTGACTCAACTCCCCGCCGTACGCACCAGCGTTCATGTACAAGCCGCCGCCCACGGTGCCGGGAATCCCGTGGGCAAACTCCAGCCCGGCGAGCCCGTGACGTTGGGCAAAGACCGCAAGCCGTGCCAGCAACACGCCGGCTCCGGCGGTCACGGTCCCATCCTCGTTCCGGGTCAACCCTTCCAGCCTCCGCGTGGAGATAACAACACCGGAAACGCCGCCGTCCGGGGCCAGAATATTCGTTCCGGCCCCAAGAACGCGAGGCGAGACGACAGCGGCGCGGCACGCGGCCAGAACCAAGACCAGCTCCCTTTCGTCGCGGGGGCAGATCATTACCTCGGCGGGTCCGCCGATGCGGAAGGAGGTGTGCTTTGCCAGTGGTTCCTCTCCCAGAAGGGGGATCTCAGGCAGTTCAAGAGAAAGACGGTCAAGCAGAGTCTCAGGCATGGCGGTATCGCTCCGTTTCCAAAAACTCCGGGAGTTATCCACGCTCCCGGGTGTACTATTTAGATATTATAGCACAGGCGGGTGGATTATGCAAAGATTTTTTTGACGCAGAATTCTTTGACAAGAAAACCGGCCAGGTTTTCGCTCCCTCGTATACTTTCCCTTCCATCGGGCAACCTATTCCCGGAGGGATGAAAGATGTCGAATAAGAATCAACAAAAGCAAAGCCTGGAGATTCCCCAAGTGGCCAGAACGCCGGAGATTCCCAACTATGTGAACCCCGCTACCAATCTGGAGTACCGGGAGTTCATGGACGAGGTGGACCCGCGCAACACGGACCGGGCGAGGAACTCTGACACTAATATTTGATCGAAGGGTATAATGGTCCCCTCGTCAAGACCACAGTTTGAGAAAAATGCGTGAACATTGGCAGCGT
>CALYTU010000076.1 GCA_945487445.1 uncultured Clostridia bacterium | reverse complement strand
TTTCCGGACCCGGACAGGCCTGTGAAAACCACGAATTTGTCGCGCGGAATGGTCAGGTCCACGTTTTTCAGATTGTTTGCCCGCGCTCCCCGGACAGAAATATATTCATTCATGTTGAATTCACCGCATTCGATAGTTTCATACGATATATTATACCAGAAAACAAAGAGATAGGCAATAGGAAAACAGAACGTTTTCCTATTGCCTATCACAGAAAAAAACGGGTTATTGCTCGATTGCGTCGTGGATTCCGTCGTGGTTGGCGTCGAAGAGGTTCGGAGTCATCTCTTCGCGGATATTGACCCCCCGGGCGATGCGCTGCTTCTCCACGAGGTCGGAGAGCAGCTCCTTGACCTTCCGGGCGTTCTTGACGCGCTTGATGTCAAACTCAGATGCGGTCTTGTCGGAGGAGCAGCAGTGGATGGTGCCGACGCGGTCAATCCGTTCGGTCACGGAGCGGGTCAGAGACATATCCAGAATGCGGTAGAGGCGGATCTCCTCCTCGGTCTGCTTGATAAAGCCCTTGATGATCAGAAGCTTTTCGTCGGTGAGGATGTAGCGCGTGAAGGACCAGGGAAGGCCGAAGATGGTGTGCTTGCGGTCGGACCAGACGGTATTGCCGGGAAGTTTCATGATGGATTCCTCACTTTCTGCTGTTGATGAACAGCGGGCGGTTTTGGCATGAGTGCCCGCGTTATCTTACTCCACAGTGACGGATTTTGCCAGGTTGCGGGGCTTATCTACATCACAGTTGCGCAGCAGCGCGACATAATAAGAGAAGGTCTGCAGGGGAATGATGGACAGGCTGGGCTGGAGCAGGGGGTGGGTCACGGGGACGGTGATGAATGAGGGAACGGTCTTTTTGATCTCCTCCGCGTGCTTTTCCGTGGTCACAGCGAAGACATCGGCGCCGCGGGCGCGGACCTCCTTGACGTTGGACATGGTTTTATCAAAGAGAGAATCCACGGTTGCGACGGCGACGACCAGCGTCCCCTCCTCGATCAGGGAGATGGGTCCGTGCTTGAGCTCGCCTGCAGCGTAGGCCTCGGAGTGGATATAGGCGATTTCCTTGAGCTTCAGGCTGCCCTCAAGACAGATGGCACTGTCCACGTTCCGGCCGATAAAGAAGGCGTCGCGGACCATAAAATACTGCTGGGCATAATAGCGGATCTTGGCGATATTGTCCTCCGTCAGGCACAGGGCGATCTTCTGATCCAGGGTCATCAGCTCGCCGATCAGCGTCTGATAATCTGCAGGCGGGATAGTTCCCAGCAAATCCGCGATGTACAGGGCAATCAGATAGATGACGGAGAGCTGGGTGGAGAAGGCCTTGGTGGTGGCCACGGCAATTTCGGGTCCTGCCCAAGTGTAGATCACGTCATCGGCTTCCTTGGCGATGGCTGAGCCCACCACGTTGACGATGGCTAGAGTCCTCGCCCCCTGGCGCTTGGCCTCCATGAGGGCGGCCTTGGTGTCCGCGGTCTCACCGGACTGGGAGATGATCAAAACCAAGGTGTCTTTTCCCAAAACCGACTCGGAATAGCGGAATTCGGAGGCCAGAATCGGCTCCACCGGAATACGGCAGGTCTTCTCCAGAATATGCTTGCCCAGGCAGCCCACATAGTAGGAGGAACCGCAGGCCACGATATAGATGCGCTTGAGGTCCTGCAGATACTCCTTGGAGAGATTGATGTCGTCGAGGACCACGCGGCCTTCACGGATGCGGGGGGAGAGGGTCCCCTTGACGGCCTTGGGCTGCTCGTGGATCTCCTTAATCATGAAGTGGTCATAGCCGCACTTCTCGGCGGCGGTGATGTCCCAGTCGATGATCTCGGGCGTCCGCTCCACGGAATCAAAGAAGGCGTCGTAGAACCGGGCGGTGTCTTTGGTGAAGATGACCGTATCGCCGTCGTTGAGATAGACCACCTTGCGGGTGTACTTCAGGATGGCAGGCACATCGGAGGCGATGAAGTTCTCCCCCTCGCCGAAGCCGAAGATCAGGGGGCTCTCCTTCTTGACCGCGATCATGGTGCCGGGGTTGTCCTGGCAGAGAATGCCCAGAGCATAGCTGCCCTCCAGCTGCCCCACAGCGCGACGGACTGCCCGGGGAAAGTCCTGCAGCTTGTCATAGTAGTATTCCACCAGATTCGCCACAACCTCGGTGTCCGTCTCGGACTGGAAGTGTTTGCCCTTGCGGATCAGATCTTCCTTGAGCTTGAGGTAGTTTTCGATGATGCCGTTGTGGACCACGGCGATCTTGCCGGCGTCGGCCATATGGGGGTGACTGTTGACATCGGAGGGGGCGCCGTGCGTCGCCCAGCGGGTATGTCCGATGCCGAAGGTCCCCTGAATGGCGCGGCCGCCGTCGGTCAGACCGCTCAGATTGGCCAGACGGCCCTTGGCCTTGGCGACCTTGAGTTCTCCGTCTGACATGATACATACGCCCGCAGAGTCATAGCCGCGATATTCGAGTTTGGAAAGCCCATCCAGCAGGATCGGCGCCGCCTGACGGCTTCCGAGATAACCAACGATTCCACACATAATTCTTTACCTCCCAGATTTTGGCTTGCGTGATAATACTTCCATTTTATATATTATAGCACAGTGGTACATAAAATACAAGATAAATACAAGATTTATTCATGCGTCCAGGGCTGCAAGGAACGAATGGAAAAAAGAGCTTCCAGCCGAACAGGCGAGGCGCCGAGGGAGATCAGCGCTGCGCAGCCGGGGCTGCCGTCTTCGTGAACGAACAGCGGACTCCAGCCCCGGCGCAGATTCTCCTCTGCACCGCGCCGCGTTCCGCCCGTGAGCCCGGATTGCGCCACAAGTGTTTTCCTGCCCAGCGCATGAATCAGGCGGTTGCGCTCCAGCGCGCGATAGGAGGCCATGGGCAGATGCCAGCCCCACTGGCATAAAAATAGGATTCGTTCAGAGTCCGGAGCATGATCCTGTAAGCCGTCCGGCAGAACGGCAATCACTGCGCCTCCCGCATCCAGGCAGGCTTCCTGCGCGATCCGGTCCGCGCCGCGCGCGTTGCCGGATACGAGGACAAGGTCCTCTTGGGCTGCCAGCCTGCCCACTTTGCGGGCAAACGCCTCGCCGGCCGGGTTCAGGTCGCGGCTGCCGACCAGGGCAGCAGAGGGCCGGCGCAGGAGCGCCGCGTTGCCCCGATAGAACAAAACTGACGGCGCGGCGTCACCCAGGCGGCGGAGTCTTGTCGGGTAATCCGCTGAGATACAAGTCAAGGGCCGAATTCCGTGCTGGGCCGCAATCCCCAGATAGACGCTCAGCGCTTCCTCCCGGGCGAGCAGCGCACAGATGTGCGCGGCGAAGGCGCTGTCATAGCCCAGCTTGCGCAGATCGTTCTCTGTTACCGCCCGTTCCAGGTTGGCGGACCTGTCCGCGCGGGCAAGCACGCGGGCCCGAAGCGTGCGAAGCTGCGCCAGCGTCAGGGGCTTCTGCCCGTCGCCCAGCTCAGCGCACAGCAGCAGAAAGCCCCGCTCCGCCGCCGTCATCTGCGGCGGCGGGAGACCGGCGCGGTCTGCCGCCGCTCCGCCGGCACAAAGCCGGTCTCGGTGATGATGACCGGTTGGATGGTGAAGTGGCAGTATTTAGCGATCTCATCCAGCTTTGCCTGCTCTGGGAAGCTGCCGATGACGGTGTAGGCAACTCCCTTCTTTTTTGCCCTGCCTGTGCGTCCGATCCGGTGGACAAAATACTCATTCTCCTGCGGCACATCGTAGTTGATGACGCAGTCCACGTCGTCCACGTCGATGCCGCGGGAGGCGACGTCCGTGGCAATGAGCACGGGCAGCTCGCCCCGCCGGAAGGTCTGCATGGTCTTCTCCCGCTGGGCCTGTGGGATATTGCCGTGGATGCAGTCGGCCGCCACACCGGCCGCGCGCAGATCATCAGACAAACGCTGGCACATGACCTTGGTGTTGCAGAAGAGCATGACGCGCTCAAACCCACCCAGATAGAGAATCCAGCGCACAGCGTTGAGCTTTTCCAGCGCGGGGACCGTCACCGAATACTGGTCGATGTCCGGCTTGCTTTCAGCGTCTGCCTGGACGGTGATTTCCACCTCGTCGCGCTGGTACATCCAGGAGACGGTCATGACCTCCTGGGACATGGTGGCGGAAAATAAACCCAGATTCCGTCTGTTTTTGACCTTCTCGATGATCTTCGTCACGTCCTTGAAAAAGCCCATGTCCAGCATCCGGTCGGCCTCGTCCAGAATCACGGTCCAGATCTTGTCCAGGCGGATCGTATGCCGGTTATAGTGGTCCATGAGCCGTCCCGGCGTGGCCACCACGATCTGGGGTCTGCGCTTGAGCTGCTTGAACTGGGGCTCCAACTTCTGGCCGCCGTAGAGGACGGCCACACGGATCGACGCACAATGGGTCAGAAGGCCCCGGAGCTCGTCTCCGATCTGCAGGGCCAGCTCCCGGGTGGGAGCCAGAATCAGGCCCTGCACCTCCTCGGAGGCGGGATCGATGTGGGCGATCATGGGAATGCCGAAGGCGAAGGTCTTGCCGGTGCCGGTGGGGGCCTTGGCAATCACGTCCTTCCACGCCATCAGCGGCGGAATGGCGTCGGCCTGGACCCGGGTGGGGTAGCCGTAGCCCTTTTCATCCAGCGCCCGGAGGATGGGCTTGGGCAAATTTAAATCCTGAAAGGTAATGGGTTCGTTCATTGCGCTGCGCCCCTCTGAAACGTAAAAATCATGATTATTCTATCATACCGACGCATTATTTGCAAGTGGCAGAAATTTTGTTGCATTTTTTGGTATCCGGTGTTATAATAACGTGAAATTTGTCGAAAAACAAGTTCATTCGATCAATCAATCGTATCAATCATTCGTCTCAATGCGAGGGATCTTCCTATGAATTTTTCCAGTATTCCCTTTCTCTGGTTCCTGGCGGCTTTTTTGATGCTCTACGGCCTTTGCCCGCCCCGCTGGCGGCGTCTGCTGCTGCTTACGGGCAGCGTGGTCTTCATGGCCCTGGGCTCCGTTATCGACGCGCTCTGGGCGCTGCTCTTTGCCGTTGTGAACTTCATTTTGGGCATCTGTATCCAGCGCACGAGCCAGCGAAAGCTGACCATGGCGCTGGCCGTGGCGGTGAACGTGATTGCACTGACCACCTTCAAGCTGGTCCACGCCCTGCCTGTCGGCATCAGCTTCTACACCTTTGCCTTCATCACCTATCTGGTGGACATCGGGCGCGGGGACCTCACAGCGGAATACGATCTTGTGCGGTTTGCCAACTATTCCTTCTTCTATCCCAAGCTTCTGATGGGGCCCATCACCCGCTACGGGGAGCTGGGCGTGGACATGGACCGGCCGCGGATTTCGGCAGCCGGACTCCAGAACGGGCTGGAGCGCTTTGTGACCGGCTTCGCCATGAAGGTTTTCATCGCCGATAAACTGGCGATCCTGTGGAACGAGCTGGTGAAAACCGGCTTCGAGTCTCTGCCTGTGCCCCTGGCCTGGCTGGGCGCCTTCAGCTTCAGCATTCAACTTTATATTGAATGGCAGTCCTACACCAACATGGCCGTCGGAATTGCAAGCATGCTGGGTTACCGCCTGCCGCAGAATTTCAACTATCCCTATCTGGCCCGCTCCATTGGCGACTATTACCGCCGCTGGCACATGACGCTGACCCGCTGGTTCAAGGACTATGTATATATTCCGCTGGGCGGCAGCCGGGCCGGAACGGTACGGACGGTTGTGAATATCCTGATCGTCTGGCTGCTGACCTCCCTGTGGCACGGCGTTGGCTGGAACTTCTTGCTCTGGGGCATGTCACTGGGCGTGTTCATTGTCATCGAGAAGCTCTGGCTGAACCCGCTTTTGGCGCGGAGCAAGGTCCTCTCCCATATCTGGGTCCTGTTTCTGATTCCTCTGACCTGGGTCTGCTTCAAAATTGAGGACATTGCGGAGCTCGGCGTCTACTTTTCCCGCCTGTTCCCCTTCTTCGGAACGGACGGCAACGTGGTAGAGGGCGTGTTCTGGATGTATCTCAAGCAGTTCGCGGTCTACCTGATCCTGGGCGTTCTGTTCAGCTTCCCCCTGCCGGAGAAGCTGATTCACCGCTTTGGCAAGACATGGGTCGGTTCCGTCGCGCTGGCTGCCATCTTTTGGTGGGCCGTCTATGAGCTCAACCGCAGCGGCAACAACCCGTTTATGTATCTGAATTTCTGACCTTCTGAAGGAGCAATACAAATGAATGAAAGAAGTCACAAGGACAGTCGCGTCGCCGTCCTGCGCGCGCCGCTGCTGATTGCTTTGCTCGGCGTCGGCATCGTGTATTTTATCTGGATAGGCGTCAAGGCATTGAAGGACAAATCTCAAAGCCCCACGGAACCCGTCGCCGTTTCTGCCGACGCCGGCAGCGTGAGCTTGGATAACAGCACAGCTGCTCCGGATACTTCGGAGCAGCAGACCCAGACCACGGAGCCTGCGAGCACCACCGGGGAAGCCGCCCCGGTTTCCACCACGGAGCCAGTGACGACAGAGCCTGTAGCCACAGAGCCCCTGCCACAGATGATGACTGTGGACGACCGCTATTTCTCCGACGCCCTGTTCATCGGCGACTCCCGCACAGACGGCCTCTGGCTTTACAGCACGCCGGGTGCATGCAAGCACTATTCCGGCACGTCCATGACCATCTTCAAGATCATGGATACTGACGCCGAGGCCTACGGCTTCACGGGACTCCGCAACCTGCTCAAGGGAATGCAGTTCGGCAAGATCTATATCATGTTCGGCATCAACGAGTGCGGCTACGACACAGGAAAATTTGCCGAAAAGTACCGGGAAGTCGTTGAGGAAATTCGCTCCTATCAGCCCGACGCGCTGATCTATATTCAGAGCATCTGCTATGTGACGCAGAAGCACGAGACCAAATATCCGGTCTTCTCAACCGCGAATATCAAGGAGAAAAATGAGGCGATCAAGGTCCTGGCAAACGACAAGGACATCTTCTATCTGGAGATTAACGACTGTCTCAACGACGGCACCGATCATCTGCCCTCTGATTATACCGGTGACGGCGTTCATCTGAAGGCCAATTATTACCGGTACT
>CALYTU010000075.1 GCA_945487445.1 uncultured Clostridia bacterium | reverse complement strand
ACGGATTTCTCGGCGATGAATCGCCTCGAAATGACAGGATACTGAACAGATACAGCTTTTTTACAACAGGGCTACCGTCTGATTGCCGCTGTCCTCATCCTTCAAAACGGCGCCGACGGCCGGAAGGGTCTTGGTGCGGTAACGACTCTCATTGACAATCCCGGCATTTTCAAGCAGGACAGCTCGATGCAGCAGGGCTTTCTTTTTCAATGTCATCACCGCGACGCCCTGCGTGCTTCGGCTGGTCTTGGACGCGAGCTGAGCTGTGGAGAAGATCAGCGCACGGCCCTCGGTGGAATAAAGAGCAAGCTGCGCATCCTCCCCGAGCAGAAAGACCGCCTTGAGCGGGCTCTTGTCGGAATAGGCGCCGGTCAGCTTCCTGCGATTCGATTTGGTCGCATAAGCGGAAAGCTCCACCTTGGCGACCTTTCCGTTTTCGTACACAAAGACAATGAAGCCACTGTAATCACCGGGGAAACAGACGGCGGACACGATCTCGCCTTCGTCCATGCCCAGCTTTTGGGGCAGGTAATCTCCCAACACGGAGGCCTTGCTGTCCGGGAAGGCCTCCAGCCGCGTCTTATACACCTGGCATTGGTCGGAGAAAACCAAAACCTCAGCAGAGCTGGTTGTCTCCAGCGAAAAGGCCAGTTCGTCTCCCTCCTTGAACTTCTGCTCGCCGGACATTCGCAGAGACTGGGGAGTGATCTTCTTCAGATAGCCTTCCCGGGAGACGAAGACCGTCACCGGGTAATCGGGAGCTGCCTCCGGCGTTTCCTCTACATAGATCTCGTGGTCATAAACCAGACCCGTACGGCGGTCTGTGCCGTATTTTTTGCTGACCTCGTCAAGTTCCTTCACGATGATGGACTTGACGCGGGCATCGGATTTGAGTATCTTTTCCAGGTCCTCGATCGCCTTTTCCAGTTCCTCTGTCTCGGCGGTCTTCTTAAGAATATATTCCTTGTTGATATTGCGCAGTTTAATCTCCGCCACAAATTCAGCCTGAAGCTCGTCGATCCCGAAACCGATCATCAGGTTGGGAATGACCTCGGAATCGGATTCCGTGCCGCGAATAATGGCGATGGCCTTGTCAATATCCAGCAGGATCCTCGCAAGGCCCTTGAGCAGATGGAGCCGTTCCTTTTTGCGCTGGAACTGAAAAAACGTCCTGCGGCGAATTCCCTCAGTCCTCCATGCGACCCACTCCTCCAACAGTTCCCGCACGCCCATGACGCGGGGCATACCGGCAATCAGAATATTGAAGTTGCAGGAAAAGCTGTCCTGCAAAGGCGTCAGGCGGAAAAGCTTCAGCATGAGCTTTTCGGGATCGACGCCGCGCTTGACGTCAATGGTCAGCTTGAGACCGGAAAGGTCGGTCTCGTCACGCATATCGTTGATCTCCTTGATCTTGCCGGAGTTGATCAGATCGGATACCTTGTCGATGATGGCCTCGGTGGAGGCGGTATAAGGAATCTCATAGATTTCAATCAGATTGCCGTCCTTCACATACTTCCAGCGGGCGCGGACCTTGAACGAGCCACGCCCCGTCTCATAGATGGCGCCCATCTCGGCGGGGTCATAGATGATCTCGCCCCCTGTGGGGAAGTCCGGCGCCGGCAGAGTCTCCAGCAGATCGCAGCCGGGGTTGCGGATAAATGCCTTCGTTGTCTCACAAACCTCCCGCAGATTGAAGCCGCAGATATTGCTGGCCATTCCGGCGGCAATTCCGGTGTTGCTGGACACCAGGACGTTGGGAAATGTGGTGGGAAGCAGGATCGGCTCCTGCATTGTGCCGTCATAGTTGTCCACCATGTCCACGGTGTCAAAGTCGATGTCCCGGAAAAGCTCTGCCGCGATGGGTTCCAGCTTGGCTTCGGTATAACGCGGGGCGGCATAGGCCATATCGCGGGAATAGACCTTGCCGAAATTGCCCTTGGAGTCCACGAAGGGGTGCAAAAGGGCGCCGTTGCCCCGGCTGAGCCGGACCATGGTCTCATAGATCGCGGCGTCGCCATGCGGATTCAGCCGCATGGTGGAGCCGACGATGTTCGCGGACTTGGTCCGTCCTCCGTTCAGCAGGCCCATTTTATACATGGTATAGAGCAGCTTTCGGTGAGAGGGCTTGAACCCGTCGATCTCCGGAATGGCGCGGGAGACGATAATCGACATGGCATATGGCATGAAGTTCCACTCCAGCGTATCGCAGATCCCCTGCTCCGTCAGTTCTCCTCGCAGGCCCTCCACCTTAGGGTCGACGCCGTGCTTTTGATTTTCTTCATTCTTTTTTTTTGCCATACTGACTCACTCTTCATTGATTCGTTTCGTTCATTCGTACAGTGTTCATTCGGAACAGGCGCTCTAAACGCTCGCGGACCCGCAGCGTCCTGAACAGGACGGCTCGAATCCAGTCCAAGCCAGCGCATCCCAGCAACAGCCCCAGGGCGGCCAGAACGATGGCCGGGCCAACCAGAAGCGTCGGGAGCTCACCCAAGGGACGAAAAAGGTCCAGGAGCTTCACCCAGATCACATGATGCACATGGATGATATAGATGCCGAAGGTCAGACCCGAAAGCCAGCGGATCAGCGCCGCGAGCCAGCCGCGCACCCGCAGCCGGGAAAAGACCAGCAGCAGACTCAGACAAAGCAGCGTCAAGAGCGGGCTTGTGTAGGAAAGCAACTGTATGTTCTGCTTTTGCCAGAATTTCACGGATTGATCCATGATACCCAAAAATGCCTTGTAGGAGCAGATCAACACCATACAGCCCAGCGCCAGGAACAGCAAACGCCGGGTCGGGATGTTTTCCAACAGCCCGCCGCGGCGGGCACACGCCCCCATTACATAGAGGGCAAGCAGCCACAGGACCAGTAGCCCGAGGCGATCCCCCAGGGGTCTCCCTGCCATGCGTAGCCCAGGGCGGAGCCGACACTGAACAGCAGCAGCATGGCCCAGACCATCGCCCCGGCCTGCCGGGGCGTAAGGCTGCGAATTCCGGGGTTCAAAATGGGCGTCAGCGCATAGACGCCCACATAGGCGGAAAAGTACCAGAAGCACTTCTGGGTCAGGGGAAAAACGTAGCGCAGCCAAAAGCCCTCCATGCAGCCCGGGTCCATCAGGGTCCCAACGCCGGCAATCAGCAGATTCCAAAACAAAACCTGGAGCCAGAGCTCCACAATCCGGGCCGGCCGAAATTTGCCGGTTATCAGGACCCAACCGGAGATCAAAGCGTAGAGGTTCACGCCGCAGTTGGCCAGAACCTTCAGCGGCATAATCAGAGAGACTGCCGTACCCCGGGCCGTCGCCGCCGCGCCGCCCCGGTTCATGACATGCAGGCAGACGATCATCAGCATGGCCGCGCAGCGCAGGGCGTCGATCCCCAAATTGCGGGGCGCGGGACGAAGCATTTTTTCTTCTTTCATACTATGAAATATCGGCCAGATCCAGATATTTGTAGCCGTTGTCTGCGATATAGTCCTTCCGGGCCTGAAGGTTATCGCCCAAAAGCATATCGAAATATGCGCCTGTGCGCACGGCATCCTCCGGCATGACCTTGATCAGACGTCGGGTCTGCGGGTTCATAGTGGTCATCCACATCATCTCGGGTTCGTTCTCGCCGAGGCCCTTGGAGCGCTGGATCGTGACCTTTCTGCCCGCAAGCTGTTTGAGAATCCCCGCCTTCTCCTGTTCGTTGTAGGCGAACCAGGTCTTATCCTTGCAGTTGATCTCAAAGAGCGGGGATTCCGCAATATAGACATAGCCCTCCCGAATCAGGGTGGGGACCAGCCGGTAAAGCATGGTGAGAATGAGGGTGCGGATGTGATAGCCGTCCTCATCCGCATCGGTGCAGATGACGATTTTGTTCCAACGAAGATTGGCAAGGTCAAACTGCGCCAGATCCTTGACTTTTTTCTCCCTGACCTCCACGCCGCAGCCAATGACGCGCAGAAGATCCGTGATGATCTCACTTTTAAAGATACGGCCGTAATCCGCCTTCAGGCAGTTCAAAATCTTGCCCCGCACCGGCATAATGCCCTGGAACTCAGAATCTCGGCCAAGCTTGACGGAACCCAGCGCGGAGTCGCCCTCCACGATGTATAGTTCCCGGACATTGGGATCCTTCGACCGGCAGTCTACAAATTTCTGGACGCGGTTTGCAATGTTTACAGAGCCGGAGAGCTTCTTTCTCACCGTGAGTCGTGCCTGCTCGGCGGATTCGCGGGAGTGCTTATTGACCAGCACCTGGGCCGCAATCATCTCCGCCTCCTGCTTGTTTTCAATGAAATAAACCTGCAGGCGGGACCGGAAGAATTCCACCATGGCGTCCTGAATGAATTTATTGGTGATGGCCTTCTTGGTCTGGTTTTCGTAGGAGGTCTTGGTGGAGAAACAGTTGGTCACGAGCACAAGACAGTCAAACACATCCTGATAGGTAATCTTGCTCTCATTTTTCGTGTATTTATTCTCTTGCTTGAGATAAGCGTCGATGGCAAAGACGAAAGCGTTTCGAACTGCCTTTTCCGGGGCGCCTCCGTATTCCAGCCAGGAGGAGTTATGATAGTATTCCACATGACCGCCCTGCTTGACAAAGCAGAGGGCGGCAGTAATCTTCACCTTATAGTCGTCCATATCGGCGCGGTCACGGCCGACGCGCTCGGCCTCCCAATACTGGGGCATGGTGATGGGACTGCTCTTCTCTGCCTCGGTGATCTCACCGAGATAGTCTACGATGCCGTTTTCGTACCGGTATTCCTCAGTCTCAAAGTCCTTGCCCACCTGATTGCGGAAGCGGAAGGTAACGCCCGCATTCACCACTGCCTGCCTTTTGAGCATATCGCGGTAGTATTCCACCGGGACGTTGATATCGGTAAAGACCTCGAGATCCGGCTTCCAGCGAAAGAGCGAGCCGGTCTTTTTGCGCGTGGTCGGCTCTTTTTTCATTTTGCCAACTATTCGGCCTTTCTCGAAGTGAAGGGTGTATTTAAAGCCGTCGCGGTGGATCACGGCGTCAAAGTATTCCGAGGCATATTGGGTCGCGCAGGTGCCGAGGCCGTTGAGCCCGAGACTGTATTCATAATTGCCGGCTTCATTGTTTTTATACTTCCCGCCGGCATACATTTCGCAAAAGACCAGCTCCCAGTTGTAACGGCCCACCTTTTCATTCCAGTCCACGGGGCAGCCACGGCCAAAGTCCTCCACCTCCACAGACCGGTCGGCGTAGCGAGTGACGATAATCAGATCGCCGTGCTTCTCCCGGGCTTCATCTATAGAGTTGGAAACAATCTCAAAGATCGCGTGCTCGCAGCCGTCAAGACCGTCGGAGCCAAAAATGACAGCGGGGCGCTTGCGGACGCGGTCCTCCCCCTCGAGGACCTCGATGCTTGTGTTGCCGTATTCGGTTTTTTTCTTCGTCATAGCTCCTCACACTCATTTGTGATTTTCCTGATTAGAAATAGGCTTCTAATAATCATTCGGTTATTATAGCGGTTTTTTCAGGGGTTGTCAAGTTTTCGGAAACGCTTGAGTTTCCGCATTTTGAAGCAGAAAGTCAGTAATATCAACGGTTTGTGGGCTTGATCTGTAAACAATGGGAGAAGACCACAAGAATAGTGCTTTCAAGTGTTTGTAAAGCATTCGTCATGAAATATTGCGGAAACTCAAGTTCGGAAACGGGCCACACGCCGAAGCGGGCAGTTTCTCCCTACTCGAACGAGGTCAAGATTGCAGGCAGCTCCGTGATGTGACGGATGACGGCGTCCGCACCGGACACCTCGCCGTAACCATAGGCTGCGTGGATAAACGGAATACCCGCTTTGCGCGCGGCAAGATAATCACCCTCAGTGTCGCCCACATAGACGGCACGCACGATGCCGTTCCGGGCCATGACCAAACGGATATTCTCCCCCTTGGACAGGCCGGTGCGGGCCGCGTTCTCATAGTCGTCGAAATATGCTCCGGTGCGGTTGCCTGTGAAAAAGGCCTCGATATAGCCCAGGCCGCAGTTGCTCACCACAGCAAGGAAATGCTCGCGGTGCAGACGTGCGAGAACGTCCTCCAGGCCGGGATAGAGCTGCCCGCCGTTCTTTTCCAGCGGAATACACTCCGCGTCACAGCATCCCGTGACAACCGACTCGCGCCAGATCGGGTCTGCGTCGGGAAACAGCATTGCGGCGATTTCGGGCAGCGTTTTGCCACAGAAGGCCCTGCATCCATCGGGCGTGAACTGCCGCTTGATCCCACGGGCATGAAGGTATTCGTTCCAGGCCGGGGCGATGGTCTCCGCCGCGTCCCAGAGCGTACCGTCCAGGTCGAACAGAATCGCTGTGTGATTATTTTTCAGATTACGCATTGCAATTCCTCGTTTTGTGTTGTACAATATGCGCAGAAACTCAAAAGGAGTGGAAACATGAAGAATATCCTTGTCATCGGCACCGGCGGCACCATCGCCTCAGAGATGGCTTCCGACGGTCTGGCTCCGGAGCTGAACGCCAACCAGCTTTTGCAATACGTGCCCCAGGTTGAGAAGTTTTGCCGCCCCGTCTGCAAGCAGATCTTCAGCATCGACAGCACGAACATGGCGCCCTCCCGCTGGCTGCAAATCGCAGCCTGTATCCGGGAAAACTACGATGCGTATGACGGCTTCGTCATCACCCACGGAACCGACACGATGGCATACACCGCAGCGGCGCTTTCCTATCTGATTCAGCGCAGCCCAAAGCCCATCATCCTGACCGGCGCGCAAAAGCCCATCGGCTCGGACAACACAGACTCCAAGATCAACCTTGAGGACGCCTTCCGCTGCGCCTGCTCCAATCTGCGCGGGGTCATGGTTGTCTTCAACGGAAAGGTCATCCTGGGCACCCGGGCGCGGAAGACCCACTCCAAAAGCTTTCGGGCTTTCTCCAGTATCAACTACCCTGAGCTGGCCTATATCCAGGACGGTCATGTGTTGACCTTCATCCAGCCGGCTTGTCAGGACAGACCGGTTTTCTATGACAAGCTGGGGGAAAAGGTCGCGCTGCTGAAAATGATCCCCGGCACAGACAGCGCCCTGCTGGAATGGCTTTTGGACCGGAACGACGCGCTGATTATTGAGAGCTTCGGCGTGGGCGGGATGCCCTCCTACCGGGGCTCAGAGTTTTACGATCTCATTGCCCAGGCCATCAAACGCGGCAAGACCATCGTAATGACCACGCAGGTTGAAAACGAGGGCAGCAATCTGTCCATCTACAGCGTGGGCAGCAGGCTGAAATCCGAACTCGGCGTCCTGGAGGCCTATGATATGACAACGGAAGCTGTCGTGGCAAAGCTCATGTGGATCCTCGGCAGGACCAAGGACGCCAGACAGATCCGCTGTATGTTTTATTCCCCCGTGGCGGACGATCTTATGTACCCTGTTTCCGAGGCTTGAGCTTGACAGGCAGCACGGGGCCAATTATTTCTGTTTCTGTATCTGTTCAGTATCCTGTCATTTCGAGGCGATTCATCGCCGAGAAATCCG
>CALYTU010000074.1 GCA_945487445.1 uncultured Clostridia bacterium | reverse complement strand
CCTTTTCCTTCTTCCACGCCTCGTACTTTTTCACGTGCTCCGGGTCCTGAAAATAACGCTGCATGGCTTCGTACACGGCCTTTCCAAGCTGCTTTTTCTGAAGCTCTGAGGGAGCCACGTTGTGCATGTTGAAGGCAGCGATTTGGTTTCCCGTGGCAAGATCAATCACGGAGACCGGGCAGCCTCTGCGGATGGGTGCCTGCCGCTCCGGAGGGAGCGCTTTCAGAACGGCCAGCTGGTAGTCGTTAAATTCCTCCGGCTTCAGCTCGTCATCCGGAATGCCGCTGTGGTTGAATTCAATGATGGTTGTGCCCTTGGGCTCTTTACGCTTTGCCATGATCCACCTCCGGATAATCCGCCTCGTATGCGTCGATGAGCCGCTGCAGGAGCGGGTTTGCCTCCATCTCCCGGACCTTATACAGATGCACGTCGTTCTCACAGTTGTCAAAGTCTTCGGCCTCGGTCCACTGCTCCGAGAGCCTGCTGATCCCACGATAGGGCTGCTTGCCGAGGTAAAGACTGACCCATTCAATACGGGCATTGTTCAGAATCGGCGGTATGGGGTTGTTGGCAAGCATGACGCGCATGTCACTGGTGGCCGCAGCGAGGGTCGCCCGGATGAGCTCCCAGCAATGCAGGCTGACGGTCCACATCTGGTGGATCAGCGGAAAGCTGTAGTCATAGGGATGCTCTGTGTCCGGAATGATAGAGACCACAAAATAGCGCATGCGCTTGGCGTTGTCATCCACGCAGATGCTGCCATACATCGTGTCCGGGTTCCGCTCCGCAATGATGTAAGTCAGATACGGAATCCCATCAGGCAGCAGTCTGTGAAACGCCTCTGTGGCGACGGTGGATGTCTCCTCGTCGATCCAGTCCGGATTCAGTGGAGCGCAGTCCCGCGCCGCGTCCTTCGGGACGCACGGCCCGTTCAGCAGATCAGCCACATAGGCCTTGTCTTTCATAAGTTCAGCGATTTTCATGATGCAAATCCTTTCTGTTCCCACCCACCATCCCGTATTCGGTTTATGCGGCTTCGATAAAGCACTCAGGGTGATCTTCCGGATTCACGAGAAGCTGGTACTGACAGCCTTCATCCGTGATCTTCTGCTCCAGGATACGGAGTAGGGTCAACTTGTGCAGAGATGCGTAGGTATAGGAAACGGAATAATTCAGTGTGGCAACAAACATTTCTGACGAGAACGTGTCGTAGCCAAAGGCCTCATAAATAGCGGTGATGGCTTTCCTCTGATGGGGCTTGAGCTTGGAGAATTCTGTTTGCAGCTCCCGGTTAATCGTGTAGTCGCCATCAGGCTGCTTCGTAATCAGACCAAGCTGGGCTGCCAGTGCGGTGTCGGCCAGCCACATGTTGTCACTATAGCCTCGCGCTTCGTAATCGCTGCGAAGAAGCGTCCCTTTGGCGAGGCAGGATCGCAACACTTCGGAAACGCGCCTGTCCCTGTTGGAGGTAGAGGATTCGGATAGAATATTCAGCTGCTCCAACACATCCTGCGAGTATCCTTCTGCCAAAGCTGCCACAGGCTCTGGCGCAGAGTGATTGTCCTCCGGCGGGCTTACAGGCGGAGTAGGCTCTCCGGCAAAGAGCGTGGGATGATCGTTGGGATTGACGCGCAGGCGGTACACAAAAACGTCGTTCTCCTGGCAGTCGATCAACCGGAGCAAGGAAAGCTGATGGAGTAACGAGCATGTACTGGATTTTCCCAGCTTCATGGCGGCCATCGCGCCTTCTCTGGTGAAGGGCTCCGATCCGAAGCTCTGATACAGGGCTGAAAGCGCCGTCTTCTGGGAGCCGCTGGGTGTTGGCAAGGTTTCAATGATGTTTCGGTTGATCCTGTATACACCGGGAGCCACCTTTTTCACGATGCCCATCTGCTCAGGGAGCAGCATATCCGTATAGATTTTTGCTGCATCCTCCGCGTCCGTATAGTCCGTAGCCGTGATCATCCCTTTGGAAAGGCTGGCAGCCAGAATCTCGCCGATACGGCGGTCCTTAGCCGATCTTGCCGAGCTGCGGAGCTCCGCAATGGCCTGGATGATCTCCGGCGAATAATCCTGTGGCTCAAGAGGCAGTTGGGCGGTGGCAAACTGATAAATCATGCAGCGATTGGTCCGTTTTCCGACGCTTTCAATCAGGCTCATCTCTCTGAGGTGTGTCACAAAATTGCCTGCCTGCTTCAAAGTAAAGCCGCAGCCATTGACGATGTCGTCTACTGTAAACGTGTCCACCTGATTGTCCATCAGGCTGAGCAAGAATTTTGCGCCGGTTTTCATGACTGGACCGCTGTTCGAGGCCAGATGGCAGAGCTTGCCCCGCACCCTTGCTATACTGGTCTCTGAATCCATTTCCGTCTCATTTCCAGCCCAAGAATCTGCCGAGAGCCAGTCCTTGTTTTCACCTCCTCTCTCCGGGTTGTTAGGGTCGGTTTCCGTAGGAACCTCACTTGCCTCTGCAGTCTCCGGCCCCGGTGGCGCAGGCCTCCCACTGTCAGGTGGCGTCGGGTCAGACGCAGGCACGGCAGCTGCCATGAGCGGTGTACGGGCAAGTGCCATTTCTTCCTGCCGAGCCCGTTCTTCCTTTTGCCTTTGCCGTAGCCGCCGTTCCTCCACAGCGCGGGAGAGGAGCTCAAGATAATACTCAATAAAGTAGGTCAGATCGCAGCCATTCTCCTCCCGCAGAATGTTGAGCATGGCCTCGTAATAACTGTAGCTCTTCCGAGCGATGAGGGCGGACAGGCTGATCTCGCTAAAGAACGTATACCCGGCCCGAAGCAGGATGATGTTGGAAACCATCCTGCCCAGACGCTCATTGCCCTCGGGGAAAGGACGCAGGATCATCAGGTACGCCTGTGCCACAGCGGCTTTGACCAGCGGGTGTGTGTTCGGCAATTCCAGAAAGGCGGACAACTCACCCAGCCTGTCCGGTATGGTTCGCACAGAGGGAAACGCAAAGGCTTCTCCACTGGTGGGCGTAAAATCCACTTCGTTTGTGGAGCGGTAATCCTGCCCGCCCTGATCCATACCATCTGTGAGTAAGTAGACCAGCTCCTTCAGATATTCCGCGTCGATAGGCCGGTAGAGATTGCCGCTGGCATAGTTGCTGGCCTGTCGGTTATTTGCAATCATCTGTTCCTCGATGTCTCTTGGCGGCAGATCGCTGGTGAGAAAGTCCATAGCTGCCTGAATGCTGATCTGGGAGCCTTCCACATAGCTGGTGTAGAACACCTCCTCCAGCGTGGAGACCGGCAGAGCCTCCGTGTAAGGATCAAACTCAGTCTCGATTTCATACAGGGCCTCCACGACCCTCTCACTGGCGGCAACCATCTTATCCGTCGTGACGAACCAGTATGGAAGGCCTTTGTAGTTGTACAGGGGCAGCACTGTGCTTCTGGACCGTCGCTGATTCAGCAGTTCCTGCCACAGTGCGTCCGGCTGCGTCCCCAGAGGGATGCGGGAGATCATGTCGCGTTTCGAGGTATAGCGCTGTTCTAAATGCCTGAATAGCTTTTCTCGGTCCATTGGCTACCTCCTTGACGCGCTTACTGCTGCTCCACGTCCAGAGCCTGTGCGCCTTTCAGATCAAACCGGATGGCCTGATGGGCGGGAAGATACTCCCCATAGCACATTCTGGGCCGATCATCCTCCCAGCCGACCATGTGCTTAATCTTGCGCAGAAGGCTTCTGCCGCTGATTTCAAACTGCACCGTTCGTTCTTCAGGTACCACTACAGCCTGCTGATCGTCAATCGTGCAGGCCCGGAGCAGCAGCATCTTTTCTTCTTTGTTTATGAGAATCTGAACCTGCCGAGGCCAGTCAAGCGCATCCAGCACACCCTCGTTGAGAAGGATGGAATCCTCCATCAGGTTCAGCGTCAATATGATTTGCGGGCTCATTACAATACCTCCGTTGTATCGGATGTGATAGGCAGCTGTTCCGCTGCGGGTTCACTGTCAGTCAGATCAGAAGATACGAAGCCTTCAGTCAGATCGATCTCCGTCGAGGCCCTGTGTTCATCGACGCTGAGGCCAAAGGTCTCCAGCCATTCGCTGGGTAGGATCGGTTTGGGCCGCTTGATCTTGCCGGTCTCCGGGTCACGGCTCTGGGGCAGGAAGGCCTCCTTGGCGCTCAGGTCAAAGAGGTACAGGCTCTCGCCCTGATAGTTGATCCGCATGCCCTGTAGCTTATACCGGTAGATGGACTCCCAGCCCATCAGGTCATAGAGCTTCGTGGTAAAGGGCCTGCAGGTGATCTCGCGGCTCTTGCGTTTGTCTCCTTTGACGACACACCAGCGCACAGCGTCACGGGCACCCTCGTCACAGGGCCGGATGGCCAGCTTGCGTTCTGTGGGATTGATCAAAAACTGAATGTAAGTCGCGTCCTCCAGCTTGCTGATGCAGGAATTGTTGAACGTGATGCTGTTGCCGCGAATGGTCATGGCCGGATCAAAGCGGTGGGAGATGAATTCCCGCCGTACCACCTGATATCCGGCAAAGCTGAAGCTTGCCTCTTCGGCGATGCGCTTGGCTTCCTGCCGTTCTTCGCGGGTTAGGCTGCTGATGCCCGGTGCCGCCGATGTACCCGGCTGCGGGACACCAGGGAATGGGGTGCGCTGCATACCGGGTGGACTGGGTCGGAATCCCTGCCTCTGTTGGGGCCAAGGCTGCATGTTGTCCACCATAGTCAAAACCTCCTGTTACTTAGTCTTTCGGTGGCGCATGGACTCCGGGTGCACCACCTGATAATCCTTCCTGTCGAACACAAGCAGGTCTTCATGTTTGGAAGACTCCTGATCTGTATCGGCAGAGGCACTGTTTGTGATTGGCTGTTTACACTGATCCTGTTGCATTGGTCATACTCCCTTCAATTTTTGGCTGGGCAGGGCGCTCCAGCTCTTTTACCTGTAATTGGCGTTGCCTCTTGGACTTCTCCGGCCATATTTTTTCCACCAGCAGTCGGTCAAGCTCCATGCATATCTCCACGGCGCTGTCGATCAGGTTTCCCTCGCCCAGAGGGCTGCGGAGAAGCTCCTGATAGGCTCTATGCATGATGGGCTCCTCAAAAGCGCCATATACCATCCGGCTGGACTCTTCGTGGAGCAGGCATTCACAGCGGTAAATATAGCCCAGCCAATAGGCGTAGGACAGCTCGTCCACATTTCGATTGGGTTCTTCGGGTAGCTCCGCCAGAGCCGGTGGCAGCCGCAGCCGCTCAGCCTCATAGGCCTGCGAGAGCAGCAGACTCTTGTTCTGGTCGTCCTCAGCCTTGGAGACAATATCGTCGATCCAGTAAAGGGCTTCCACAATCACCTCTGGGCTTTTCAGCAGCATAGGGATACGGAGCAGGTTGGAGAGCTCATCATTCTCCATGCCGTTTGCGGCGGCGAAGCTGACGTCAAAGACGCCTGCCAGCTGGCTTGTCATGAATAGGGGCGCGAACTCCGCCATAGAAAAGCCCATAGAGGCGGCCTCCATGAACAGGTTGCCCTGCTTATGGCAGTAGGCCAGATCACGGCCTGTAAACTGCCGCGCCACCTTGATGACCTGACTGTTCTGCGGCGATGCCCGCGCAAGGCGCATCAGGCGCTTTACGTTCGCAGATAGCGGGCGGCTCTTGGCCGGGTTTCGGGACGTCTGCATGGCTCATTCCTCCTCGCCCATGGGCTCGACCACGATGGGCTCGCCCGGATAGGCTTCCTGGCTCTGTGGAAGGACCGGTGGGTCATCCATAATCTCAAGGAGCAGGTCATCCACGGTACCGGCATCAACGGTGTGGGTGATATCCAGCGGTCTCGCTTCTACCATCATGTCCCACTCTTCATCAGAGCTCTCCGCACTTAAGCCGCGCACACCGGAATCGTGCTGAAAAGCCGGGGTGCCGAAGAGCTTCTTGTTCACCTCCACGGCCTGCTGAAACTTTTCTTCCATATCCCGGATTTCCTGCGGCTCATCCTCATCGGGCGGATAGTAGTAGCTCTTGGCGTCCTCCCGCTCCTCGGTATTGGCTTCCGCTTCCTTCCGGGCAATGATCACTTCATCCTTTTTGCTCATAGCGCGGCCCACGTAGTTGTCCAGATCAAAGACAAGCACCGTGTCGCCGAGGACCGCTGCATTGGGGTTTTTCATGGCCTGGCACGGGACCCGAAAGGCGTAATCCGTCTCCCAGCCCATGCTGTCATAGAAAACCTTGCACAGAGGCGCTGCGCTTTTGTACTTGGCGTCCCATGGAATCGCGTTGGGATGGTCCGGCCTGCAGGGTCGAATGACCATCATGCGCTCCACAGGGTTAAACAGGAGCTCCACGTTCTCCGCACCGGGCAGCTTCGAGATACAGCTTTTATTGAAGGTGATGCCCTTTGTTGTGATACGAATGACAGGCTCATGGACGCGGGAGAACATATCTCCACTGACCACCTGAAAGGATTTCACGGCATCTTCCTTGGCCTGATTCTCCGCAGCCTCCACGGTTTTCCCCTCAAGCTCGTCCTTGATCTCCTGCTCGGCGGCAGTGAGATCGCGGGCGATCTGTGCAATGCCGTGGTCGTCTACAAGACCGCCAATGCGTCGTCCGCCTTCTGGCAGATACTCCGAGGCCAGATCCACTTCCAAATCCTCGTCGAGCATACCCATGGCGATTTGACCGGCGCGGTAGTAATCCTCAAAGTCAAAGCCTGCCCAAGCACGGTTCATGGAGATATACCCGGCAAGAGCACCGTGATCGATGATGCGCATGGGAAGGTAGGTGCCCTCGTGGCCGTACTTCCGGCTGTTGAGAATCCGCTGGGCGGCATTCCACATGGAGCGGCTGACAATGGCCTCGTGGTGATCTGGCTGAAAATACTTGTTTTTCTTGCCATTGTTCTTTTTGGACTTGTGGTCCTTATAGTTGGGCGTGTAGGTCTTTCGGGCCAGCACGTCGCCACAGTGCTTTTCGTTGCGCAGGATGGACACGACACCACTGGCAGTCCAGTGGGTGTTCATGGTCCCGTCCCTGCGTCGGCCACCGGTGGGAATCGCCATCTCGGTAAGAACCTCTGCCATCTCCTCCGGAGAGCCGCCGTTGACCAGCGTGGAGTACATCCAGCGCACAACACGGGCTTCATTCTCATTGACGGACAGCACCTTTTTCTTGCCACCGAAGCCATCCGGAACCTCGATCTTGTCATAGCCGAAAAGGCGCGGCGTCAGGAAGCGGCCTCGACTGAAACGCCACTCCAGCGAGAGCAGGATCGCCTCGCTTTTCATGTGGCTTTCCTCCTGCGCCACCATTGCCAGAACGAAAAGAATGATGCCGCTGGTCTGGGACATGGTGTCCAGATTCTCCTGCTCGAAAAAGACCCGGACTGGAGGATCGTGGTTCTGCAGGGCTTCGACCCAGCCGATGCAGTCCATCAGATTTCGAGCGAAGCGACTCACTGCCTTAGTGATAACCATGTCGATTTTACCGTCCATACAGTCCTTCATGAGCTTCTGAAAGCCCTGCCGATGGTCCGTGTTCGTGCCGGAAAAGCCGTCATCGACATAGCAGCCCGCGTACTTCCAGTTGGGGTTCTCCTTGATCTTTTTCATGTACTGCTGGATCTGGAGGTGGATGGAAAGGGCCTGATCGATATCATCCGTCGAGACGCGGCAGTATGCGGCCACCCGGAGAATCCGTTCCTCCTCCGGCCTTTCGGTGGCGGCGGCGATCATCCGGACGTTTCTTCCGTCCTGTGAGGCGATCTGTTTTACAAGTGCGTTTTTGGATCGCTG
>CALYTU010000073.1 GCA_945487445.1 uncultured Clostridia bacterium | reverse complement strand
GTTCGAAATGACAGGTGGGGCTACTGAATAGATACGTCCACAGTTATAACGAGCATCGGATTATGACCCACAAAATCCAGGAAAGCGCAACAAAACCGGCGTGGCCGCAATGGTCACACCGGTTTCATATTCTTTTGAGCCGGTAATAGCTGTCTCAAAGCAACTTCCTTACGGATTGTACGCCGAAGGGTGCGTTTTTGGGGTTTCTGGTTATCAGTTGAACGCAGCCTAACATCTGAAGGTGGCCGAAAGCTGCGGCGAAAGCGTTTCAACTCTGATGTAGGGACGCTCAATGTAAGCGTGTGAAGCGCCGGCAGCCCGGTGGGCTGCTGCGGATCATGGTGGAGAGCTGCGCTCCGGTCAGTCCTGCGGCAATCGGCCGATGATAGTCAACGCCCAAGGCGGGATCACTCCGCTTCGTCTTGCTTGGGCAGGGGGGAGAGGACGATATTTTCATAGTTGACGGTCAGGGGCGCGTTATCGGGAAGCTTCTCGATTATTGCGTTGAGAATCCCATTGACCGCGGTGGTCTTCCACTCTGCGATTTGAGCTACAAAGTACATCACATGATAGCCATAGGGGGTCTCCACGATGCCGGTGTCGCCGGGTTTGCGGGCGGCGTCAAAGCACCAATCGTTGAATTCCTCGACCATGGTGCCCGGGGCCACATACTCATACAGGCCGCCATTGTCCTTGGAGCCGGGGTCCTGGGAATTCTCTTTTGCGAGCTCGGCGAAATAGTCCTCGGAGGGGTTGGCCTGAGCGGCAGCCAGCAGTTCTTCGGCGCGGGCCTCGGCGTTTGCCTTTTCCTCCTCAGTGGCGGTGCCGTCCTCGTTGGGATCGGAGAGGAACAGAATGTGGCGGATGTTGACGGTCATGCTGTCGTCCTCAATCCCCTCAAATTCCCCGGGGTTGGCGTCGCGGTATTCCTGCAGGGCCATCTCGTCGGCCATGGTGCGCCGATACAGGTCTTTATAGAAGGCGCCGCAGAGATTGTCCAGCCGCAGGAAGCGCGCATAGTCCTCCATTCGGACGCCGGGGCCGAACAGAGATTCGATATAGGCGTCGGTAGTTTCAAATCCGTTTGTCTTGGCATCTGCCTCCATCTGAGCAAGACGCTCTTCCAAAAGGGCGTTCTCCTCCTGCGAAACCTTGAAGCCTTCCGCGTCGGCCTTGGCGGCTAGGGAAGTGACCTGCTGGAACTGCTGCATACCGGCCATCAGGAAATACTGCTCCCAGGTCAGATCGCCCACCATGGACGGCTGCTCATTCAGGGGCTGGGTGCTGTCCAGGCCCAGCATGGAGGCATAGCTGCCGTACTGGTTCATAAAGTTGACAAACTGCATGATGTAGTAGATCTGGGCGTCCCGGTTTGTCAAACTGCGCTCCAGGCAGTTTGAGACAACCAGATCCAGACGGGGATCATCGGCCTTGAGCTCTGCCTCGGTGTAGACCGCCTTGGCCTTGGCGGCCTCCATCTCGGGCGTCAGCTCCATGGTCTCGCCGGTGACGTCTGTGCCCTGGGTGTCAGTAGGCTCAGCGGATACAGCGGAATCGGTCGATCCGTCGGGATTGTTGTCAGTTCTGGCGTTCAGGGCCTTGACGCCGAAGTAGAGGCCCACGGCTGCGGCAATGGCAAGCAGCACGCCCAGGACCAGCAAAAGCGCCTTGTTTTTTTTCATGTTTTCAGCTCACTTTCTTTGTTTGTGGTTTGCAAAAAGGATGTTGTCTGCATGTTACCACATTTTCTTCAAAGATGCAACGGGGAAAAAGCGAATTTTCTGTAAATTGGGGGAGCGTTTCGTGTCCGGCACAAAATATGGCCGAGTGCCAAATTTATTGAGCGAATTTTGTGCGAAGTTTTGACACGTCTCCGGCTTGTCGGAGCGGGAAAAATGTGATATAATGCTGGTTACTGTCATTGCGGCGGCGGAAAGGCAGTCTGCCGCCGGTCAATCTGTCCTTTCCCCGACGGTCCCGTTCCGTCGGTTGAAACGGCCAATCATCAATCGGGCGGGACCGTTTGCGTGGGCAAACGATCCAAACGCACGGGTTATGGCAGCCGTGACGGATTTGCCTCTGGCATATTGTCCGCCCATGGCGGACGGGGGGCTCGATGAGCGTCCCTACGGCAAATTGGAAACGCTTCCGCTGCAGCTTGGCGCCGCCTTCATTCGATCGGCTGAATCAAGCCGGTAACCAGATGCTCTCATCGTTACGTTTCACTACGCGTTTTTGCTGCGTTAATCCGATCAACAATAAGAAAAGATAAAAAGAAAGTATCTATTCAGTAGCCCCATCTGTCATTTCGAACGAAGTGAGAAATCCGTTCCTTTTTGCGTAGAGAATACGGATTTCTCGGCGATGAATCGCCTCGAAATGACAGGATACTGAACAGATACAAAAAAACGATTATCAGAAAGCGTTTGGAGGTAAATCAGTATGTCTGAGGTGATCCTGTCCAGCCAGAGCATCCGCAAGCTGCTGGCAGCCGGAAACGGCGACAGCGCTCTGCTGTATCTCTGCCGCGCTGCGGAGCTCAGCGACGTGCTCACAGGCTTCACCGAGGCAAGGCTGGAATGCGCTGCTGCGCTGCTGCGCCAGCTCGGGCTGGAGGAAAGCCGGAGCCCCCGCTTCCAGCAGGCCGCTGAGCGGCCCGAATACACCGAGGAGGATGTGCGCAGGCAGCTCGATCTGCCCCGCACCGGGTTCGCGCCTCTTGTGGGCGAGGTCCAGCGCTGTCTGGGCCGCGCGCTGAGCAACGAGGAACTGAAGATTCTGCTGGCAATGCTGGATTACCTGGGCCTGCCTGGGGAGGTCGTAAACGTCCTGGTCCACTACTGCGTCGAGCGCAGCCGTTCCCGCGGCGCGGGTCGGATGCCCTCTATGCGGATGATCGAGAAAGAGGCCTACCGCTGGGCGGACGGGCAGATCGACACGCTGGAGAAGGCCGCGGCTTTCATGCAGAACGAAACGAAGAAAAACACCCGCCTTGGCGAGCTCTGTCAGCTGCTGGGGATTACGGGCCGCCGGCTGACCCCGGCTGAGGAACGGTATCTTCTGAGCTGGGCCGAGATGGGCTTTCAAAATGACGCGATCTCACTGGCCTATGAAAAGACCTGCGAGAATACGGGCGGTCTGACCTGGAAATACATGAACAGCATTCTCGAACGCTGGAACACGCAGGGACTCTACACCGCAGATCAGGTCAGGACGCTGGACCGCAAGCCCGCGAACGCGGGCCGCAAGGCGGGTTATCAGCGCCATGGCGACGCGCCCAGCGCCGCCATGCTGGACGCGGCAAAGCAGATGCTGGAGGAGGAATAACCGATGGCCTACACCAACACCGTTTTGAACCGGGCCCGCGCCCGTCTGAGCCAGGAGAACGAGCGCAAGCGCGCCGAATACGAGGACCATCTTGCCCGGGCCTATGCGCTGCAGCCCCGTCTGCGGGAGCTTGACCGCTCCCTGCGTTCCACGTCGGCAAAGCTGGCGGCTCTGATCTTCCAGCCTGAGGGCGATCCCCGGGCCGCGCTGGCAAGGCTGCGGGCGGAGAACGAGGCCCTGCAAAGCGAGCGTCAGTGGCTTCTCGACGAGGCGGAGCTGCCCGACGGCTATCTGGACGACAGCCCGGTTTGCACGCTCTGCGGCGGGACGGGATACACGGGCTCCCGGATGTGCGAATGCCTGTGCGAGATTTGCCGGCAGGAACAGAAGCGGGAGCTGTCCGCCCTGCTGCCCACGGGCAGGGAGCGGTTTGAAAACTTCTTGCTGGAGGTCTATCCCGAACGCTTTTACCCCGAGCTCGGCACTTCCGCCCGGACGCTGATGCAGAAAAACCTGAACTTCTGCAAAAAATATGCCCAGGAATACCGACCGGGCGCGCAAAGTCTGCTCTTTTCCGGTGCTACGGGTCTTGGAAAAACCTTCCTCTCGGGCTGTGTGGCCCGCCAGGTGGCCGAAGGCGGCCACAGTGTGGCCTATGTGACGGCAGGCAAGCTCTTTGCAGACTGGGAGGCCGTGAAGTTTGAGCGCGCGGAGGCCGACAGCCTGCGGGACTACCGGGACTGCGACCTTCTGATCATCGACGATCTGGGCACGGAGATGGCCACGCAGCTGGTTCGGGCTGCGCTCTATGAGATCGTCAACGCCCGGCTTCTGGCGCAGAAGACCACGCTGATCTCCACGAATCTGAACGAGCACGATCTGGAGGACCGCTACGGCGGCCAGATTGCCTCGCGACTGCTCGGCAGCTACCGCGTGATCTATTTCCTGGGCGATGACATCCGCCGGAGGAAACAGACCGCGGGCAGCCGGACGGTGCGGCAATAGGGGAACGGCGCGGCAGAAGGGAATAGGCAGTAGGAGAACGCCCAAACGGCAACAAATTTCTGATCGTGACGGCACTGAATTTGCCTGCGGCAAATTGTCCGCTGCGGCGGACCGGGCGCTCAATGGGCGTCCCGACGGGAAATGGGAGACGCTCCTGCCCAGGGCTGACGCCTCTTGCAAATGCAAATCGGACAAAACCGATAACCAGAATAACGGATTGCAATTTGTGCAGCACAAGGCTTCTTTCCCGCTTCATTTTTCACTCCGAAAGACCAGCCCGGGCCGGGAACGCGATTGCGTTCCCGGCCCGGGCCTTGCCGCTCAGAGCGGCTCGTCCATCAGGCTCTCGAATTCCGCGGCCACCTTCTCGAAGGTGGCTTCATCAATGTCCAGCAGTTCGAAGTCGTCCTCGGTGGGCTTGTAGCCGTAGAGATACACGTCCTCGGAGCCGTCCAGGGCCTCTAGGGCAATGTAGTCCTGCCCCTCGACGTCGAAAATGCCCATGATGCCGCAGTCGAAGCGTTCGCCGTCGTCAAAGGACAGACTGATGAGCTGATCGTCGCTGTATTTTCCTGCCATGTCTGATTCCTCCTTATAATTGAACAGTTATCGTATCTGTTCAGTATCCTGTCATTTCGAGGCGATTCATCGCCGAGAAATCCGTATTATCTACGCAAATTGGAACGGATTTCTCACTTCGTTCGAAATGACAGATGGGGCTACTGAATAGATACCAGTTATCCGGATGTTTTTTCACCCTCCGGCCGGAACATCCGGAAGGCTGTGGGAAGGGCGCAGCCTTCTTCCAGGGCGGCGCTGTCGGCCCAGACGAAGCCCGCCGCCTGCACGGCGCAGGAAATATAAAAGCACCGCATCTGCCATTGGACATGGGTGAAAACATGGGTCCGCGCCAGCATCTTTTCAACGCCTCTCGGCCGAAGCCCCCAGCTCGCCGCGAGATCCAACGCCTGCTGCGCTTCCAAATAGCCTGGAACGTTGGGAAACTCCCAAAGCCCGGCCAGCAGTCCGGCTGCGCCGCGCTTGCGCAGGGCGAGCGCTCCCTCGCATTCCAGAACCAGGACCGTCAGATCCTCGGTCCGCCGGGACCGCTTTTCGGACCGGACAGGGTAGCTCCGCCAGGTCCCGGCAGCGTGCGCGGCGCAAAAACCGGCTGCCGGGCAGGTCACGCAGCGCGGCTCCCCGTTGGGGACACAGACCGTTGCGCCCAGCTCCATCAAAGCCTGGGTCAGGCTACCGGCCCCGGCGGCAGGGTAGAGGCCCGCCAGCCTTTGCCGCAGATCCCGCTTCACACATGGCTCATCGGTGCAGCGCCCGTCCGCGGTGAGCCGGGTCAACACGCGAATCACGTTGCCGTCCACGGCAGGGGTCGGAGCATCGTAGCAGATGGAGCAAATGGCCCCGGCGGTGTAGTCCCCGATCCCCGGCAGGGCTCGGACGGCTTCCCAGGACCGGGGGAAGACGCCCCCGTGGTCCGTCATCACCGTCTGCGCGGCTTTTTGCAGGTTCCGCACCCGGGAATAGTATCCGAGTCCCTCCCAGAGCTTGTGCAACAGCTCCGGGTCTGCGGCCGCCAAAGCGGGGATGTCCGGCACCGCCGCAAGGAAGCGGACATAGTAGGCCTTCACCGCCTCCACCCGCGTCTGCTGGAGCATGATCTCCGAGAGCCAGACGTGGTAGGGCTCCCGGTCCCGCCGCCAGGGCAGGTCCCGCATGTTTGCCTCGAACCAGCCCGGCAGGACCCGGAACAGCGCGGCATATCTCTCCGTTGCTTCCATAAGCGCCTCTCTTTCTTGCTCCATTGTAATACAGAAAAAGAAATCTGTCAATTTCTAAAAATAAATGATGAAATCTCGCAGGAAATGTGTTATATTGGAAGACAGAAGTATATTACTCTGCTTGCCTGTCTTGCCTTCGGCACGATGCTGTTCGTCCGGCACGGCGACAGTAAACCCACTGCGAAGAGGGGCCTCGAGGCCCTGGATGTGGAGGATTAAACCATGATTTGGAAGATTATCCTGATTCTCGATCTGATCTGCCTGGCACTGGCCGGACTGTTCATGCTCAGCATGATGACCAAGCGACGCCCCAAGAGCGGATTTTATGCCAGGCTGGGGGACCACTATTATGCTCACCGCGGCCTGCACGCCATTCACGCGGGCATTCCCGAAAACTCTCTGCGCGCCTTCCGTCTGGCCGCCAACAACGGCTTCGGCGCGGAGCTGGACGTCCGCATGAGCCGGGACGGCCGTTTGGTGGTCATGCACGATGAAAGTCTCAAGCGCACCACCGGTGCAAACGCCAATATCGCCGGCGTCACCGCGCAGGTCCTCGGCCAGCTCACCCTGGAGGGAACCCGGGAGAAGGTCCCCTATCTGGAGGACGTGCTGCCCCTCTTCGAGGGCAAGACGCCCCTGCTCATTGAGCTCAAGCCCGAAAACGGCAACCACGAGGAGTTGACCCGCAAGGTCACAAACCTGCTCAAGCAGTACCCCGGTCTGGATTTCATGATCGAGTCCTTCGATCCCCGCGTCCTGCTCTGGCTCAAGAAGCATCGCCCCGACATCATCCGCGGCCAGCTCTCCGAGAACTTCTTCAAGGACCCGGAGGTGGTGCTCAATCCCGTGGTGAAATTTCTCTTGGGCAATCTCATGGCCAACTTCCTGACCCGCCCCGACTTTGTGTCCTATCGGTATGAGGACCGGGACGATCTTGCGCCCGGCCTATGCAGGAAGCTTTGGGGTCCCCAGATGTTCTGGTGGGTGGTCCGCGCTCAGGCCGACGCCGCTCCGCTCAAGGAGCGTGGTGATCTCTGCATCTTCGAGGGCTTCGCGGCCAAGTGAACGCCGAGGATTCGGCAGCCGGCGAGGCGGAATCCCCTATGCTCGCAACAATTCAGCCTGCCTGTCATTCTGAGCGGAGCGAAGCGAAGTCGAAGAATCCGCTCTTTCGTCCTTTCCAGTCATTCTGAACGAAGCGAAGAATCCGTTCCTTTCCTGCCGCCCGCAGGCGGCGTCATTGCCGACGGCAATGACAGGAGTACGGGTCCTTCGACTTCGCTCAGGACGACAAAATCGAACACGTTTCCCCGCTGTCATTCTGAGCGAAGCGAAGCGGAGCCGAAGAATCCGTTCTTTCCTCCTTTCCCGTCATTCTGAACGAAGTGAAGAATCCGTTCCCTTCCAGCCGCCCGCAGACGGCGTCATTGCCTCCGGCAATGACGGGAGTACGGGTCCTTCGACTTCGCTCAGGACGACAAACTGGAAGGCCTTGCTTTTTGCTTTGAGGTCGGCGGGTATCGCCGGTGGAAAGTACGGGTCCTTCGACTTCGCTCAGGACGACAAGAACGAATGCGATTTCCCGCTGTCATTCTGAGCGGAGCGCAGCGGTGCCGAAGAATCCGCTCTTTCGTCCTTTCCCGTCATTCTGAACGAAGTGAAGAATCCG
>CALYTU010000072.1 GCA_945487445.1 uncultured Clostridia bacterium | reverse complement strand
CAAATGTATCTGTTCAGTATCCTGTCATTTCGAGGCGATTCATCGCCGAGAAATCCGTATTATCTACGCAAAAAGGAACGGATTTCTCACTTCGTTCGAAATGACAGATGGGGCTACTGAATAGATACACACAAATCACAGTCCGACGGCAAAACGGCCCTTCCCAAAATGGGAAAGGCCGTTTCTGGTTGTGGTTGATTCTGCAAAACGCTGTCCAGCGGCCTGAGGTCAGGCCGCCCTACGCATGGAAAGCGGATGAAAGCCAATTACCAGAGGGTTGTTTTGTAATATGTTGGGATTGCGTTATTTCTGCAGGAATTTTTCCGTCAGCGCAAGCTGCTCGGGTGTGTTGACGCCGAGAATCTGCTCGTTGAGCTGGGCGGTGTAGACGGCCACACGCTGGCCGTGGCTGCGCAAAATGGCGGGAACGTCGGTCAGGTAGTATTCGTGCTGGGCGTTGTTGTCCTTAATTTCATCCAGGCTGGCAAGCAGGGCCTTGCAGTCGAAGGCGTAGATGCCCACGTTCAGCTCCCGAATGGCCTTCTGCTCGGGGGTGCAGTCCCGGTCCTCCACGATGCGGAGGAAGTCGCCGTTCTCGTCCCGGAGGACGCGGCCGTAGGGCAGGTATTCCTCGCAGGTGCCGGAGAGCATGGTGCAGGCGGCGCCGTTCTCGGCGTGGAAGGACAGAAGACCCTGATAGACCTCCTTCTTCAGAAGGGGCATATCGCCGTAGCAAATCAGGACCGTCCCGTCATAGTCCTGCAAATGCTCCCGGGCGCACATCACCGCGTGGCCGGTGCCAAGCTGGGGGTCCTGAACCGCGTGGGGATAGGCGGGGAAGGCGGCGAAAACTGCCTCGCGCATGTAACCGCCCACCAGAACCGTGTTCTCCACGGGGATAAAGTCCAGCGCCTTCAGAACGTAGTGCAGAAGGGGTTTTCCGCAGGCCTGACGCAGAACCTTGGGAAGATGGTTGGCCTCGGACATCATACGGGTGCCTTTTCCGGCTGCCAGAACAACTGCTTTCATATTCATGTGATCACTCCTGTGAAAGATTCTCCTTATTTTCGACGGGCGCTCCGCCGCTTCCATGAGTATAAGGGATACCGTCGAAAAATGCAACCACTTTTTCATATTTTTACGTTTACAAACCGGAAAAAAGGCGCTATAATACGGAAATGCCACGTCGTGCGCGTGATCTGTCGGCCCAGGCCTCGTTCTCACGCGGCGGATTACGGGCTGATACAGAAACCAGCGAAATTGAGGGGCGAGTATATGATCACCTTTGAAAATGATTACTCCTGCGGCGCGCATCCGAAGGTGCTGCAGCGCCTGATCGAAACCAACCTGATCCCCCAGCCGGGCTACGGCGAGGACGCCTATTCGGAAAGCGCCAGGGCGAAGATCCGGGCCGCCTGCAGCTGTCCCGGTGCGGAGATTCACTTCCTGACGGGCGGTACCCAGACAAACGCCGTGGTTCTGGCCTCTCTGCTCCGGCCGTGGGAGGGAGTTGTGGCTGCGCAGACCGGTCACATCCACGTCCACGAGGCAGGTGCCCCCGAGGCCCTGGGCTGCAAGATTCTGGCCCTGCCGGAGCATGCGGGCAAGCTGGATGCGGGCGAGCTACGAACCCTGGCAGCCACGTTGCTGTCGGATGAGAACGTGGAGCACATGGTCTATCCCGGCACCGTCTACATTTCCCACCCCACCGAGTGGGGGACCCTCTATACCCGCGACGAGCTTTCTGCCATTTCTTCCGTCTGTAAGGAGTTCGGCATGCGCCTCTATCTGGACGGAGCTCGGCTGGCTTACGGGCTCATGGCCGAAGGGACCGACGTGGATTTGCCCCTGATCGCCGAGCTTTGCGACACCTTCTATCTCGGCGGGACCAAGTGCGGCGCGCTCTGCGGCGAAGCGGTGGTCTTCCCCCGGCAAGCGCCCGCCCACTTCCGCAATTTCATCAAAAAGCACGGAGCCATGATGGCCAAGGGCCGCCTCTGCGGCGTCCAGTTCGACGTCCTGTTTACCGGCGGGCTCTACTATGAGATCGGACGCCGGGGCGTGGAGACTGCCGCGCGGCTCAAAACGATTCTGGCCCGCCACGGCGTCCCCTGCTTCATGGATACTCCCACAAATCAACAGTTCGCCATTCTGGAGAATGACCGTTACGCAGATTTGCGCAAGAAGGTGCCCGTGGGCTTCTGGTCCAACCCCGACGGGGCGCACACCGTCGTCCGCTTTGCCACCGCCTGGTACACGGAAGACGCCTGGCTGGACGAACTGGACACAATCCTCTCCTAATACTAAGCTCCCTGATGAAACGGCTTGAGAAACCGCATCATCAGGGAGCTTTTCTGCCAAGGGAAAAATCAAATGATCGCAAGGATATACTTACAGTACAGCTTTCTCCAAAAGCCGTGGAAAGACAGGCGGCACTTCTGCTGGTTATAAATTTGCTGCAGATCGTGCAGCTCCGCGTCGGTCAGCGTGTGCTGGCTGAATCCGGCCATGTTGGCCAGACGCTCAGCCTCCGCGGGAATTGGCCCGCTGCCCAGTCTTTGCATCCGCAGCATTCGCTGGTAGAGCATTCGCGCCCGTTCGTTGCCCGGGGCGCGGGCCAGGCGGTTTTCCCAGAGCCGCAGCGCAAGCGCGCGACGGCCCAGAATCAGAGCCAAAGAGCCAATCACGCCAAGCACCACCCAAATTGGGGTCAGGTCCCGGGGCTTTGCGTTCCCGCCGCTGCCGTGTCCGACGGGCTCTGTCGCGGCTGTGGATTCTTTGGAGGGCCTTGTGGGTCGCTCGCGGGTATCATCCGGGAGCGGCGGGAGCGTCTCATCCGGGGGGGCCTGGGGGCTGACCTCGGCGGTGGTCTCCGGGGGATTGACAGGGACGGCGGGCTGACCCCAGCCGTATTCCGCAAGCCCGGTGAACTCCGTGGCGTCGTTGGGTGTGGGCTCGATCTGGATCCAGCGCCCTCCGGTCCAGACTTCCACCCAGGCATGGGCCTGAAGATTGGTGACCGCAACGGTTTTGTTGGCAGGCGTGGCGCAGACATATCCCGAGACGTACCGGGCCGGGATGCCCAGTGCCCGGAGCAGGGCGGTGCAGGCGGTGGCATAATGGACGCAAAAGCCCTCGTCCGCGTCGTTAAGAAACCAGGTACAAAAATCCACATCCTCGGGCATGGGCAGGGGATTCCGACTGTAATCCGCGCAGCCGGAAACCGCCGCAGCCACCTTCCGGGCGAAGTTCTCCGTTGGCTCGGCAAGGGTGTGATCCGCCGGGGCAGCTTCGCCGCCCTGGGCTTCCCACCAGGCGAGTACGCCACGACGCGTCTGCTCCGGCAGGTCCAGATCGTGCTCCTGCACCCAGCTTGCGTATTGCGCGTCCGCGCTTACGGCAGCAAGGTATGGGAAAAATCGCATGGAATAGCGGTTGCGGCTGCCGGAGTTGCGTACATAGATGTCCGAGATGACCTCTACGTTTGGAGGAAGCTGGGTGAGCTGATAGGTGGTATAGATCCGGTCCTCCGGGTCCACGGTCTCGATGGTCAGGGCCTCGCCTCGGGTTTGCTGCAAATAAGGAAAGAGAAAGCTTTTGTTGAGGGGTTCGGCTGTGCCCCGTCGCCAGCGTGTGCCGTCAAATTCACTGTAGCTCGAGCCGCGCAGATAGAGATAGTTGTCCACGGAGGAGCGGACGTGCAGAGCAGTGCTGGGGTGGTTCGGCAGGGCGCCAAGTTCGGTGAGATCCACAACTTCGGGATTACCGGCCAGCCCTGCCAGCAGGTTGCCCCGGTTGCTCTGCTCCTGCCCCCAGCGCTGCATTTGGCTGGACAGATCCTCCCAGGAAATAGGCGGAGAATAGGTCTTTTCCGGGATGAGCAGGAGAAGAAGTCCGAGAATGGCCGCAGAGAACGCCGCTGAAAGCACCACGGCTTTGCCCTGTTCCCCGGTGCGGCGGCGTCGGACAGACTGGCTCAATGCCTGGGTCAGAATGGAAAACACTGCTGCCAGCAGGGGAAGCAGGTCGGGTGGCGTGTCCGTCAGGACGAAGCAGGGAACGATTCCCGGCAGCATGGCCAGAGCAGCGGGGAAGGTCCGCTTCCAGAGCCGGACCGCGAGGGAACACAGGAAGGTTTCCCCGATTGCCAGACACGTCAGCGCCGGTAAGATGTTCTCGGGCCGTGTCGGATCCCGGGGCAGAAAGTCAATGACCTGATCGTAGCCCATGGCGAAACGCCTTCCGAGCTCGCCCCAGAGGTTGCGGAAGCTCTCAACCAGCTCGCGGCGAAGCAGCCACACGAAGAATAAAAGCAGGGCCAGCAGGCCCAGTGCGTAATGTTTGCCCAACTTTCCTTGAAACAGGAGGCAGAAAATCAGCGCCAGCACCGGTATAAGGACCAACAGGCCGGAGGGATAGGGAAAGGAAAAGGCGGAAATCAGACAGAACAGGGAGCCGAGAACACCCAGAATAATCATCAACCAGTCCAGCAGGAAACAATGGAGGGAATGTTTTTTTTTCATTGTTCAGGCCCTCCTTCCCGGCCAATCGGACAGACCCAGTCAGCTTGAACCGGCAGCGGCCAGGGCAGGTCGGCGGAGTCCTCTGGGGCCAAACAGGCGCTCCGCAGGGCTTTCATCCAGTCCTCCTCGCCGCGGATTTCCAGCTCCCGCAGCTGGCTGCCCTCCATCCAAACCGCATGGTGGGGAACGCCGTTTTCTACCAGCCAGCGGCAGAGATAGCGAAAGTTGCCGAGATACAGCGTCCGGTCCTCCGCGCCGCGGGGCGTGCGAAGGGCGAGAATCACCCGGCGCTGTACAGGCACGAGCGGCTCGCGGACAATCAGCTCACCGGTTTTCAGCGAGAGCTTCCAGTGAATATCTTTTACCGGGTCACCGGGCCGGTAGATCCGGTGTTCGTGCTGCTCGGCGCTGCCGCCGCCGGGCTTGGGCTTCAACTGCTGCTGGAGAAACTGCTCCAGCCGGGGAATCGGCACAGGCTGACGCTCCGGCGGCAGTATGGCCATGGGCGCCAGCTTTGGCAGGCGCAGAGGCAGGCAAAAGAGTCCCAGCGCGTCATAGACCCTGCCCCGACGGAATTCCGGGGCCAGAAATCCGCAGGTTTCGGTGTTCAGAGCCAGTACACCCTCGTCCCGGGTCAGGCGGCTGAGATAACGCCGATCCTTCGCCCGATCCCGGGTCCGGAGATTCAGGCGAATCTGGACCTCGGGCAGAGGCAAGAGCTTCCAGGCACGCAGTCGAAGACGGAGCGCGGCATTTTCACCCTGCTCTACGGTTTCGGCCATATTTCCATCCAAACGGCAGGAGAGCATCGCGGGCAGGGAGCACAAAAGGCTCAGGATCGGCAGGGCCAGCAGAAGGACCAGCAGAAGCCAGGAGATCCAGAGCCCGCTGGCAAAGTAAAACACCGCGCTCAAAACCAGCAGGCCCAGATAGAGCAATCGATTGACAGCCATGGCTCACACTCTCGGGGGCGAGACCTGGCTTAGAAGACCGGTCAGGAGCTGTTCCTCCCGGAGATTCTGGGCCTGGGCGTCTGCCGACAGAAGCAGGCGGTGCGCCACCGTCCCGGCAAAGACGGTCTGTACGTCCTCAGGCAGCACATAGTCTCGGCCGTTCATAAAGGCAGTGGCCTTGGCCATATCCACCACAGCCAGCGTTGCGCGGGGGCTTGCCCCTCGCAGGATGTGGGCGTGCTGGCGGGTCAGGCCCACCAGGGAGACCACATAGTTGACCACCGTATCCTTGATGTAGATTCGGCTCACGGCCTCCTGCATGGCAACCAGCTCCTCCCGGGTCACAACCCGGTTCACCTTATCCAGCGGATTGACGCCTCCCTGACGGACCAGAACCATGTCCAACTCGTCCTTTGCCTTGGGATAGCCCACGGAGAGGCGCACCGTGAAGCGGTCCATTTGAGAGTCGGGCAGCAGTTGGGTGCCGGCGGCGCCGGTGGGATTCTGGGTGGCGATGACGGTGAAGGGCCGGGGCAGGGCGTGGGTGACGCCGTCAACGGTGACCTGGCCCTCCTCCATGGCTTCAAGCAGGGCGGACTGGGTCCGCGATGTGGCCCGGTTCAGTTCGTCGGCCAAGAACAGGTTGCAGAGGATCGCGCCCTTCTGATAGATCATTTTGCCGCTCTGCTTGTCATAGACGGAGTATCCCGTGATGTCGGAGGGCAGGACGTCCGGGTTAAACTGGACCCGTCCGTAGTCGAGACCAAGCGCCCGGGAAAAGGCCAGGGCGATGGTGGTCTTGCCCACGCCGGGAATATCCTCCAGCAGAACGTTTCCGTCAGCCAGAATGGTCATCAGAATCCAGATCAGGACCTGATCCTTTCCTTGTATCGCCTTTCGCAGCTCCGCAATAATCTTTTGAATTATACTCATTTCGTTGATTCCCCTTGATATGTGCGATATTGATATAGACGCATAATGGCAGGGATCGGTTCCCCAATCCCTGCCATTATACATGATTATTCGTTTCTCTGCAAGTCCTTGGAAGAAAATGACGCGAAATACTGTGCGTGATTGTGGAAATGCAGGTGATTTGATTGACGCTGCCTGCGCTCCTTTCGTACATTGGTTCTGTACGCTTCTCTTCAGCCTTCCGCAAGGCCGAGCGCCAGAATTCCCAGATTGCGCGCAAAGATGTCGTCAAACTGGGACAGTGGCAGCGGATTTTCCCCCGACCCGACTTCGATGGTGTAGCCGGGGCGGTCCCGGGTCAGAATGAACCAGTCCTTATAACGCGCTAAGCCTGAGGCAAAGGGAACTTCCGCCAGCGTGTAGCCCGAGACGGCCGCGAACCGGGCTCCCAGCTCCTCGGCGCCGGCAGGCTCTATGTTCAAAAACTTCCAATAGATCACGTTGCCCTGGGTATGGTAACTCAGGGTCAGTCTCGGCTCGATCAGCTCCGTCAGCCGGACCATGGCTTCGCTCTCCGGCTCCGTCAGCGGCGCGGTCCCCACATAGTCCCGGGGACCGGGGCGGGTGTAACCCTTGGCGAATTTGTTTTCCCGCGCCTGCTCCCAGTAGGCCGGATAGTTCAGATTGAGGTCCACGCCCCGAAGATTGGCTTTCCAGCCATCGGGGAAAGGGATGTCGGGATAGTTTTCCGCCAGCGCCCTGGCTTCCGTCCAGCCGGGATCTCCTTCCTGCAGACCCCCTGTGACAAGGTCCACCCCGTCCGGGTTCACCATGGGAACTAAATGCAAAGTGGTCCGCTGATAGAGTGCCTGGGCAGAGAAACCGTAGATTCGGCCGTTTTCCGAAATCGCCCGGGCATAGGTCTCCAGGAACTTCATCAGAAGCGGGACGGTGATCCATTCGTTGGCGTGGTGGGCGGCGTTGTAGAGGATCCGCCGCGGACCCAGCCCCACGGCCACCTGGGGCAGCTTTCGTCCGTAGAATGTCTCCCCGATGTTCCGAACGGTTAAAAACGGATACCGCGCGGCCAACCCCTCCAGGCAAAGAGTCAGCAAGCTGTAGGTGAATGGAATGTTTGTTGGAACAACGTCGAACCCCAGAGGCACCGTCAAAAGCTGCCCCACATAGAGCCGAAGAGGATCCTGATTGGGGTTCGCCGTGATGATTGCCCGGACAGTTGTCCCAAACCGGGCAGCAAGCCGACTGTAGTTATCCCCCGGCGCCACTCTGTAATAGCGGAAACCGGTCAGCCAGGGCAGCAGCGCGGCCCAGGTCGGCCCGTCCAGCAGGCCCGTAGGCGGCAGCCCCTCTCGCCGCTGAAATTCGGAAAGCGACGGCGCCCCCGCCCGCTGCAGCGCCAGCTCGTACAACTCCATACCCGTACCCCCCAAGTGTGATGGCACAGTCTATGCACGGTCCCGGTCCAATATGAAGCAAATAAGGTATCTATTCAGTAGCTTGTGGAAGGCGCAAAGATTTCCACATGGCAAAATG
>CALYTU010000071.1 GCA_945487445.1 uncultured Clostridia bacterium | reverse complement strand
GATTTCTCGGCGATGAATCGCCTCGAAATGACAGGATACTGAACAGATACGATTAGACATAAACAAATCCTCCGCATGGTCTAAGCCATACGGAGGATTAACTGTTTTACGGACACCCGTCTATCGGAAAGCGGGGTGTTTTTCTGCGGTTACTTGGCGGCGCTGACCAGGATGACGGACAGCAGGCTCAGGAGCACAAAGGCCAAACCGATCCACTTGGTGGCCTTCGCCAGCTTGGCGTCGAGGGTTTTGCTGCCGCCCTTGGCCATGAAGGAGTCGGAAGCACCGGCGATGGCGCCGGACAGACCGGCGGACTTGCCGGACTGGACCAGGATGGTAGCAGTGAGCAGAGTGGCGCTGATCAGATCCAGCACCAGAACGATGGTCTTCAAAGTATCCATATTGAAACCTCCCAATGCCGCAGTTCACGGCACACGGCAGCCGTAGTTCTTTTACACAGCAAAATGTATAATAGCACAGAATTCCAAAAAATGCAAGTATTTTTTTCGCTTTGGTGCCAGATGGGGCGTTTCACCGTGTAACTGCTCAGCCCACGCGGTGCGGGCGCACGCTGAGCACAGCTGAACGGTTACTGTCCCTTCCCCGCCCAGATGCCTGTGGCGGCGGCGGTGAGATAGGCGTTGATGAAACCGTCGATGTTGCCGTCCATGACCGCATTGATGTTTGTGTTCTCAAAGCCGGTCCGGGCGTCCTTGGCCAGCGTGTAGGGCATGAAGACGTAGTTGCGGATCTGGGACCCCCATTCGATCTTCTGCTGCACGCCCTTGATATCTGAGATTTTGTCGTAATGCTCGCGCTCTTTGATCTCAACCAACTTGGACTTGAGCATCCGAAGACAGGTCTCCTTGTTTTGGAACTGGCTCCGCTCCTGCTGACAGGCCACAACAATGCCCGTGGGCTTGTGGATCAGCCGGACGGCAGAGGAGGTCTTGTTGATGTGCTGGCCGCCCGCGCCGGAGGAGCGGTAGACCTGCATTTCAATGTCCTCGGGACGGATCTCCACGTCCACGTCGTCGGTAATCTCGGGGATGACCTCTACGGCAGAGAAGGACGTGTGCCGCCGCGCCTGAGAGTCGAAGGGAGAGATGCGGACCAGACGGTGGACGCCGTGCTCGGATTTCAAAAAACCGTAGGCGTTGGGGCCTTCCACCAGAATATCGGCGGATTTCAGCCCGGCCTCGTCGCCTTCGATGTAGTCCAGAATCTTATAGGTAAAGCCGTGCCGCTCGGCCCAGCGGGTGTACATCCGGTAGAGCATCTGGCACCAGTCCTGGGCCTCTGTGCCGCCGGCTCCGGCGTGAAAGCTCATCAGAGCGTTGTTGCCGTCGTAGTCCCCGGTCAGGAGGGTCTCCAGCCGGGCGTCCTCCATCTCGGCCTCCAGCTCTGTGAAGCCCTGGGTCAGTTCCTCGAGCATGGACTCGTCATTCTCCTCCAGCGCCATCTCGCAGATGGTGTAAAGGTCCTCCCAGCGGCCCTGCATCTTGGCGAACCGGGCACACTTGCCCTCCAGCTGCTTTGTCTTCATCATGATCTTCTGAGATTTTTCGGGGTCATCCCAGAAGCCGGGGGCCTCCGCCATGGCATGCAGCCGCTCCAGTTCCTCATTGGCCCCGTCAATGTTCAGCGAGGCGCGCAGATCCGAGAGCTTCGGCTCCAGCTCGTTGAGTTTTACCTTATATTCCTCGAATTCAATCATGCTATCCTTCTCCGTGTTATAATTTCCCATTTATTATAAGGGATAAACACGGGTTTGTAAAGCTTTTTTTAACTTGTCTTTCCACCCAGGCTTGACACGCTGAACTTCCTTTTGTATAATTATGCATCATGCCAGAGGAGGGACGCACATGAATACCGATCTGTTTTTGTCCTACCGCGACCGTCTGCTGGAGAGCTGCGGCAAGGTCATCCTCGGCAAGGAGGAGGCCATCCGCCGCATCGGCGTCTGTCTGATTGCCTCCGGCCATATCCTGATTGAGTCAGACGAGCTGCTGCGCGGCCTGTACCGCCGGGCACGCTATTCCCGGGAGGAAATCACCGAGGCGGATATCCGCGCTGCATCTGAGGCCCTTTCCCACCTGCAGCGGGAGGAAAATTTGCGCAAATCCCCGAAGCCTTGATTCCTCCGCCTGTCTCCTGCGTCTGCGCGCAGGAGACAGGCGGAGCCGATGAAGGCCGTCTATCTTCTCTGTGGACCTGCCTCTTCCCGGAAGCCGTTTCGGCGCAGGACAGGAGAGGCTGAACTGTCAGCCAAAGCAGGCAGTCGCCTGTTATTCTAAAAAATACTTGACAAATCGGCTTTATTTGCTACAATATAGAATACAAATAAATAGCCTTATCAAGAGTGGCGGAGGGACCGGCCCTGTGAAGCCCGGCAACCTGCATTTGCAAGGTGCCAAATCCGGCGAGAAATCGGCAGATGAGGATCACTACAACTCCCCTGCCTTTTGGCAGGGTTTTTTTGAAAGGACTTAGTTCTATGTTAAAGCGCATCTTTACCTCTGAATCTGTGACAGAAGGTCACCCGGACAAGGTTTGTGACCAGATTTCCGATGGCGTCCTCGATGCGATTTTGGCCCAGGACCCCATGGCCCGCGTGGCCTGCGAGACCGTGGCCACGACCGGCATGGTGCTTGTGACCGGTGAAATCTCCTGCGACTGCTATGTGGACATTGCCCAGGTGGCCCGCCGGACCCTGAACAACATTGGCTACAACTCCCCCGAGGCGGGCTTCAACGGAAACACCTGCGCCATTCTCACTGCCATTGACGAGCAATCCGGTGACATTGCCATGGGCGTCAACGCATCCTTCGACGACGACAGAACCAACGGAGCCGGAGATCAGGGCATGATGTTCGGATTTGCCTGCGACGAGACCCCCGAACTGATGCCCGCCCCCATTTCCTTCGCGCACAAGCTCGCCCAGCGGCTCACCGAGCGGCGCAAATCGGGCGCCCTGCCCTGGCTCCGGCCTGACGGCAAATCTCAGATCTCCGTCCAGTACGGCGAAGACGGCTCCGTGGAACGCATCGACACCGTGGTGGTCTCCACACAGCACAGCGAAGCCGTCTCCATCGACGCGCTGCGCAGCGCCATCGTGGAGGAGGTCATCCGGCCCACCCTTCCCGCCGGTCTGCTGGACCGTGAAACAAAGTTTTATGTTAATCCCACCGGCCGTTTTGTCATCGGCGGTCCCGCGGCCGACTCCGGTCTGACCGGGCGGAAAATCATTGTGGACACCTACGGCGGATATGCGGCCCATGGCGGCGGCGCCTTCTCCGGCAAGGACCCCACCAAGGTTGACCGCTCCGCCGCCTATATGGCGCGATACATTGCCAAAAACATCGTCGCCGCCGGACTGGCAAGAAAGTGCCAGATCGAGTTGGCCTACGCCATCGGCGTCGCCCAGCCCGTCTCTGTGCTGGTGGACAGCTTTGGCACCGGCACCCTCTCCGACGCAGAGCTCTCCGGTCTGGTCCGGCGCTGCTTCGATCTGCGGCCCGCGGCCATCATTGAGCGGCTGAATCTGCGCCGTCCCATCTATCAGCCCACCGCCGCTTACGGTCACTTCGGCCGCTTGGATTTGGATCTGCCCTGGGAGCAGACGGACGTCGTGTTTGGGTAAACGGACCGCGCGCGGCAAACCGGAGGAGGGTTGGATGGATGGAATCCACAATCTGCGAAACCTGCTGGCATTACGACTATGATGAGGAATTCGACGAATACTACTGCCGGATGGAACTCGACGAGGACGAATTTGAACGGATCTTCTCCCGCCGCGATGTGCGCTGCCACTTCTACCAGAAGGGCGACGAGTATGAGCTGCCCCGGCACCAATGATACGCTCCATTTTTCGTTTAGTGTTAGTCGCAAAGTGAGGACCTGAGTAAAAACTGATGGTTTTGGCATACAACATATTCGCTCGTTTCGTCACTCTTGGATACAAGATCTTGTAGTAGGTCCTCACTTTGCAACTATACCCTTTCGTTTAATAAGGTAACGCTATGAGGTTCTTCATCACGACCTTGGGCTGCAAGGTCAATCAATATGAGTCCCAGGCCATGGAGCAGTGGCTCACCGAACGCGGTCACACGGAGGTCGGACCGGGCACAGATTTCGACCTCGCCATCGTGAACACCTGCACCGTCACAGCCGTGGCGGACAAAAAAAACCGCAATGTGATTCGAAGACTGCGCAAGCAGTGCCCCCAGGCAGTTCTGGCCGTTTGCGGCTGCTACAGCCAGATCAAGCCTGAGGACGTGCGGGCCCTGGGCGTGGACGTGATCTCCGGCTCCGGCGGGCGGGAAGCCTTTCTGGAGATGGCATTACAGACCGCCGTGGACCGACGCAGACGGGAAGCGCTCGACGAGGCGCTCCGGCGACGGGACTTCGAGATTCTGCCCCCCGGGGGCCTCTCCACGCGTACCCGGGCCATGCTGAAGGTGCAGGACGGATGCAGCAACTTCTGCTCCTATTGCATCATTCCCTATGCCCGCGGCCCCGTGCGAAGCCTGCCTTTGGAGGATGCTGTGTCACAGACCCGGGAGCTGATCGGAGCCGGCTATCGGGAAATCGTTATCACGGGCATTGAGATCGCCTCCTGGGGCGTTGATCTGGACAAACAGACGGGCCGGCGGGAGCGGCTGCCTCAGCTGGTGGACGCGGTCTGCCAGGCGGCGGGAGACGTTCGCGTTCGCCTTGGTTCTTTGGAGCCGCGAATCATTGACAGCGACTTCTGCCGCCTGCTCCGGCCCCACAAAAACCTCTGCCCCCATTTTCACCTTTCCATGCAGTCGGGCAGCGACACGGTGTTGGTCCGGATGCGGCGGAAATATGACACCGCCCGGTATTACGAAAGCGTTGGCCTGCTTCAGGAGCATTTTCCGGGCTGCGCTGTGACCACGGACATGATCGTGGGCTTCCCCGGGGAGACGGAATCGGAGTTTGCCGAGAGCCTCGCCTTCATTCACAAATGCGGCCTTGCAGCCATGCATGTCTTCCCCTATTCCCGGCGGCCCGGGACCCCGGCGGATCAGATGCCGGGTCAACTCGGCAACGCCGTGAAGGAGGCTCGGTCCGCTGCCGCCATTGCGGTTGCCGCGGAAATGAACCGGGCCTACCGCGAGGCCATGATAGGCACAGTTCAATCCGTCCTGTTTGAAGAGGAGGCAGGCGCGTATTACACCGGCCACGCCCCCAACTCCATCCGCGTCTATGCCAGGGGCAAGGCCCTGCACAATCGAGTCCTGCCCGTCCGGATCACAGGACTGCATGAGGACGGGGTCCTGGGCGAACTACAGCTGCAATCGTATCTATTCAGTAGCCCCATCTGTCATTTCGAACGAAGTGAGAAATCCGTTCCTTTTTGCGTAGATAATACGGATTTCTCGGCGATGAATCGCCTCGAAATGACAGGATACTGAACAGATACCTGCAATCGAACAATCGTTGACGTTTGAACATTCCGCGTATCTGTTCAGTAACCCCTCCTGTCATTTCGAACGAAGTGAGAAATCCGCCTTCTTCTGCGGAAAAAAAACGGATTTCTCGGTCGCAAGCTCCCTCGAAAAGACAAGCTGCTGAATTGGTATCATTCCGCTAAGAAAGAAAGGACAACAATCACATGAAGAAAACACTGTGTATCACGCTGGCGCTCCTGCTTCTTCTGGGGCTGTTCGCCTGCGCGGATCAAACCACGGTCACAACGGAAACCACAGGAACGAAGCCGGAGACCACGGCTGCGCCGCAACCCGCTGTGACAACGGCGGAGCCAGCGGCAGCAGGAACCCTGGACATGGAATCCGTGAAGGCGGAGATCGACAGCAAGGCAGTTTCCGACTTCACCGAGACCGACGAGGTCACGGACTATGTAAAGCTGAAGGTCACGGACTTCGGCGAGCTGGTCGTCCGGCTGCGGCCGGATGTCGCGCCCATTTCCGCCCGAAATTTCCAGGACCTGGTTGCCCGGGGCTTCTACAACGGAACCGTCTTCCACCGGGTCTACCCCGGCTTCATGATCCAGGGCGGGGCGGGCAAGGAAGCATTGACCCCCATTCGGGGTGAATTCTCCGCCAACGGGATCGAAAATCCCCTGCTGCACGTTCGTGGCGTGCTTTCCATGGCCCGCGCGGATTTGATGGACTCCGCCACCAGTCAGTTTTTTCTGATGCACGCAGACAATGATTTTCTGGACGGCAAGTACGCCGCTTTTGGCTACATCGTGGCGGGGCTGGACACCGTTGACAGGATCTGTCAGATCGAACTGGGGAACAACCCGTATAACGGCGAGCACTCCGTTCCCCTGGTGGATGTCGTGATCGAATCGGCGGTATTTGCAAAGCTGGCAAATTGACCGATTTTTGATACTATTATCCAATAAAACCATTTCATATCATTGCGGACAGATTTGCGCCATACATCGTTGTCGTCCTTGCCGGGCGTCAAGTCCGCCTGCGTCCTCCGCCTCCTCTGGCGCAAATTTGCCTCGCAAAGCTTCTTTCAGCGTTTTATCAGAGAATCGTATCATTGGCAGGAAGTGGGATCCGCTCACTTCCTGCCGCTTCTTTTTTCGTATCTGTTCAGTATCCTGTCATTTCGAGGCGATTCATCGCCGAGAAATCCGTATTATCTACGCAAAAAGGAACGGATTTCTCACTTCGTTCGAAATGACAGATGGGGCTACTGAATAGATACCTTTTTTCAATTATTCCTTCGATTATTCCGCCTTGGACGCCTGATAAAGCAGCTCCGCAGCCTGTTTCCGAGTCAAAGGTGCGTCGGGTGCATCGGTCTGAGCGGCAGGCAGAAGCGCGTCGCTCTCCAACACCTGGGCCACCAAAGCGGCAGCCTCAGCCTGCGTGATGGGCTGGTTGGGCCGGAAAACAAGACCGTCGGCTGTGGCTTCGCCCGTAATCAGGCCGCGGCGCAGGGCAGAGGCCAGATAGGGCCGGAGCCAGGGCGCAGCATCCTCCACATCAGAAAAACCGGAAACCTGCAAGCCGATCTCGGGGTCAATCCCCTCCAGATCCATGACCATCGCCAAAAAGTCGCCGCGGCTAACGGTCCGTTCCGGGCCGAAGCTCAGGCGGTCGGAAATCACCTCGCCGCCGAAAAGACCGGTCTCCCGGAGCCAGAGTGCCGCAAACTGGTCATCCCGATCCAAATCGGCAAAGGTCTGGGCGTCCGTGGGCTTGCGGATTGTCACCCGGACCGTGGCCGGAGCGGAGACGTTTCCGGCTTCATCGGTGGCGGTGAAGGTAAAGCTGTCCTCCCCCACCTTGTTTTTTCGGGGGGTGTAGGTGAAGCTGCCGTTGGGATTCAAATCCACGGTCCCCCGGCGCGGACGGTTCACCAACTGAAAGGTCAGCGCGCCATCGGCATCATCGGTGGCACGAAGTGTCCCCGTGTTGGGCAGGTTGCGCCAGGTTTCCAGCTCGACATTCTGCGCCACGGGCGCTTCCTCCTCCACATGCTCCAGATGGAAGGTCAGGACCGTCTCGCTTCCAAGATGACCGCCCTCAAAGGGCAGGAATCCCACCTCGACATCGCCGTCCGCAACGGACTCCAGACGGATGCGGGAGAGATCGGCACGGGAGATCGCGTCGCCCGCCCGGAGCGCCCGATTGCCCAGAAGCATCACCGCTTGGTCGTTGTTCGGGACAGCCGTCAGAAACACGCCCTCCAGGTCAGTCCGGGCGTCCAGCTCCTCGCGAGAGAAGCAGTAGATGCCTTCCTCCTGGGGCAGCACACCGGTCTGCAAGTCTGCCGCGGCGGGGAGGGCCAGCGTCAACACCGCAGCCAGCACGAGCACCAGCCGCGCAAAAATGGCTTTTGCTTTCATAAAAAAACTACCTCCTTCGTTTGATCGTCGGAGGTAGTATTTGCGTATTCTGGGAAACTATGCAAAATGAAATGTATCTATTCAGTAGCCCCATCTGTCATTTCGAACGAAGTGAGAAATCCG
>CALYTU010000070.1 GCA_945487445.1 uncultured Clostridia bacterium | reverse complement strand
TGCGCAACAAGGAGACCGGCGAGATCAAGGAGCAGGAGATCTTCATGGGAGATTTTCCCTTGATGACCAACGGCGGCACCTTCGTCATCAACGGCGCCGAGCGCGTGATCGTCTCGCAGATCGTCCGCAGCCCCGGCATGTACTATGACGATGTGGTGGACAAGGCCGACCAGCACTCCTACACCGCGCAGATCATCCCTTACCGCGGCGCGTGGCTGGAATACGAGACCGACACGCAGAATGTCTGCTACGTTCGCATCGACAAGAACCGCAAGCTCCCCATTACCTGCCTGATCCGCGCCCTGGGCGTCAACACCGATGCGGAGATTCTGGACCTGTTCGGCGATGATCCGCGCATCACCGCCACGCTGGAGAAGGATACCTGCCACAGCCCGGAGGAGAGCTTGCTGGAGATCTACCGCAGGCTGCGCCCCGGCGAGCCCCCCACAGTGGACAATGCCCGCTCCTATCTGGACGCGCTGTTTTTTGACGACCGTCGCTACGACGTCTCCAAGGTTGGCCGCTACAAGTTCAACAAAAAGATGGACATCTGGTGGCGTCTGGCCGGCAACCAGCTGGCCCAGCCCATTGCCGATCCCCTGACCGGCGAGATCCTGGCCGAGCCCGGCAAGGTGCTGACTCGCGAAGAGGCCCATGCAATTTCCGACCGCGGCGTGAACGAGGCCGTGCTGCTGGTCAATGAACGCGAGGTCAAAATCTTCTCCAACAACATGGCCGACATGTCCAAGTTCGTCGATTTTGATCCCAGACAGTTCGGCGTCAAGGAAAAGATCGACTTTCCCACGCTGAAAACCCTGCTCGAGCAGGCAAAGGCCGAAAACTGGACCACCGAGGACTGGGGCTATGCAATTGAGGATCATGCCGAGGCACTGATGCCCAAGAACATCACCCCCAACGATATCCTTGCCTCCATCAACTACCTGATCTGCGTGGCCAACGGTGTCGGAAACACAGACGACATCGACCATCTGGGCAACCGCCGTCTGCGCTGCGTGGGCGAGCTGCTGCAAAACCAGTTCCGCGTGGGCTTCACACGGCTCGAGCGTGTGATCCGTGAGCGCATGACCGTCCAGGATTTGGACACCGTCACCCCCCAGAGCCTGATCAACATCCGGCCCGTGACGGCAGTCATTAAGGAATTCTTCGGATCTTCGCCCCTTTCCCAGTTCATGGATCAGAACAACCCCTTGGCGGAGCTGACCCACAAGCGGCGTCTTTCCGCCCTCGGACCCGGCGGCCTCTCCAGAGAGCGCGCCTCCTTCGACGTGCGCGACGTCCACTATTCCCACTACGGCCGTATGTGTCCCATCGAGACCCCCGAAGGTCCCAACATCGGTCTGATCAACTATTTGGCCTGCTTTGCCAAAATCAATGAATACGGTTTTGTGGAGGCCCCCTTCCGCAAGGTGGAGAAGGTCTACGACGAAAACAACAAGTATATCGGCTCCCGCGTCACCGATCAGGTGGACTACATGACCGCCGACGTGGAGGACGATTTCCGCGTGGCTCAGGCCAATGAGCCCGTAGACGAAAACGGCATGCTCGTCAACGCCCGTGTCACCTGCCGCCACCGCAACGAGATCATCGCTGTGGACCGCGAGCAGATCGACTACATCGACGTTTCGCCGAAGATGATGGTCTCCGTGGCCACCGCGTTCATTCCTTTCCTGCAGAACGACGACGCCAACCGTGCGCTGATGGGCGCCAACATGCAGCGTCAGGCCGTTCCGCTGATGGTTACTGAGGCCCCCATTGTCGCCACCGGCGTCGAGCACAAGTGCGCTGTGGACTCTGAGGTCTGTATCAAGGCCGGTGCTGACGGCACCGTGACCAGAGTTTCCGCCGACTGGATCACCGTCAAATATGACGACGGCGAGACGGAGGACCACAAGCTCACCAAGTTTGCCCGCTCCAACCAGGGCACCTGCGTCAACCAGCGTCCCATCGTGGCTGTCGGCGAGCGCGTGAAAGCCGGACAGGTCATTGCAGACGGACCCGCCTGCTCCCAGGGCGAGATCTCCCTGGGCAAAAACGTGCTGATCGGCTTCATGACCTGGGAAGGCTATAACTACGAGGACGCCATTCTGCTCAACGAGCGGCTGGTCCGCGAGGACGTCTTCACCTCCATTCACATCGAGGAATATGAAACCGAGGCCCGCGACACCAAGCTCGGCCCCGAGGAAATCACCCGCGACATCCCCAACGTCGGCGAGGACACCCTCAAGGATCTGGACGAAGAGGGCATCATCCGCGTGGGCGCCGAGGTCACCTCCGGGGACTACCTCGTGGGCAAGGTCACGCCCAAGGGCGAGACGGAGCTCACTGCCGAGGAGCGCCTGCTTCGCGCCATCTTCGGCGAAAAGGCCCGGGAGGTCCGTGACTCCTCCCTGAAGGTTCCCCACGGCGAGAGCGGCATTATCGTGGACGTCAAGAAGTTCACCCGCGCCAATGGCGACGAAATGGCGCCCGGCGTCAACAAGGTGGTCCGCGTCTACATCGCCCAGAAGCGGAAGATTTCCGTGGGCGATAAGATGGCCGGCCGCCACGGCAATAAGGGCGTCGTCTCCCGGGTCCTGCCCGAGGAGGATATGCCCTTCCTTCCCGACGGCACTCCGCTTGACATTGTTCTGAACCCCCTGGGCGTCCCTTCCCGTATGAACATCGGTCAGGTTTTGGACGTGCACCTGGGCTATGCCGCCAGGACTTTGGGCTGGAAGGTTTCCACCCCCATCTTCGACGGCGCCAACGAGAAGGACATTCGCGAGACCCTGAAGCTCGCCGGTCTGCGCGAGGACGGCAAATCCATCCTCTATGACGGCCGCACCGGCGAACAGTTCGATAACCTCGTCACCGTGGGCTGGGTCTACTTCCTCAAGCTCCACCATCTGGTCGATGATAAGATCCACGCCCGTTCCACCGGCCCCTACTCTCTGGTCACCCAGCAGCCTCTGGGCGGCAAGGCCCAGTTCGGCGGCCAGCGCTTCGGCGAAATGGAAGTCTGGGCGCTGGAGGCCTACGGCGCCGCCTACACCCTGCAGGAGATCCTGACCGTCAAGTCCGACGACGTGACGGGCCGTGTGAAGACCTATGAGGCCATTGTCAAGGGCCACAATGTCCCGGCGCCCGGTGTGCCGGAATCCTTCAAGGTCCTGGTGAAGGAGTTGCAGTCCCTGTGTCTGGATATCAAGGTTCTGGACGAGCAGGGCGATGTGATCGAGCTCAAGGACGAGGATGAAGACGAAGTGGTCTACACCGCCGAGGGCGGCGAGGACTACACCCACGAGGAGGAGTTCGTCACCGACGCCGGCGAGGTGCTGGAGTCCGGCTACAACTATGACGAGGAGCAGGATGAAGACACCTTTACCTCCGTCATCAACGAGGTCTTTGCAGAAGCCAACGCCGCCGCCGACAGCGCGGACGACGATTACGAATAAGGAAGGAGGAACCTGACAATGCCCAATGCTACCTTTGATTCCATCAAGATCGGTATTGCCTCCCCTGACATGATCCGTGACTGGTCCTACGGCGAGGTGCTCAAGCCCGAGACCATCAATTACCGCACCCTCAAGCCGGAGCGGGAGGGCCTGTTCTGTGAAAAGATCTTCGGGCCGACCAAGGACTGGGAGTGCCACTGCGGAAAATATAAAAAGATTCGCTACAAGGGCAAGATCTGCGACCGCTGCGGCGTCGAGGTCACAAAGGCCAAGGTCCGCCGCGAGCGGATGGGCCACATCGAGTTGGCCGCCCCCTGCTCACACATCTGGTATTTCAAGGGTATCCCCTCCCGGATGGGTCTGCTGCTGGACATCAGCCCCCGGATTCTGGAGAAGGTCCTCTACTTTGCCAACTACATTGTGGTTGACCCCGGCGACGCTCCCCTGATCCAGAACCAGATCCTCACCGAGAAGGAATACCGTGATCTGCGAGAGAAGTATGAGGACGATTTCGACGCCCGCATGGGTGCGGAGGCCGTTCAGGCATTGCTCAAGCAGATCGACCTGGTGAAGCTCTCCGACAGTCTCCGCGCGGAACTGAAAAACGCCTCCGGCCAGAAAAAGCTGCGCATCATCAAGCGGCTCGAGGTCGTAGACGCCTTCCGCCTGTCCGGCAACGACCCCGCCTGGATGGTCATGGACGTACTGCCCGTGATTCCGCCTGAGCTGCGCCCCATGGTCCAGCTCGATGGCGGCCGCTTCGCCACGTCCGACCTGAACGATCTTTACCGCCGGGTCATCAACCGAAACAACCGCCTGAAAAAGCTCGTCTCCATGGACGCTCCCGATATTATCGTGCGCAACGAGAAGCGGATGCTCCAGGAGGCGGTGGACGCCCTGATCGACAACGGCCGCCGTGGCCGCGCCGTCACCGGCGCCAACAACCGCGCGCTCAAATCCCTGTCCGATATGCTCAAGGGCAAGCAGGGCCGCTTCCGTCAGAACCTGCTGGGTAAGCGCGTGGACTACTCCGGCCGTTCCGTCATCGTCGTCGGCCCCGAGTTGAAGCTCTATCAGTGCGGCCTGCCGAAGGAAATGGCCATTGAGCTTTTCCGGCCCTTCGTCATGAAGAAACTGGTCGAGGACAAGCTGGCCTCCAACATCAAGTCCGCCAAGAAGATGATCGACAAGGGCGCCACCGAGGTCTGGGACGCGCTGGAGGTCATTATCAAGGATCGCCCCGTCATGCTCAACCGTGCTCCCACTCTGCACCGTCTGGGTATTCAGGCCTTTGAGCCCGTGCTGGTTGAGGGCCGCGCGATCAAGCTGCATCCCCTGTGCTGCACGGCCTTCAACGCCGACTTCGACGGCGACCAAATGGCGGTCCACGTCCCCCTCTCTGCCGAAGCCCAGGCCGAGGCCCGGATGCTGATGCTCTCGGCCAACAACTTGCTCCGGCCCCAGGACGGCAAGCCCGTCACCGTGCCGACCCAGGATATGATCCTCGGCACCTACTACCTGACCTACAAGCGCTATCAGATCAACCACTATCCCAGTCTCCATGCCGCCATGCAGTATATCGCCAGCGGCAAGCTGACCATGGATGATCCCGTTTTCATCCGCAACAGCTGGGACGATCCCGAGGCCGAGGGCTTCCACCACTTTGTCAAGACCACCGGCAACGGCATTCACAACGAAATTGACCGACCCGACGAGGCGGACGACGCCTTTGAGACGCTGGAGGAGGCCGTCAAGGCCATGGACGCCGGCCTTCTGGAGGATACCCGTACCGTCTATATCTACAACACCTGGGATGATGCCAAGGCCATTGCCGAGGAGGACCATATCTATGTCCGCACGCTGGCCTGTCTGGCCAGGGAGGCCTTTGAGAGGGGCGAGCGCCCCCGCGAGATCCTGCCCAGCTTCACCGGGGTCAACGAGGCCATGATGGCTTACGCCGAGCATGGGCTGGACATGCACGAGCCCATCCGTGTATACATGGAGCGGGAAGTGGATGGAGAGGTCTACCGCGGCATGATCGACGCCACTGTTGGCCGCCTGATCTTCAACGAACCCATTCCCCAGGACCTCGGCTTCTTTGACCGGTCCAACGGCGATATGCTGAGCCTGGAGATCCAGGAGAAGGTCGGCAAGAAGCTGCTGGGTAAAATCATCGACCGCTGCATCCGCGTCCACGGCTTCACAATCTCCACTGAGATGCTCGACAAGGTCAAGGCCCTGGGCTATAAGTACTCTACCAAGGGCTCCATCACCGTTTCCATCGCGGACATGGCGATTCCCGAGCGGAAGTACACTCTGATCCGTGAGGCCGAACAGGCCGTCGTCAAGATCGACCGTCAGTACAAGCGCGGCTTCATCACCAACGACGAGCGATACCGTTTGACCGTCAAGGAGTGGGAGGAGACTATCAAAAAGGTCACCGACGCCCTGCAGTCCAATCTGGACACCTTTAACCCCATCTTCATGATGGCGGACTCCGGCGCCCGTGGCTCCATGAACCAGATCCGTCAGCTGGCCGGTATGCGCGGCCTGATGGCTGACACCTCCGGCCGCACCATTGAAATCCCCATCAAGGCCAACTTCCGTGAAGGTCTGAGCGTTCTGGAATACTTCATCTCCTCCAGAGGCGCCCGGAAAGGCCTGACGGATACCGCCCTGCGTACCGCTGACTCCGGTTATTTGACCCGCCGTTTGGTGGACGTGAGCCAGGAGGTCATCATCCGCGAGGACGACTGCGGCACCACCAAGGGTTCTTGGAAGTCCGAGATCGTGGAGAAGGGGCAGACCATCTCCACCTTCGGCGAGCGCATCCATGGCCGCTTCCCCGTCTACGATGTCACCGACCCCGCCACCGGCGAAGTCCTGCACGCCAAAGAGGAAATGCTCCACGAGGAGGACGCCAAGCTGTTTTTGGCACACGGCATTGATCGGGTCTATGTCCGCTCCGTGCTGGGCTGCCGCGCAAGATCCGGCGTCTGCGCCCGCTGCTATGGCATGAACCTTGCCTCTTCCAAGCTGGTTGATCCCGGCGAGGCCGTCGGCATTATTGCGGCCCAGTCCATCGGCGAGCCCGGCACCCAGCTGACCATGCGTACCTTCCACACCGGCGGCGTTGCCGGCGACGATATCACCCAGGGTCTGCCCCGTGTCGAAGAGCTTTTCGAGGCACGCAAGCCCAAGAAGATGGCCGTGATCTCCGAGACCACCGGCATCGTCTCCATCGACGAAACCCACCGTTCCGCCCTGCGCTCCATTACCGTCACTTCTGAGGACGGCGATGTGAAAGAATATCAGGTTCCCTATTCCGTGGGCCTGCGGGTGGAGAACGGCAAGGAAGTCCACAAGGGCGACCGGATCACCGACGGCCCGCTGAGTCCCCATGATGTGCTCCGCATTCGCGGCGAGGAAAAGGTTCAGGATTACCTGACCCAGGAGGTTCTGGCTGTCTACCGCCAGCAGGGCGTTGACATCAACGAAAAGCACATTGAGGTCATCATCCGCCAGATGATGCGCAAGGTCAAGGTCAACGATCCCGGCGACACCGATCTGCTCTCCGAGACCCAGGTGGATGTGGTAGAGTTTGAACAGGCCAACGAGAAGATCGAGCGTGAAAATGAAGCCATCCAGGCCCGGATTGACGCGGGCGAGGAGGGCCTCGAGCTCAAGCGCCCTGCTACCGTTACTCTGATCCTGATGGGCATTACCAAGGCCTCTCTGGCCACCGAGTCCTTCCTGTCTGCCGCCTCCTTCCAGGAGACCACCAAGGTCCTGACCGAGGCCGCCATCAAGGGCAAGGTCGATAAGCTGGTCGGTCTGAAGGAAAATGTCATCATCGGCAAGCTCATCCCTGCCGGCTCCGGTCTGACGGTCTATCGGGACTACGATCTCACCGCTTGCCCCGAGTCCCCCGTCACCGCCGATATGATCTCCAACGAGGCGAAATAACGTCTGCCTCGTGTTCCACAATATTTTGCATCAAACCACGCAGGCAGCCCGGTCATTTTGACCGAGCTGCCTGCGTGGTTGTGCGCCCGGTGAGCGCACGTTCTATAGGGTGAAAGTCCCGAACGCGCCCGGCAGCGGGAAGCGTTAGCCAAAGGCAAGGGTGTCCGTCGCGAGGCGGAATCTGAAGAAAGCCGGATTTGGAGGGTTGAAAGGTCCCTTCATGGGCAAAGCCCTGGCCCGACGAACAGAAATCTTGTCAGGCCGTAAGCGAGGGTAAGACTGCAACACAAGCCAAAGCCCAATAGCTGCACGGAATCGCTTGCGGTGAACAAGGCGGGTATAATCCGGTATGCGGATGACGTTGTGATTCTGGCAAAGAGCAAGCGGGCCGGAGAACGGCTTCTGGAATCGTATCTGTTCAGTATCCTGTCATTTCGAGGCGATTCATCGCCGAGAAATCCGTATTATCTACGCAAAAAGGAACGGATTTCTCACTTCGTTCGAAATGACAGATGGGGCTACTGAATAGATACCTGGAATCCAGCAAGCGCTTCTTGGAAGGAAAGCTCAAACTGAAGCTGAACACGG
>CALYTU010000069.1 GCA_945487445.1 uncultured Clostridia bacterium | reverse complement strand
GTGACATTCTTGATTTTGTCGAAAATGGCTTACACAAAATATTCTGCCATGCCTACATTTTTTGTTTCCGGCTGTTTCTTGCTTTTTTGTTTCCAACTACACAAAAACATCACAAAAAACTTCTTGACTTTATCATGATAAAGTGCTAAATTATGCGACGTAACCGCAATGAAAGGAAGGAAACCCTATGGCAATACCGCATTCTCCGTCAACTGACCGTCTGTTTCGGACAATTCTGCGTTTAGAGAGCGTTGAGGACTGTTACGCTTTTTTTGAAGACCTGTGCACGGTCAAAGAGGTGCTGGATATGACGCAGCGGCTGGATGCCGCGCTGCTGCTGAAAGAGGGAGAAAACTATCAGAATATTTCCGAGAAGGTCGGTCTGAGCACGGCAACAATCAGTCGTGTCAGTCGCTGTGTGCAATATGGCAGCGGCGGCTACAGAAAAGCAATTCAAAAAATGGAAGAGGAAGAAACGGAATGAATCTGGACGAAACGATATTAAAACCCGAGGAGTGCGCAAGCCTTTCTTTGCGCACCCTTTATGCGCAACACGGCTATCGCCCCTATCGCACGAGCCGATTTGAGGATTACGAACTGTATTCCAAAAACAAGGATTTTTTAATCTCCCAAAACGTCGTCACCTTTACAGACACAAACGGAAGGCTCAAGGCATTAAAGCCTGACGTGACGCTTTCGATTATCCGGGACACGAGAAACTCCCCGGAGCAGCTCACCAAAGTCTATTATAACGAAAACGTCTATCGCGTTTCAAAAAGCAGCGAAGGCTTTCGTGAGCTGCTGCAGACCGGCTTGGAGTGCATCGGACAGGTCGGCAGAGAGAATGTCAGCGAGGTTCTGTCTCTCGCCGCCAAAAGCCTGCGGCTGCTTGACGCAAACTGCATTCTCGCGGTGTCTCATTTGGACGTTATCTCCGCTGTCATCGAGCAGCTGGAGTTTCCGAAGGAAGACTTGCCGAAGCTGCTGCGTGCGATCGGGGAGAAAAACCTCCATGAAATCGATCTGCTCTGCATGAAGCAGCCTGCAGGCGAGCTTTTGAAGCGGCTGCTTACCGTTGATGGAACTGCCGAACGAACGCTGCCGGAGCTGCGCCGTCTGTTTGCGGGAACCCCGACCGAACAATTATTCGATGAATTGAATGCAATCATAGACGGAATGGGTCCTGAAAAGGCAGCCGTTCGCATTGATTTCTCCATACTTGGAGACATGCGATATTATAACGGCATTGTTTTCCGCGGAATGCTGGAGGGAATCCCCCGCATCGTTCTATCGGGCGGACAGTACGATCGCCTGATGCGCAGGTTTCACCGAAACGCCGGTGCAATCGGCTTTGCAGTATATCTGGACAATTTGCAATACCCGATCGAACAACAGTCTAAGCGGCAAATTCTCAACCTTGCGCTGCCCAAAGGGCGCTTGGGAGAAAAAGTCTGTGAGCTGCTGGAAAAAGCAGGCTTTTCTTTCCCGGATATGCACGAAAACAGCCGAAAACTGTTCTTTGAAAACGAGGAAAAGGGACTGCGGTGCTTCTGGGTCAAGCCTTCAGACGTTGGGATTTACGTCGAGCGCGGTGCTGCGGACGTCGGTGTCGTCGGCAAGGACATACTGCTGGAACAGTCGCCCGATATCTATGAACTCATGGATTTGGGGATGGGTCGCTGTCAAATGGCAGTCGCGGGGAAAAAGGACTACGTGGACAAGCCGACAAGGACACTCCGCGTTGCAACCAAATTTCCCCGCATAGCGCAAGATTTTTATTCCGGGCAGGGACGGGAAATCGATGTGATTCCCCTGAACGGATCCATCGAGCTCGCCCCAATTTTGGGACTGTCCGACGTGATTGTGGATCTTGTGGAGACCGGAACAACGCTGCGGGAAAACGATCTTGCAGTGATTCAGAACATCGCGCCCGTCTCGGCGCGACTGATTGCCAACAAGACGGGGTATCAGTTCAAAAAAGCAGAAATTGCAGCATTGATGCAGGCTTTGGCATGCAGGAAGGAGGAAACAGCATGATTCGGATCATTTCCTGTGAAGACACCGGAAACAGGGAGATTTTCAGCCGAAGGGAAGAACGCGAAGACGTATCGGCCGTCGTTGCAGAGATTATCCGCCGCGTCAGGACAGAAAAGGACAAGGCTCTGTTTGAACTGACAAAACAATTCGATCACGCAGAATTGTCTTCCCTGCTCGTCAGCGAGGCGGAAATAAACCAGGCGGAAAAATCAGTCGATCCGCAGTTTCTCAAAATTCTCCGCCAGGCGGCCAATAACATTCGCAGTTACCATTCCCGTCAAATCCGCAACAGTTTTGTGATCAGCGAGAACGACGGGGTCGTTTTGGGGCAGAAAGTGCTTCCGCTGGATCGGGTTGGTCTCTATGTTCCCGGGGGAACCGCCGCTTATCCTTCTACGGTTCTGATGGATGCAATTCCCGCCAAGCTTGCAGGCGTGAAGGAGCTTGTGATCACGACACCGCCAGGATCGGACGGTACGATTCCCCCGGCCATTCTTGCCGCCGCCAGAATCGCCGGCGTAGACCGAATCTATAAGCTCGGGGGCGCGCAGGCAATCGCTGCCCTCACGTACGGAACGGAAAGCATCGCGCCTGTCGATAAAATCGTGGGTCCGGGCAACGTATTTGTAGCCGAAGCAAAACGGCAGGTCTTCGGCAGAGTCGGGATCGACATGATTGCCGGTCCCAGCGAAATCCTGATTATCGCCGATGGAGCCTCTGATCCCGGACATGTTGCGGCGGATTTGTTAAGCCAGGCCGAACATGACCGGCTGGCGAGTGCTGTTCTGATCACTGATTCGGAGTCTCTTGCGCAGAATGTCCAGTCAGAACTGGAAGCACAGCTTTCCCAGCTGCAGCGCGGCGCGATTGCCAGAGAATCAATCGACACGAACGGCAAAATCATACTGACAGACACGCTTTTGCAAGCTGTCGAAATTGCCAACAAGCTTGCCCCGGAGCACCTGGAATTGATGGTGGACGCTCCGTTCGATCTGCTTTCCAGAGTGCGGAATGCTGGCAGTATTTTTCTCGGCAGAAACTGCCCCGAAGCATTGGGCGACTATCTTGCAGGGCCGAATCACACGCTTCCGACCATGGGAACGGCGCGTTTTTCGAGCCCCCTGTCTGTTGATGACTTTGTAAAAAAATCCCAATTTACTTACTATAGCGCCGAAGCGCTTCAACGGGTTGCCGCGGACGTCGCGTTTTTTGCAGGACAGGAAGGCTTGACCGGACACGCCCGCAGCGTTCTGATTCGAGGGAAAGAGACCAATGAGCCAGTACTTTCTTGAGAGATTTTCCAAGCTGACACCTTACGTCCCGGGTGAGCAGCCAAACGATCAACCGTATATCAAGCTGAACACAAATGAATCCCCGTTTCCGCCCTGTCCGGAAATCATCCGGGCTGTGGAAGCTGCCGCAGATCGGCTGCAGCTCTATCCCGACCCGGAAGGCAGAGAGCTGATTCGAGCGCTGTCAAAGCGTTTGAACCTGCCGGAGCGGCGGATCCTGCTGACCAACGGATCGGATGAGGCGCTGAATTTTGCCTTTATGGCCTACTGTGACGCGCTGCATCCGGTGGTATTCCCGGATATTACGTACGGCTTTTATCCTGTTTTTGCCGAGCTTCATCATATCCCCTTCTCACAGATTCCGCTGACCTCGGATTTTCGGGTGGATCCGGAGGACTACTGCGCTGCTGCGGGAACCGTCGTGCTTGCCAATCCCAATGCGCCGACAGGCAGGGCGTTATCTGTGGAGCAGATTGAGCGGATCGTGCAGTCCAAGCCGGAGCGTATGGTAATCATAGATGAGGCCTACGTGGATTTTGGAGCGAAGAGTGTCGTCGGACTCGTGGACAAATACAGGAATCTTCTTGTGGTACAGACCTTTTCCAAGTCCAGGTCTCTTGCAGGCGCCCGTCTCGGTTTTGCCGTAGGCCAGGAAGCATTGATCGCAGATCTGAATGCAATCAAATACGCCACCAACCCCTATAACGTCAACCGCATGACGCTTGCCGCAGGAGTGGCGGCTGTGGAGAACGACAACTGGTTCCGGAATCATTGCACGATTATTTGCGAAAACCGCGAATTTTTGACGGGCAAGTTAATGATGCTGGGCTTCTCCGTTATTCCTTCGGAGGCAAACTTCGTTCTGGCTCGCCACGATCTGCTCCCCGGTGAAGCGCTTTATCTTGCGCTCAAACGCCGTGGAATTCTGGTGCGGCATTTTGACGCCGAACGAATTCGGGACTATATCCGCATTTCCGTTGGTTCTCGGAATCAGCTGGAAAAGCTGCTGCAGGCAATACAGGTCATATTGGAGGAGAGTTGAAATGAGAAACGCAGACGTCACACGCGACACAGCGGAAACGCAAATCCGCCTGAACCTATCCCTGGATGCCTCGGGCAACAGTGAGATTCATTCCGGATGCGGATTTTTGGATCACATGCTCTGCCTGTTTGCCAGACATGGAGCCTTTGACTTGGATTTGCGCTGCACGGGAGATACAGAAGTTGATTTTCATCACTCCGTGGAGGACATTGGGATCGCGCTTGGCGCTGCGTTTCACGAAGCGCTCGGTGACAAACGCGGCGTGGAACGCTATGGTTCTATGCTGCTTCCCATGGATGAAGCGCTCGTATTATGTGCCGCAGACCTTTCCGGCCGTGGACATTTGAGCTTTCAGGTCAGCTTCCCGACTGAAAAAATCGGTGCGTTCGATACGGAACTGATCAAAGAATTCTGGCTGGGATTTATTCGATCCTCGCAGATTACGCTGCACGTTCGTATGTTGGCCGGGGAAAACTCCCATCATATTGCAGAAGCGATCTTTAAATCCGCGGCGCACAGCTTACGGCAAGCGGCACGGATCAATTCAACGAATCCGAATCGGATTCCGTCTACAAAGGGAGTGCTGTAAATGGTTGCGATTGTGGATTACGGCGTTGGAAACCTGTTTTCCCTCCTTTCTTCGCTGGCTGTTCTTGGCGTTGAGGCTGAGCTTACGTCTGATGCAGCGCGCCTGTCTGCGGCAGATCGGATCATTTTGCCCGGCGTCGGCGCGTTTGCCGACGCAGCGCAAAAGCTGCGAACGTCCGGTCTGGCTGAGACGGTCTGTGAACTCGCCGGGAAAGGAAAGCCGCTTCTTGGAATTTGCCTCGGAATGCAGTTGCTGTTCGAACGCAGCTATGAATACGGCGAGCATCCTGGGCTCGGCCTGCTGCAGGGCAGCGTGAAACCACTTTCTGACCTTGTCGGCGCTGCGCGCAAGGTGCCGCACATGGGCTGGAACAGTCTCGAATTCCGTAAAAACAGCGCTTTGTTCCGCAATATTCAGGACGGGGATCAGGTCTATTTCGTCCATTCGTATTATGCCGCAGACTGTGACGAATCCGTCAGCGCCGTTGCCGAATACGGGGCAAAATTTACAGCCGCGGTCGAACGGGAGAACGTCTTCGGATGCCAGTTTCACCCGGAAAAAAGCGGTAAGACCGGCCTTGCTGTTCTGCGCGCGTTTTGTGAGGTGCAGCCATGATTGTATTTCCTGCGATTGATTTATTTCAGGGTAAAGTGGTTCGACTGTATCAGGGTGATTACAGCAGAATGCAGTTCTATCACGACGATCCCGCAGCTTTGGCACGGAACATGCGGGATCAGGGTGCCGAAGCAATCCATATTGTCGATTTGGAGGGAGCCAAGGACGGCAACACGCCGAATCTGGAAATCGCTGCTGCGATCAAGCGGGAAAGCGGGCTGTTTTGTGAGATCGGAGGTGGCGTCCGTTCCATGGAGACCATTGAGCAGTATCTCGGTGCCGGCTTGGATCGCGTGATTCTCGGCACCTCCGCAATCACCGACAAGACGTTGGTCTCCGATGCGGTAAACCGTTTCGGTGACCGAATCTCTGTTGGCGCGGATCTGCGGAACGGCCATATTGCCGTCAAAGGCTGGACGCAAACGACAGACGTTTCGGCGGAGGAATTCTTCAGTCGGATCGAAGCGCTCGGCGTACGCCATATCATCTGCACAGACATCAGTCGCGACGGAGCCATGAGAGGGACGAACCTGGAGCTGTATCGGAGTCTCAGCACAAGGCATGCCGTCAACCTGACGGCATCCGGCGGCATTCGTTCCTTGGATGACCTTCGCATGCTGCGTGAAATGAAGCTCTATGGCGCCGTCATCGGCCGTGCATATTACGAAGGCAGCCTGGATCTCGCTGCTGCGGTAAAGGAGGCTCGCGAATGCTGAGCAAACGCATTATCCCCTGCCTGGACGTCCGAAATGGCAGAGTGGTAAAGGGTATCAAGTTCCAGGGACTGTCCGACGTTGCTGATCCGGCTGAGCTTGCCGCATATTATTCCGACTGCGGAGCAGATGAACTTGTGTTTTATGACATCACAGCTTCCGCGGAAGGAAGGCGACTGTTTGCAGACGTTTTGCGGAAGACCGCTTCTCATGTTTTCATTCCTCTCACCGTCGGCGGCGGCATCCATACGCTGGACGATTTTGATTTTGCATTAAAATGTGGCGCGGACAAGGTCAGCGTCAACTCAGGGGCGATCCGCGATCCCTCCCTGATCGGCCAGGCTGCGCGGCGGTACGGCAATCAATGCGTGGTATTGTCGGTTGACGTCAAGAGAGTGAACGGGGCGTTCCGCGTCTTTGCAAAGGGCGGACGCGAGGATGCGGGATTGAATGCAATCAGCTGGATCAGCCGCTGTGTCGCAGACGGGGCAGGAGAAGTTGTCGTCAATTCCATCGATACCGACGGCGTCCGGCAGGGGTTCGATCTGGAAATGCTTCAGGCCGTCTGCAGCGCGGTTTCTGTGCCGGTCGTTGCTTCGGGCGGCGCGGGATGCACCGAAGATTTTGTCAAGTTGTTTCAAGCCGTACCCGGCGTGGACGCCGGACTAGCCGCCTCGGTCTTTCATTTTGGCACTGTTCGCCTTACGGAATTGAAGGCGGAAATGAAAAAAGCGGGAATTCCCGCGAGAATTTAGGAGAACGAAATGATCTCGCTTAACGAGCTGAAATTTGATGAACGCGGCTTGATTCCGGCAATCGTGCAGGATCAAGTCAGCGGTGAGGTTTTGACCCTCGCCTATATGAACCGGGAAAGTCTGGAGCGTTCCATGCAAGAGGGGCTTACCTGTTTCTGGAGCCGCTCGCGCAGCTGTCTTTGGCGAAAAGGGGATACAAGCGGAAATTATCAGCACATCGTCTCGATAACAGCCGATTGCGATCAGGATTCGTTGACCGTTCTGGTGCGTCCGGACGGCCCCGCCTGTCATTTGGGCAACAAGTCCTGCTTTACCAATACGCTTTGGCAGAGCAAAGATTTGAAATCTTTTTCCTATGAGCAGCTGTTTCGGCTGATTGCAGGCCGTAAAGCCGAAAAAACGGAGGGCTCCTACACCAGCTACCTTTTTGAAAAAGGACTGGATAAGATCCTGAAAAAAGTTGGCGAGGAGTCCACGGAGGTCATCATTGCAGCAAAAGCAGAGGACAAAAAAGAAACGGTCTATGAACTTGCCGACCTGATTTATCACTTGATCGTGCTGATGATCCAGGCGGGAATCTCCATGCAGGACGTGTTTGACGAGCTGGCCTCGCGTCACGTGATCGACAGGAAAATCAAGCAGGAAAAAATGACAAATTGAATCACCGGGATTGCCGCGTCCCTGTATTCAATCAACGGAAAGCGGGCATGGAAACGATCACTCCCAGCGATCGCGTCATTCAGATCCGGATTCCGTCGCAGTTGCCCATCGTCATCAAGGGCAATCACATCAAGGCAGATTTCAGTAAGATCAGGCTCTTAGAATCCTGTATCCTGCCTGTTGGAATTCTTTTTGTGCTGCCCTTCCATAAAATAAAAACAGATTTTTGTTGATTTTCCTGGGTTTTCCAGTAGATTGTGCTGGAAAACTGTGGTATAATGACCACAAGGGAGCCGCCACGGAGGAACTCCGCGGCGGCTCCAAACCATATCATCCTTTTTCCACTTTCATACATCATCGGAACACCGG
>CALYTU010000068.1 GCA_945487445.1 uncultured Clostridia bacterium | reverse complement strand
GGAGCGGATGCGGGTGCTGCCGCTGCGCACCAAGTATCCCCAGGGCGGCGAGCGCAGTCTGATCCGCGTCATCGCCGGGGTGGATTTCCCGGTTTCCATGCTCCCGGCCGACGTGGGCTGCATTGTGCTCAATGTGGGCACGGCCTACGCCATCGGCCGGGCCGTGGCCTGGAACGAGCCGCTGTTTGAGCATGTGCTCACCGTCACCGGCGAGGCTGTGCGCGAGCCCGGCAACTTCATTGCCCGAGACGGCACCACCTTTGCCCAGCTTTTGGACGCCTGCGGCGGCGTCAAGGACGGCCTCACCCCCCAAAAGGCACTCTCCGGCGGTCCCATGATGGGCGTGGCCGTGGCGGGTCTGGACGTTCCCATCCAGAAAAACACCAACGCGCTGACGCTGCTTGCAGCGGACCCGGTGGAAAAGGCGGAAACGCAGATGACAAGCTGCCTGCACTGCGGGCGATGCTCCACCATTTGCCCCAACGGCCTTGTCCCGGCGCTGATGGCAGACGCCATTCAAATGCAAAACTGGGAGCGTTACGAGAAAAAGCTCTACGGTCTGGAGTGCATCGCCTGCGGATCGTGCACCTACATCTGCCCGGCCAAACGGCCGCTGACCCAGATGTTCAAGCAGACCAAGGCGGAGATTATGGCCCGGAAACGGGCGGTGCAGGCAGGAGGTAAGAAATGAACCAGAGACTGAATCTTTCCGCCGGCCCCCACGTCCGGGATAGTTGGTCCACCTCCTTCATTATGAAGATGGTCCTGCTGGCGCTTATGCCGGCCACGGTCATCGGCATCGTCACCTTTGGCCTGCCTGCTCTGTGGGTGGTGCTGGCCTCGGTAATCTCTGCAGTGGCGACAGAGTTTGTCTTCGATAAGCTCACCGGCCGGCCCGACACCTGGAAGGACGGCTCCGCCGCCGTCACGGGCCTGATGCTGGCTCTGACCCTTTCGGCGCAGACGCCCCTCTATGCCCCGGTCATCGGCTCCGTCTTTGCGATCCTGGTGGTCAAGTGTGCCTTCGGCGGCCTGGGTAAGAACTTCGTCAATCCGGCCCTGGCAGCCCGCTGCTTCCTTTTGATCTCTTTCCCCGGCGCGATGACCGTGTACGGCATCGACGGCGTGGCATCCGCCACCCCCTGCGCCGAACTGGCCGCGGGCCGTGCGGTGAACATCACGTCCATGTTCCTGGGAAGCGCCAACGGCGTCATCGGCGGCTCCATCCTCGGTCTGCTGATCGGCGGCCTCGCTCTCTGGGCCTTCGACATCATCCACGGTCAGATCTGGATGTCCGTCCTGGGCGGCTTCACGGCCTTCATGGCCATCTTCGGCGGTCACGGTCTGGACCCCCGGTTCCTGGCCGCCCATCTGTGCGGCGGCGGCGTGATCATCGGCGCCTTCTTCATGGCCACGGATTACGTCACCTCGCCCATGAGCCGTCTGGGCCAGACCTTCTACGGCGTGCTCATCGGCGTACTGGGCGCCCTGTTCCGGATCAAGGGGCAGGCTGCCGACTCCTTCAGCTATTCGGTCATTGTGGCCAACCTCTTCGTGCCCCTGATTGACACCTACATCGTCGATCAGCCCTATGCCTTCCGGAAGCGAATGATCAAGCTCCGTGCCGAGGGCAGGCAGCCCTTCCGGTTCCCCAAGCCCGTCGTTGCCCTGACTGTCATCGCGCTGCTGGCCGGCGTTGCCCTGTCGGGCGTCTACTCCATGACAAAGGAGCGCATCGATGAGCAGAAGCGTGCCGCCGCGGCTGCCGCCTACAAGACGGTCCTGCCCGAAGCGGAACAATTTGAGATGTTCACCGATAAGGTGGAGAGCCTGGGCGGCGAGGTCTATGGATCCGGCTTTGGCCGTGTCTACATCCAGGACGCCCTGGTTGGCAAGGACGCCGCCGGCAACATCGTGGGTTACGCCGTTTCCGTCACCTCCGCCGAGGGCTATGACGGAAATGTGACCCTCTCCGTCGGCGTCAACACGGAGGGCAAGCTGAATGGCATCTCCTTTACGGAGCTGCATGAGACGCCCGGCAAGGGTATGCTCTGCGGCGAGTCTGCCTTTATGGATCAGTTCGCGGGCAAAAATGCAGCGTCCCTGACCCTCGGGACCGACATTGACGCCATCACCGGCGTCACCATTACCTCCAAGGCCGTGACCAACGCCGTCAACGCCGGTCTCGACTTCATCAACACGCAGCTAAGGGGGGAGTAAGATGAACAAATATCTGGAACGGCTGTATAACGGCCTTGTCAAGGAAAATCCCACCCTCGTTCTGATGCTCGGCATGTGTCCCACCCTCGCGGTTTCCACCCGGGCCTCCAACGGCATCGGCATGGGACTTTCCACCCTTGCGGTTCTTGTGCTGTCGAACCTCGTCATTTCGCTTTTGCGAAAGGTCATTCCCGATCAGGTCCGACTGCCTGCCTACATCGTCATTGTGGCCTCCCTCGTCACCGTCACCGAGCTGCTGATCGAGGCCTATCTGCCCTCGGTCTATGAGGCCCTCGGCATCTACATCCCGCTGATCGTCGTCAACTGCATCATCCTCGGCCGTGCCGAGGCCTACGCCAACAAGAATAAACCCCTGCTCTCCGTTTTTGACGGCATCGGCATGGGCCTGGGCTTCACAGTGGCTCTGACCCTGGCCGGCGCGGTGCGGGAGATCCTGGGCAGCGGCACCTTCTTCGGCCTGCGCGTCCTGCCCGAGACGGTGGAGCCCATCGGCATCTTCATTCAGCCTCCCGGCGCATTTCTCGTCATCGCGTTCTTCGTCATCATCCTCAACGCCATTGGCATCAAGACCCGGCAGCGTGAGCTGGTGGAGAGCGAGTGCGACGGCTGCTGCGCAGCCTGTGCGTCCAAGTGCGAAAAGAAAAAGGAGGTCGTTGAGGTATGAATCACAACCTGCTTTTGATCCTGATCTCCGGTGCATTGATTAACAACGTGGTGCTCAGCCAGTTCCTCGGCATCTGCTCCTTTTTGGGCGTGTCCAAGCAAATGAAGGCCTCCGCCTCTTTGGGCGGGGCGGTCATCTTTGTCATGACCATCGCCTCCGCCGTGGCGAGCCTGCTGTACACCCATGTCCTGGCCCCCATGGGTCTGGACTTCATGAAGACCATTGTCTTCATCCTCGTGATCGCCGCCCTGGTGCAGATCGTGGAAATGTTCCTTAAGAAGAGTGCGCCCGCCGTCTATCAGGCTCTGGGCATCTTCCTGCCCCTCATCACCACCAACTGCGCGGTCCTGGGCGTCGCGCTCACGAACGTTCAGAACGGCTACAATTTTGTTGAGTCTGTGCTGGCCGGATTCGGAACCGCGCTCGGCTTTACGCTCGCCATTGTCCTGCTGGCCGGTATCCGAAGCCGCATCCACGAAGACGACCTGCCCGCACCCCTGCGCGGCGCGCCTATTGTCCTGATTGCCGCAGCCTTGATGTCCATCGCGTTCATGGGCTTCTCCGGCCTGTCGTTCTAAGGAGGGTGCCATGGAGTTTATACTGATAACGACCGCGGTCATCACCGTCATCGGTCTGATCGTCGGCGCTGGCCTGGTCTTCATGGGGAAGAAATTTGCTGTGGAGGTGGATGAGCGGGAAGCTGCGGTCCGCGAGGTCCTGCCCGGAAACAACTGCGGCGCCTGCGGCTATGCCGGCTGTGACGCCATGGCTGCCGCCATTGCCAAGGGAGAGGCGCCGGTCAACGGCTGCCCCGTGGGCGGCGCGCCCGTGGCCCGGAAGCTCGGCACCATTATGGGCACCGAGGCGGGGGCTGTGGAGCGGAAGATCGCATTCATTCGCTGCAAGGGCTCCTGTGAATACACGCAAAATCAGGGCCGCTATGTGGGCATTCACGACTGCGCCAGCGCTGTCCGCGCGGGTCTTGCCCTGACGGAATGCGACTACGGCTGCGTCGGCCTGGAAAGCTGCGTCAAGGTCTGCCCCGAGGGCGCGATCTCCGTCCGGAACGGTGTTGCCGTGGTGGACCGAAGCCGCTGCGTGGGCTGCGGTCTTTGCGTCAAGTCCTGTCCCAAGGGCTTGATTGAGCTGGTCCCGGAGCGAAATCAGGTGGCAGTCCAATGCTCCAACCGCGATAAAGGCCCCCAGGTCAAAAAGGTCTGCTCCGCGGGCTGCATCGGCTGCTCCCTCTGCGTCCGCCAATGTGAGCATGACGCCATCTCCGTGACTGACAATCTGGCCCATGTGAACTATGAAACCTGTGTGCAATGCGGCAAGTGCGCCGAGAAATGCCCGTCCAAGGTCCTCGTCACCGCCGCTACCATGCCCACCGGAAGAATGGCTGACCGCCAAAAAGGAGACAAAATGGATAAGAAGACTGTTGTTTGGAAATTGGTGTGCGCGGTCATCATCGTGGCTGCGGTCGTCCTGCTGCTGAGCGGCGTACTCAACGGCGACGTGATCTATCAATAATCAATCGTAGAACCCGGGCAGTCCCGCCCGGCGGTTTTCGGGCTCCCGGATGTGGTCCGCTTCCTGAGCTTGAAACTGCCGGGAATTGATAATTGACAATCGCCTTAAAAACCGATACAATAACGGCAGAGCGTTTGCGCCCTGCCGTTATTGTATACAGGCAACATTTCCTCAGCACGCAACAGGGGAATTAAAATATGAACAACCAATCCAAACAACCGAACAACGCGCAAGGGTTTGAGTCTCTGCGGATCCTGCGGGGGCGGTGGAAGGACGGAACCTTCCGGGAGATCGTGGAGGACTGGAAGTGGATCTTCACCTATTCCAAGCGATACAAGGGCGCCATAGCGTTCTACATCTTCCTCGGCATCCTCAGCACCACCCTTGGCCTGGTCGGCGCGGTTGCCAGCAAGTACGTCATCGACATCATCACCGGCTTCCAGACCTCCAAGCTTGCGCTGCTGATCGTGGTGGCTGTGGGCAGCACCATTTTCGGCCTGGTGCTGAACAGCCTGCTGGGGCGCATCGTGTTGAAGCTCGCCATCCGCATCGGCAACGATGTCCAGCGGGACATCTTCGACAAGATCATCGACGCCGACTGGTCGGCCCTGAACCAATACGAGAGCGGCGACATTCTCAACCGCTTCTCCAACGACATCGGCACCGTCGGGTCCAACGCCGTGAGCTGGCTGCCAACCATCATCGTGGCTCTCTACCGGTTTCTGGCCACCTTCTTCGTCATCTTACACTATGACTGGATCATGGCCGTCTTCGCCTTTGCTACTGCCCCTGTACTTCTGCTGGCTTCCCGGGTGATCCTGGGGCGGCAGCGGGAGCACGGCAAGCAGGTCCGGAAAATGGCCAGCGAGGTAATGAGCTTCGAGGTGGAGACCTTCTACAATATGGACACGATCAAGTCCTTCGGAATCACCGACCAGTACAGCGCCCGGCTCCGGGACTGGCAGGAACGGTACAAGAAGGTCAACCTGGATTACAATCTTTTCACCATCAAAACCAACGTATTTCTGACGCTGATGGGCTCCGCCGTCTCCATGGGCGCCTTCGGCTACTGCCTCTATCAGCTCTGGACCCACGCCATCACCTACGGCACCATGACTCTCTTTTTGCAGCAGACCACCAACCTCTCCAACTCCTTCCAGAACGTCGTCGGCATCGTCCCCAATTTTCTCAACGCCTCCATTTCCGCCCACCGGATCCGGGAGCTGGTGGAGCTGCCCAAGGAGGTCCATGTAAAGGCCAGCCGTGCGCTGCGGCAGAAGGCTGAAGCGGGCTTCACCGTGGAGCTCCGGGACCTGTCCTTTGCCTATGTGGAGGATCGGCAGGTCATTGTCGATTCCCGCCTGATCGCGTCGCCCGGGGAAATTGTGGCCCTGATCGGCGCCTCCGGCGAGGGTAAGACGACGCTGATCCGTCTGATCCTTGCCCTGGTCCGGCCTGGAAAGGGGGAGGCTGTCATTCGCGCCGCCGACGGGACGGAGTTTGCGCTCAACGCTGAGACCCGGTCCCTCTTCTCCTATGTGCCCCAGGGAAACACCATCCTCTCCGGCACCATCGCGGAAAACCTCCGCATGGGCAAGGCGGACGCCACGGAGGCGGAAATGGTCCGCGCGCTGGAGAGCGCCTGCGCTTGGGAATTTGTACAAGACCTGCCTGAAGGCATTCACACCAGATTGGGCCGCCGGGGCAAGGGCCTCTCCGAAGGTCAGGCCCAGCGTCTCGCAATCGCCCGGGCCATGCTCTGGGACGCCCCCGTTCTGCTGCTGGACGAAGCAACCTCGGCGCTGGATGTTGCCACCGAGCGCCGGGTCCTGAAGAATATCATGCAAAGTAATCCCCGCCGCACCTGCATCGTCACCACCCATCGGCCCACGGTCCTCACACTTTGTAAGCGCGTCTACCGCGTCATGGACCGGGCTGTTACCGAGTTGGACGAGGAGACCTCGGCCCGGATGGCGATGGAGTTTTGATAAACCTGAATCCGGTTAGCAGCCTGTCATTTCGAGTCGATGGATCGCCGGGAAATCCGTATCCGGAAGAGAGAACGGATTTCTCACTTCGTTCGAAATAACAGGGACCTGCGGAATCGTTACACCTGATCTTACGGAGGAACACATGAGTATTGTAAAAGACATGTCTCTGGCTGAGTACGGCCGCATGAAAATTGCCTGGGTGCGGGACTTTATGCCCGCCCTCGGCGCCATTCGCGCAAGAATGGAGCGCGAGAAGCCCTTTGCGGGCATGAAAATCACCATGTCGATTCATATGGAGGCCAAGACGGCCTATCTTGCCACCTGCCTGCAGGCGGCGGGCGCTGAAGTCCATGCCACAGGCTGCAATCCCCTCTCTACGCAGGATGACGTCGCTGCCGGTCTTGCCTCCCTCGGGGTGGAGACTTACGCTGTCCACGGGGTCAGCGCCGCGGAGTACCGAAAGCTGCTCGTAGCGGCCCTGTCCTGTCATCCCGATCTGATCATTGACGATGGCGGGGACCTGGTGGACTTGCTGACCGGAGAATACAGCAGCCTGGCCGACCGGCTGATCGGCGGTGGCGAGGAGACCACTACGGGCATTCACCGGCTCAAGGCCCGGGCTAAGGCGGGGCTTTTGCCCTTCCCCATGATGAACGTCAACGACGCCAAGTGCAAGCACTACTATGACAACAAGTACGGGACCGGCCAGTCCGTCTGGGACGCCATCATGCACACCACCAACCTTCTTGTGGCGGGCAAGACCGTGGTCGTTGCGGGCTACGGATGGTGCGGCCGTGGCGTGGCGATGCGGGCAAAGGGCATGGGGGCGAACGTGATCGTCACGGAGATCGACCCCATCAAGGCGCTGGAGGCCAGCATGGAGGGAATGCGTGTCATGCCCATGGATCAGGCAGCGCCGCTGGGAGATCTTTTCGTTACCACCACCGGCTGCCGGGACGTGATCGTGGGCCGGCACTTCGCTGTGATGAAGCACAACGCTTTCCTCTCCAACGCGGGTCATTTCAACGTGGAGGTCAACGGGGAAGAGTTGGCGCGGATGGCGGTCCGCTCCTTCCCCCGCCGCAATGAGATCGTGGGCTATGAGCTGCCCGACGGCCGGGTGCTGAACCTGTTGGCCGAGGGCCGTCTGGTGAATCTGGCCTCCGGCAACGGCCACCCGGCGGAGATTATGGACATGAGCTTCTCCATCCAGGCCCTGGCCCTGGAGTATATGAAGGACCACGGCCGAACCCTGGCCAACGAGGTGTATGAGATTCCGCAATCCATCGACGACACCGTTTCCGAGCTTAAGCTCCGCGGTATCGGCATGGAGATCGACAGGCTTACCCCGGCACAGGCCGCCTATTTGAGCGGTTGGGAAGTGTAAACCTGACATCCAATGTGATTATCTATTCAAAATGACAGTCAATGATTTCACGGTGCCGCTGTGAAATCATTGACTGTCATACAATAAGTGTTAAAATCTGCGAATATTTGTGCTTGCCCAACTGACAGCCGGTTTGTTGTCAAAGGACGGTCCTGGTTGAAGAGGGCAGGATGGCTTGTATGCGTACTTGAGAATAAATACATATTATACAAAATGTTATTCGAGGAGGTTCTTATCTTTAGAAGGATCAACAAAATATACCATCGAATTCCATTTGGGTATAGTTGCAAAGTGAGGACCTGCTACAAGATCTTGTATCCA
>CALYTU010000067.1 GCA_945487445.1 uncultured Clostridia bacterium | reverse complement strand
CCGCTTCAATCAGAGCTTCCAACGGGGAAGAGCTTGTCACAACCTCTTCCATATATTTCGGGCGAACCGTCCTGCGGATCTACGCCAGGCCGGAAGCCGCTGCGACCCTTGCCCCGGTGCGGGAAGGGCGGACGTCTTTTCTCGCGGCAGCCGGGCTGCTGCTTGCCGCCAACCTTGCCGTCGGTCTGCATGCCCAGCCCCTGCTGGACCTGCTGGAGCGGGGCGTGGCGCTGTTCGGCGCATAGCTGCTTTTCATAGTTCAACATACGGGGAGGTCATGAAATGACGAATATTCTGCTTGTGTGCGCCGTTGTGCTGCCGCTTTTGGGCGGGGCGATGCTGCCGCTTGCCGGGAAGGACCGGCGCGTTCTGCGGTTGACGGTGCTGGCTGTGCTGATTTTGGAGGCCGGCGTCGTGACTGCGCTGCTGGTCCGGCCGGATACAGAGCTCTTTCTCTTTGCCATGACCGATACGCTGACGGTCAGCCTGCGGATGGACGGCGTTTCCAGGCTCTTTTTGGCCGTGGCCGCCTATGGCTTCCTGATCACCGGTGTCTATGCCTTTGCCTATCTGTCCCATGACGGCCGGGAGTCGAGCTTCTTTTCCTTTTACCTGCTTTCGCTGGGGGCGCTGGTCGGGATGGACCTGGCCGGGAACCTGATTACCATGTACCTTTTTTTCGAGCTGGTGACGCTGCTTTCCATGCCCCTCGTTCTCCATGACCGAACGGAGGATTCCATCCGCGCGGCCTTGAAATATCTGTTCTATTCCGTGGCGGGGGCCTTTCTTGCGCTGTGTGCCATTTTCTTCCTCGGCAAATACTGCGTCACGCTGGATTTTCGGCCCGGCGGGACCCTCGACGGGGCGAAGGCCGCGGGTCATGAGACGCTTCTGCGTGCGGTGATCTTCCTCGGCGTGTTGGGCTTCGGCGCGAAGGCCGGCCTCTATCCGCTCCACGGTTGGCTGCCCTCCGCCCACCCGGTGGCCCCGGCGCCCGCCTCCGCCGTTTTGTCCGGCATCATTGCCAAGGCGGGTGTGCTGGCAGTTTTGCGGCTAATCTATTTCTGCGTGGGGCCGGACTTTTTGGCCGGGACCTGGGTGCAGTACGCGTGGCTGGGCCTGGCGCTTCTGACGGTTTTCATGGGCTCCATGATGGCGTACCGGGAGAAGGTTTTCAAAAAGCGCCTGGCCTATTCCTCCGTATCTCAGATCTCCTACGTCCTGATGGGCCTGTTCCTTTTGACCCCCACGGGCCTGACGGGCGGGCTTCTGCATGTGATCTTCCACGCCTGCATCAAAATTCTGCTGGTTATGACAGTCGGCTCCTGGATCCACAATCTGGGCTTCCACCGCGTGGACGAGCTCCGGGCCGTGGGCCGGGCCATGCCGAAGACGCTCTGGGCCTTCACCCTGGGCGCGCTGGCGCTGGTGGGCATTCCGCCTGCCTCCGGCTTTGTGAGCAAGTGGTATCTGGCGGAGGGCGCGCTGGGCTCCGGTCTGCCGGTCTATTCCTGGCTGGCGCCGGTGATCCTTCTGATCTCCGCCCTTCTGACGGCGGGCTACCTGTTGCCCATCACCGTCGACGGCTTCTTCCCCGGCAGAGAAGCGCGAAATGTCCCCGCCCGGAACGGGGAGGGCGGACCCATGATGTGGGGTCCGCCGGCCGTGCTGGCGGCGCTTGCCATCGGGCTTGGCGTCTTTTCCGCCGGCCTGGTCCGCGCCCTGAGCTCTCTGGCTGCGACCCTGTTCTGAGCCATGGAGAGGGTGCTGTTTCTCGCGGCCCTGCTGGCGCCGCTGGTGAGCGGCGGGCTTCTCTGCCTGCTACGGGATCGGGAAGGTCCCCGCGTCCCCCTGGCCGCCCTGGCCGCCACAGTTCTGACCTCCGCCTTGGTCTGGTATCTGATCGCCCGGGCAGGGGAGGGGACGCATGTCCTGCTGGCCTTCACCGAGTCGCTGGTCCTCTGCCTGGGCTTTGACGGGCTGGGCCGGTTCTTCGCGGGGATTCTGGCGTCGCTCTGGCCGCTGACGGTCCTGTACGCCATGTCCTATCTCAGAGGGAAAACCCGGCCGGGGAGCTTTTACGGGTTTTTCACCCTGTCCTATGCCGCCAGTCTCGGGGTGGCCATGGCGGGCAACCTCTTTACGCTCTATGTGTTCTATGAGCTTCTGACCCTCGCCACGGCTCCGCTGGTTCTATATCCCATGACGCGGCAGGCCCTCCGGGCCGCGCGGACCTATCTGATCTTCTCGCTGGGCGGCGCGGCCTTCGGCTTTGCGGCCATGGTCTGGCTTTTTACCCACGGCGCGGGCGGGACCTTCACCCTGGGCGGTCTGCTTTCCGCCGCGGCAGACGGGGAAACCGCACGCCTGTTCTTCCTGCTGGGTTTTTTGGCTTCGGCGTCAAGGCCGCCGTCTTCCCCCTGCACATCTGGCTTCCCCGCGCAACCGTGGTCCCCACGCCCGTTACGGCCCTGCTGCACGCTGTGGCCGTGGTCAAGGCGGGCGCCTTCGCCGTCATCCGCCTGAGCTGGTTCAGTTTTTCTCCTGCCCTGCTCCGGGGGACCTGGGCGCAGACGGCGGCCCTCTGCTTTGTGATTTTCACCCTGGTCTTTGGCTCCGTGATGGCCCTCAAGCAGGTCCACTGGAAGCGGCGGCTGGCCTATTCCACCGTGGCAAACCTCTCCTACATTCTCTTCGGCGTCCTGCTTCTGACGCCGGCGGGGCTCCAGGCGGGGCTGATCCATATGGCGGCCCACGCGGCCATCAAGATTCTGGCCTTCTGCTGCGCCGGCGCGGTCTATTGCCGGACGGGCGTGGAGTACCACACCCAGCTCAGCGGTCTGGGCCGAAAAATGCCCGTGACCTTCACGGCCTTCACCCTCTCTGCCCTGGCCCTGACGGGCATCCCGCCCCTGAACGGCTTTGTGAGCAAGTGGTATCTGCTCTGCGCGGCGGCAGACGCCGCCGCGCCGCCGGCCTACGCCGGGGCGGGGGCTCTGCTGGTCTCGGCCCTGCTGACGGCCGTCTATATGCTGGTCCCCGCTGTCCGGGCCTGGTTTCCCCGGCAGGGGGAAGAGACTTCGGTCCCGGCCGGTGCAGGGGAGGCGGACTGGCGTATGACACTGCCCTTCGTTCTCCTCTCCGCCGCCCTGCTGTGCTTCGGCCTCTTTGCTTCTCCGATCACTGCGGCCGCGGCGCGAATCGCGGGTTTATCCTGAATTCTGCATTTCGAGGGAGGTGCTCATGCTGATCCTTCTGCTCATTTTTCTGCCGATGGGCCTTGCGCCTGTAGGCTGGCTGCTGGGACGTCGGTTCAAGCCCCGGCGGGACCGCTTCGTGATCGCTGTTGGCTTTGCGGAGCTGCTGCTCGCCGTGGCTGCCGCCCTGCGGGGCGGCGAGGCCGCCCTGCCGGATGTGTGCGTCCTGGGCCTGACCTTCGTCCTCGATGGCTTCCGCCGGGTCTACGCGGTGGTCTTCGCCTTCATGTGGGCCATGACCCTGCTCTTCTCGCCGGACTATTTCGCCCATCACCGCCGCCGCAACCGCTATTATTTCTTCCAGCTATTGACCCTGGGGGCCACGATGGGCGTCTTTCTCGCCGGCGATCTTTACACCGCCTTTGTTTTCTTCGAGATCATGTCCTTTACCTCCTTCGCCTGGGTCATCCAGGAGGAGACGGACGGCGCGATCCGCGCGGCCAAAACCTATCTGGCTGTGGCGGTCATCGGGGGGCTCGTGGCCCTGATGGGCCTGTTCCTCCTTTGGCATAATCTGGGAACCCTGACCGTCTCCGAGCTCTATCCCGCCGCGCTGGCCGCCGGGAAGCGCCCGGCGCTTTACACCGCCGGGGCCTGCGTTCTTTTCGGCTTCGGCGCGAAGGCCGGCATGTTCCCGGCCCATATCTGGCTGCCGAAGGCCCATCCCGTGGCGCCCGCTCCGGCCTCCGCTCTGCTCTCCGGCGCGCTGACCAAAACAGGCGTCTGGGGCATTCTGGCCATCTCCTGCAATCTGTTCCGCGGCGACCCCGCCTGGGGGGCGGTGATCCTCACCCTGGGAAGCGTGACGATGCTCCTCGGCGCAGTGCTGGCCCTGTTTTCAACGGACCTGAAACGGACCCTGGCCTGCTCGTCCATGTCGCAGATCGGCTTCATCCTGACGGGCGTGGGGATGATGGGCCTGCTGGGGAATGAAAACGCCCTGGCTGCCCGGGGGACGCTGCTGCACATGGTCAACCATTCCGTCTTCAAGCTGGTGCTCTTTCTCTGCGCCGGGACGGTCTACCGGAACCTGCACCGGCTGGACCTCAACGACATCCGCGGCTTCGGCCGGGGCAAGCCCCTTCTGCTGGTCAGCTTCCTGCTCGGTTCGTTGGGCATCGGCGGCGTGCCGCTGCTCAACGGCTATGTGAGCAAGACCCTGCTGCATGAAGCCATCGTGGAAGGCGCGGAGCACTGTGGCTGGCCGCTGACCCTGGCGGAGTGGGTATTCCTGGTCTCCGGCGGCCTGACTGTGGCCTATATGAGCAAGCTCTTCGTGGCCGTATTCGTGGAAAAGCACCCCGACCGACAGGCCGAGTTTGACGCCCAAAAGCAGTATCTCAGCCGGCCCGCCGCCCTGGCTCTGGGCCTTTCCGCCGCTGTGATCCCCGCTCTGGGCCTCACGGCAACGGTCTCCATGGACAAAATCGCGGACCTTGCCGTGGACTTTCTCCACGCCGGGCCGCTGACCCACAAGGTCCGTTATCTGTCATTGGAAAATCTCAAAGGCGCGGCAATCTCCATTGCCATCGGGGCCGCCGTCTATCTTTTGGCCGTCCGTCGCCGGATGCGGAAGAACGGAGATTATGTTAACTGCTGGCCCAAGAAGCTGGATCTGGAGGAGCTGGTGTATCGCCCGCTGCTTTTGAAGCTGCTGCCCGCCGTCTTCGGCTGGGTCAGCGCGCTGTTTGGGGAGAACCGAATCACCGCCCCTTTGTGCCGGGGCGTTTTGGCAGCGGGCCGATGGATCGGGAGATTGTTCGGGGAAAACCGCCTCTTTGAACCTGCTGCGCGGAGTTTTTTTGCCGTGATGAGAACCCTGTCCCACGCCGCGTCAGACAGTCTTGACGCGCTGGTGCTGGTACTGCGCCGGACGCTGCTGCGCCAGAGCCCGGAGCCGGAGACGGACAAGGTCCGCCGCTCGGCGGCCTACCGGATGGGAACGGAGTTGGACCGGCTTGGTCTGGGCCGTGCCCCGGCGGGGGAGGGCGACCGGGGGCGCTGGGTTTATCGTGTCGTCCGCACCTGGCGCGAAACGGGCCGTCTTCTGCGCACCACCCTCTCCTTCGGTCTGTTGATGCTTATTTTAGGACTGGCGGGAGGACTGATTTGGCTTCTGTGGCGGCTCTGACCCTGCCAAAAGGAGAACGGGGCCGATTCTTTTCAGAAAGATTGTTTTTTGATATTGTTTTTTTGGGAATAAAGTGGTATAGTAAGATATAAACCTCAGCAAAGGCAGGATAAGACAGTGAACAGATCTCAACTGACCGTTATGGATATTCTCCACACCCTGCTCTCCCACATTGTGATAATTCTTCTGGCGGGAGCCGTTGTGGGCGCGAGCGCCTGGGCGTACACTACCTACAAGATCCCCAAGATGTACCGCACCAGCGTCACTTTCTATGCGCAGAGCAAGGCCAATCAACAGCCGGAGGACGTTAATTCCTCTGGTCTGACCACCAACCGGCAGCTTGCCAGCACCTATTCCTATGTGCTGCGCAGCAATCTTGTCATGAAGGAAGCCGCCGCGCGGCTCGAGGAGCTTGGCGTTAAGGCGCCCGGCGGCGGGAGCTACGGCTACGGCGCGCTCAAGGGCATGACAGACGTCACCACCACCAACACGGAAATCTTCACCGCCACATTCTCCTCCTCCGACAAGGAGAATTTGCAGATCATCGCCAATACGATCGCCGAGGCGGGGGCCGCCAAGATCCAGGAGATCGTGGGCGGCGAGGCCAAGATCCTTGATGCCGCCGAGCAGCCCGGCGCGCCTTATTCCCCCGACGTTGAGGCCAACACCGTGACCGGCGTGGCCATCGGCCTTCTGATTGCGGCCGCCATCATCGTCATCCGTGCCCTGACCGATACCACGGTCTGGAGCGAGGAGGATCTGAGCAAGCAGTACAATATCCCCATCCTGGGCTCTGTGCCGCAGCTGACCGCCCAGGATAAGCAGAATACCGCAAAGGAGTGAGACCATGCTGTTTCGGAAAACGCGACTGACCGCCCCTCAGACCCAGGCCGCTGCCAAGCAGCGCAGGCTCTCGCCCTCCAGCCCCTTTGCAATCCGCGAGGCCTATAACTCCATCCGCGCCAAGCTCCTGTTCACAGGGCGGGGCGAGAAGTGCCCGGTCTTTGCGGTCACTTCCTCCATGATGCACGACGGCAAGACCACCAACGCCGTAAATGTCGCTATCTCCATCGCTTCCACGATGAAGAAGGTCCTGCTCATCGACGGCGATATGCGAAAGCCCACCGTCCACCGCTATTTCGGACTGGAGAACAAAAACGGCCTGTCCGAGATCCTGGCCGGACTGACCAACGAGGTCAAGATCCGCAAGACGGACGTGGAGAATCTCCATGTTCTGACCTCCGGTCAAATTCCCCCCAACCCGGCGGAGCTTTTCGGCTCGAAGCAGATGGACAACCTGCTGTCTTATGTCAAGGATTTTTTCGACTATGTGATCATTGATACGCCCCCGGTCAATCTGGTCTCCGACGCCGCCATCCTGGCCGAGAAGATCACGGGCTATGTTTTTGTCGTTCAGAGCGGCAAAAACCACTATTATGAAATTTCCTACGCCCTCGACACCATTCAGCAGATGAACGGAAACGTGGTTGGCATCGTGCTCAATGACGTGACCGGCCGCACGGGTTCCCATTACGGCGGCTACCGTTCCACCTACTATTCCAAGGGGTACTACTATCGGCGCGGCTATGGCCGCGGCTACTATAGCAGCTATTATTCCTCCTATGAAAGCAAAGAAGAAATGAAAGACAAGAAGCAGGGCGGCAAGTGAGGTTGTATCTGTTCAGTATCCTGTCATTTCGAGGCGATTCATCGCCGAGAAATCCGTATTATCTACGCAAAAAGGAACGGATTTCTCACTTCGTTCGAAATGACAGATGGGGCTACTGAATAGATACGTGAGGTTGAGACCGCGACGATCGCTTCTGAACAGGAAGGAGTGAAGGTCATGCTGGACTTTCACGCGCATATTCTACCCGGAGCAGACCATGGCAGCGACGGGCTGCAAACTTCCCTGCGCCAACTCAAACTGGCCGAGCAGGCCGGGATCGACACCGTCATCGCCACTCCGCATTTCTATCCGCAGACCGACGAGTTCGACCGATTTCTTCAGCTTCGCCGATCCGCCTATGAGTCGCTTCTGGAGCATTACTCCGGCTCCGTCCGCATCCTGGCAGGCGCAGAGGTCCACATGTGCGTGGGCCTGGACCACCTGGAAGGCCTTGAGGCGCTCTGCATTCCCGGCACGAACGTCATGCTCTGCGAGCTGCCCTTCCGAAGCTTCAGCAGCGGTCTGACCGAAACCTTTGAGCGTCTGATGGACGAGCGGGGGATCGTCCCCGTTCTGGCCCATGTGGATCGCTACGATCCCACCGTCATCAATAACCTCTTCGGCATGGGCCTGCTGGGTCAGCTCAATGCCGAGCCTCTGAGCCGGACCTTTCACCGCCGCCGGCTCCTGCCCTGGATCGACGGCGGCTATATCGTTGCGCTGGGCAGCGATATCCACGGCGTTGAGATCGGCTATGCCCAATTCAGCAGGGCGGTCGACTTCCTCGGCCCCCGGTTTGACGCCATTGAATCCCGGGCCAGGAAACTGCTGCGGCAAGCACTGTAACTGCCTGCCGGACGGGCAGCCGCCCGGAACGACGACAATGAAGTATTTCAAAAATCTGACCGAAAAGATATGAAATGGCATTATTCATTCATAGTATCTGTTCAGTATCCTGTCATTTCGAGGCGATTCATCGCCGAGAAATCCGTATTATCTACGCAAAAAGGAACGGATTTCTCACTTCGTTCGAAATGACAGATGGGGCTACTGAATAGATACCATTCATATGATAAGTCTCGTCAGTCTTTGACAGCCTCACAGCGCGGGAAAGCCACTTGGGCTTCCCGCGCTGTGATTGGTTGTGCGCCCGGTTAAGCCGGTCAGGCAGCGTCCGCCGCCTGCTCCCCGGCCGCCTCCAGCATGTGGCCGATCAGGATGCCATAGCCCCGCGTGGGATCTCGGACCAGAACATGAGTCACTGCACCCACAAGCTTGCCGTTTTGGATAATGGGGGAGCCGCTCACGAGTGATTGTCATTAGGGACAACATTTTCTTGTGAAAAATGGCTTATGCTGCGACACAGCTTTGCACCGCA
>CALYTU010000066.1 GCA_945487445.1 uncultured Clostridia bacterium | reverse complement strand
TTTCTCGGCGATGAATCGCCTCGAAATGACAGGATACTGAACAGATACGATTTTTTCTGGAATGCAACCCGCGGTTGCGGGATTTCAAAAGGAAGTTGGTGGCCTGCAACGGCAGAAAATGGTATGATCTGGCCATCAAATAGCTCCGAGCCGCAGGCCCGGTGGTGAAAGGAGAAAGAACAATGATTTTTGCTGACAAGCTGATCGACCTTCGCAAACGCTGCGGCTGGTCCCAGGAGGAGCTGGCCGATCGGTTGGGCGTCACCCGCCAATCCATCTCCAAATGGGAGAGTGCCCAGTCCGTCCCCGACATGAACCGCATTTTGAAGCTCTCGGAGATCTTTGGCGTCTCCACCGACTACTTATTGAAAGATGAACTGGAGCCCGAAAATATGGGCCGGGCGGCCCTGCCCGTCTCCGACACAGAGCCGTCTCTGCGTCAGGTATCCATGGAGGAGGCCACGGCCTTCCTGGAATACCGGGGCTTTGCGGCTAAGCGCGATGCCTTGGGGGTCATGCTCTGCATTCTCTCTCCTGTCGTGCTGCTCGTGCTGGGCGGAGCCCGAGAGGCCGGAAAGCTGGCGCTTTCCGAAGCCCAGGCTTCGGGAATCGGCCTTGTGACCCTCTTTCTGCTGGTGGGCGGAGCCGTGGCTCTGTTCATCACGACAAGCCTGAAGGGACAGTGCTTCCAATACTTGAATGAAGGTTCCTTTGAGACCGCCTACGGCGTGGATGGCATGGTGAAGGATCGCCGGGAGAAATACCGTCACAGCTTCGGCACCCTGCTGACCGTTGGTATCGTCCTCTGCGTGCTTTCCGTGCTTCCTCTGTTCCTGTCCCTGATTATCTTCGGCGAGGGCGATACTCCGTCGGAGTCCTTCCCGCATGTGATTTCCCTCGGCCTGCTGATGGTCCTGGCGGCAGTGGGCGTCTGCATGATCGTCCACACCTCCACCGTTTGGGGAGGTTATCAGGTTCTCCTGCAGGAAGGCGAATTCAGCCGCGCTGCCAAGGATGAAAGCAAGCGCAGCGAGCCTCTGGCCGCCATCTACTGGTGTGCCGTCACCGCGGGCTATCTGGCCTGGAGTTTTATCAGCGACAGCTGGGATAAAACCTGGATCGTCTGGCCCGTTGCCGGCGTCCTCTTCGCTCTGGTGCTGGCTGTGGAACGCGCGCTCCGAGATCGGAACCGTTAACCGGATCTCGGCATCAGGAAACACGGGACAATTCCGCTTTCCGGAATTGTCCCGTGTTACTATCGTTATCACAGCTTTTTCATGTGTGCCGAGGCGGTCTTCGCCAGCAGCCGCTTGGTGCCTTTTTCGTCGAAGGCAATCTCCAGCAGGGCGTCGCTGCCCATCTTAGTCACGGTCAGCACCATGCCCCGGCCAAAGGACGTGTGCTCCACCGCGTCCCCTGCCCGGAAATCCGGAGCGGGCGCGGTCGACCTCTCCGGCGACGCGAACGGCGATTTGCGGGCGGTTTCAGCGCCCCTCCGGGCAGACCCCTCATATGCCGGATCGTCAAATTCCACCCGCGCGGCCGGTGCGGACTGCCTCGGGGGGCGGGGCTGGTCCAGCAGCTCCGGGGGAATGTCCCCGATGAAGCGGGACAGGCGGTTGACGGTGGTCCGTCCGTAGAGCATCCGCTGGCGGGCGTGTGTGATGGTCAGCGTTTTCTTGGCCCGTGTGATGGCCACATAGCAAAGCCGTCGCTCCTCCTCCAGCTCGTCGTTCTGGCCGATGCTGTGCAGGCTGGGGAAGAGCCCATCCTCCGCGCCGATCAGGAAGACGTGGGGAAATTCCAGGCCCTTCGCCGTATGTATGGTCATCATCACAACAGCGTCGGCCTCCGCGTCGTATTGCTCTATATCGGTGTAAAGCGCGATCTCCTCCAGAAAGCCGTGCAGGGAGGCGTCGTCCGGGTGGTTTTCCACATAGCCGACGAGGGAGGAACGAAGCTCGCGGACGTTTTCGAGCCGGCTGCGGCTCTCCACATCGCCCCGGTCAGAGAGCATTTTCGCGTAGCCCACGCGGTCAACCAGGGCATCATAAAACTCCGGCAGGGGCAGGTTGTCGAGGAGCCTGGCACAGTCTTCGATCAGAACGGAGAAGGCGGTCAGCTTTGCCGCGCTCTTTTCCAACCCCGGATAGTGATAGGCGTCGGCCAGCACCAAATACATGGGCAAACCCTGGTTCTCCGCCAGCCGCCGCACGGTTTCCAGGGTCTTTGCGCCGATGCCCCGGGGCGGATTGTTGACAATCCGGTTCAGTCGCAAATCGTCGGCCCGGTTGTTGATCAGCTGGAGATAGGCCAGCATATCCTTGACTTCAGCCCGGTCGAAGAAGCGGGTTCCGCCGATAATCCGATAGGGAATGCCGTTGAACTTGAAGGATCGTTCTATGGCGTTGGACTGGGCGTTGGTTCGGTAGAGGACGGCGATATCCCGGTATCGGGCGTTTCTTGTCAGAGCAAAGATCCGGCTTGCGACGTAGTTTGCCTCCTCGGCCTCGTTCATCGTCTGTTTAACGGTGATCCCGGTCCCTGCTTCGTTTTCGGTCCAGAGCTTCTTGCCCTTCCGGCCTTTGTTGCGGACGATCACGGCGTTCGCGGCGTTCAAAATCGCCTGGGTGGAGCGGTAGTTTTGCTCCAGCCGGATCAGACGCGCGCCGGGGAAGCGCTCTTCGAAGCTCAGAATGTTTTCAATGGTGGCGCCGCGGAACTTGTAGATGCTTTGGTCGTCGTCGCCCACCACGCAGATGTTTTCCCAGCCGCCGGCCAGCAGGGCGGAGAGCAGGTATTGCAGGTGGTTGGTGTCCTGATACTCGTCGACCAGCACGTAGCGGAAACGCCGCTGCCAGGCGGTGCGGACTTCCTCGCAGTCCTGTAAAAGCTTCACCGTCAGCAGGATAATGTCGTCAAAGTCCAGCGCGTTGGCCTCGCGGAGCCTGCGCTGGTATTCGTCGTAGCAGGCGGCAATCAGAGAAAGCCGTTCGTCACCGGAGCTTCTGACGGCGTCGGCATAGTCCGCTGGGAACTGCATGGCGTCCTTGGCCCGGCTGATGTGGCTGAGGATCAGACGGGCAGGCAGCTCTTTCTGATCCACATGCCGGAGCTCCATCACGTCCTTCATCACCCGTTCGGAGTCCGCCGTGTCATAGATGGTGAAATTCCGGTCGTAGCCCAGCCGTTCAATCTCCCGCCGCAGAATGCGGCAGCAGGCGGCGTGGAAGGTCATTGCCCACACTTCGCCGGCCTCTGGTCCCAGCATGGCGGAAAGCCGGTCCTTGAGCTGGTTGGCCGCCTTGTTGGTAAAGGTAATGGCGATGATCCGCCACGGCTCCACGGGCCGAAGCGCGCAGAGCGCCGCCGTGTCCGGGTCCAATTTCTCCGCCCTGGCAGCGGCTCGCTCCAGCGCGTCCAGCTCCAGCTGTCCGAAGCCCTGGGGGACCTCGTCGGAGTCCGAGCCGCGGCCGAAGCGGATCAGATTGGCGATCCGGTGGATCAGAACCGTGGTCTTGCCGCTGCCGGCCCCGGCCAGTAAAAGCAGCGGGCCTTCGGTGGTCAAAACCGCCTGCCGCTGCATGTCGTTGAGCGCGTCAAACTCCCGTCCGATCAGCGCTCGCCGCAGGGCCGTAAATCGTTCTCTCTGTTTTTCATCCATAACGGTTTCCTTAATAAATAGTAATTATTTGTGTTTCTTATGAGTTTTGTATTTTGTGTTTCTCCGCTCGAGCTCCCGGTTGAGGATCCCGCCGCAGAAGAACAGGGTGATGCAGACATAGAGCCACAGCATCGCAATGGCGATGACGGATAGGCTCCCGTAGTAGAGGGAGTAGTTGCCGAAGGTATCCACATAGATCGAAAAGAGTTGGGAGAAGATCACCCATAGCACCGCCGTGGCAAACGCGCCCGGCAAAGAACTCGAGACGCGGACCGGACGGTTGGGGAAGACGGTGTACATCACCGTGAAAAACCCCGTCAAAACCGCCACAGTCAGCACGTATTTCAGCCGAGACAGGTGCAGAAGGAGCGCTCCCAGGGGACTGCCGTCGGCCAGCAGCAGGGCGATCAGCTCCTGACTTGCCAGATGCAGCGCCAGCAGAACCACCGTGGCCAGCACGCCGCAGAGCGCGAACAGCACGCAGCGCAGCCGCAGCCGAATGGGACTCCGGGTTTCCCGGGCCGTATAGATCCGGTTGAGCCCGTGGATCAGACTCAAGACGCCCTTTGCCGTCATCCACAGGGCCATCACCGCCGAGATGGAGAGCACGGCGGGGGATTCCACAGCAAACAGCTCGTCGATCATGTAGTCGGTCAGCGCCTGCAGACTGGCGGGGACCAGCCGATCCAGCAGATCCTGCAGCGCGCCGGGGGAGATGGTCGTGTATTGCAGAATGCTGATCACCAGCATGACCGCCGGAAAGATGGCCAGGATCCAGAAATAGGCGGCGTAGGCCGCGTAGATGTGGATCTCCAGCCGCCGAACGCGGCCGAGAAAATGACCGATGCCCCGGACCATAAGACGTTCTCCCTCCCCGGGTCCGGCTGGCCGGACCGTATTATCATTCATTATATCAGGCGCGGTCGGGAAATGCAATCGTAATCTGTCACAACGTGCCGAAGAAATAGGTACAAAAATTTTAGAACATATACAAAAAGATTCTTGCAATTTTCGTTCAATCCTGCTATAATGGGTTAGTAAAAGATGTATCGTGTATGAGTATACAATGAGAAGACAGCGTGTCTGCACATGCTTTCAGGCTGGAAAAAGAAGTGTGGAGTATGACGAGACGCGTTTGCAGCGCAGTTCTTGCGCTTGTGATGGTCATGTCTCTTTTCACGGGCTTGACCCCTCGGGTGAGCGCGGAGGATACCTATGAAAAGACCGTTTCCGTCTCGCCGGATGACGTTGTATTGCTTGTCTGCGAGGGCGCCGGTGTGGAGCTGGGCGGCATCTCCGCTGCCAGTCCCGGGTACGGAATCGGCGAAGCCTTCGACGCCGTGCCGGCGGGCGCTTTCCGGTTGACGGTCGTTCCGGGTTATGCCCAGGGGACATTTGCGTTCCGAAATGGTATCTATTCAGTAGCCCCATCTGTCATTTCGAACGAAGTGAGAAATCCGTTCCTTTTTGCGTAGATAATACGGATTTCTCGGCGATGAATCGCCTCGAAATGACAGGATACTGAACAGATACCCGAAATGGAGACAGCTATCTTTGCTGGCTTTCCGGAAACAGCCTGAATACGGCTGACTCGGCGGACGCCGGGGCCTCCTGGATCGTCTCCTTTGACGCCGACGGCGAGACCGTGATCCGCAGCTACACCGACCCTTCCCGCCGGCTCTGGTGGAATGCTGCCAACTCCTGCTTTGCCTGCTACACGGACAAGACTGCGGGCGAAGGCTATTACAGCGTTCAGCTCTATCTGGCGGAGCCCTCGGACGGCAAGACCTGGAGCTGGGACGGCAACGCCGGTGATAACGGGTATCACATCGAAATCTGTGCGGAGGACGGCTCCGCCCGTCAGGTCGCCTGCACGCAGGGCGAGGGCGTAACGGATCCCGTTCCCACCTGTACCTCCGGCGGCGTTGAGACCTTTTACTGCACGGTCTGCGGCGCTGTGACCACTTCCGTGGTGCTTCCCATGGCCCCCCATACCTTTGTGGACGGCGTTTGCACCGTCTGCGGAGCGTCGGAGACAGTGCCCGATGTCTATGCCCCGGCCGATTACATCCGTGACGGCGACAGAATTCTGTTTGTCTGGCCTGATGATGCGGCGCCGCGTGCCGCCGGACCCATGGCCGCCGGCACGAATTACCTTTCCGCTGTGGAGGCCGTCTCTGCGGACGGAAATCTCACTGCTTCCCAGGCCATAGTCTTTGAAGTCGAAGCCCGTCCCGCCGGAAAATTCGCCTTCCGAAACAACGGACGCTATCTTGCGCCGAGCGCTGCGGAAAGCGGAAGCAATTCCATCTGTTTGAACGAGGACCCTGTCGACTGGACCGTGTCGATTGCCTTCGGCGTGGCAACCGTCTCCTGCCCGATCAGCGAGACGCAGACCCGGTATCTCAGATACAACGATGCTCTGTCGCGCTTTTCCTCCTACCTCTCCGGGCAGGAAGAAATCGCAATCTACAGGCTGAAAACCGACGAGGATCTTGTGGATGTCTACTTTGTGGATGAAGATGACAACAACCGGGCCTATGCCTGCTGCACCAACACTTCGTCCGGCGAAACGTCCGCGTTCCCCGGCCCGGAGCTGACTGCCTGCGGTCTGGAAAAAGGCGGTCATCCCTATTATAAAATCACGGTGGACCGCAGCAAATGGGATCACGTCATCTTCTCCGGCGGCGGGAGCGAGACCCAAACCGCGGAGCTCGAACTGGGAACCGCCGCCTATCTTGTCTATTACATCCAAAACCACGGTGCCAGTATCGGTGCCGACATATGGCCCGAATCCGGCACGGTTGTCGCCCCCACCTGCACAGAGCCCGGATGCACCCGCTATACCGGCCTTTTGACCGGTGCGCTCGTGGAGACAGGCAATGTCCTGACCTGGTCTGTGGAGGGCTATGTCCGAGCCTGCCGTGAAAACGCGGATGCTTCCGCAGAGGAAGTCGCGCTGCTCAATGCCATGCTGGTTTATGTGGATTCCGCAGCCAGAGCAAATTTCAACGCGAATGACTGAGCGCTGCACCCCCCTTCCCATCAAGTTTGTTCTCCCGCATCCGCGGGTGAATGATAAAACTACGAAAGGAGAAACTGAAGTTATGAAGTTTGAGAAGCCCATTGTTGAGATTCAGAAGTTCGATCTGAAGGACGTGATCTCTGCTTCCACCGGCACTGACACCACCAAGAAGAGCCAGCCCGGCACTGTCGTCGGTGACGACGGCGGCGTCTGCAGCTACACCAAGGCAGATAACTACAATTTCAACAACTGCGTGTAATTAACCCAAAGCCGGGTCCGATCGCTGCCCCCGGGTACGGTCGGACCCGGTGACCTATGTCTCACCGCCTCTGCGGCAGACAGAAATCCATCAGAAAAGAAGGATGATCCTATGGAAAAGCACCCGAACCTGCTCTCGGATCAAAACAAGCAGATATGGAGAAGCATGCAGATCCCCATATCGCCCTTTTATGAGCTGACGCCTCGCTGCACGCTGGACTGTAAGATGTGCTATGTCCACCTGACCCCTGAGCAAATGGGCAACCGCCGCGAGATGACTGCAGAGCAATGGAACCGGATTACGGACGAAGCCGTAGAGGCCGGGATGCTCTACACAGTTCTGACAGGCGGCGAGTGTATGCTGCATCCCAACTTTTGGGAGATCTACGATCATCTGTTGGATCGTGGCGTGATCGTTACGATCAATACGAACGCCTATACGCTCACCGATGCGGATATTGAGCGTTTTCGCCGTCGTCCTCCCGCCGGCTTCCGAATCACGCTTTACGGTGCGTCCGAGGAAGGCTATGAGCGGTGCACAGGACGTCGCGCCTTTGCCCGTGTGGTGGAAAATATAACCAAATTGCGCGATGCAGGATTCCTGACTGTGATCGCTATCACGCTCAGCCGCTATAATGTTGATGAATTCGTGGAGATGGTTCGCATTGCGCGAGACCTGAAACTCCGCGTGAACTATGTCATGGAGCTTTCCGAGCCCAATGAGGATACCGGGCGGCATATGGATGATTTCAACCTTACCCAGGATGAGATTATAGCCAAAACGAAGGAGCTCTATGCAGCCGAAAACAGGACAATCTTTGAAAACGAGCCGATCCGTGAACTGCCCGCGATTTTGCCTGACGATCCCAACTGCAAGGGAATGCGCTGCGGGTCCGGCACGACTTCCTTTGTCATTCACTGGGACGGCCGAATGTCCCCCTGCTTCGATTACCGCAATGATATCCGCGTGCAGGATGTCGGCTTCCGTGCAGCCTGGGAAGAGACTAAGCGCCTTGCACGCGCCTATCCGCAGCCAGTGGAATGTGACACGTGCAAGCTTTTGCCCATCTGTCATGACTGCGTGCTGTGCCGCCAGGACCCGAAGAACCCCGGTCACGCAGACCAGCGGCGCTGTCGAATGACGATTGAACGCTACAATGCAGGCCTCTCCACGCTCCATAATGCGCAGGCTGACGACCCCGACCTTGTAGAAGGCCGCGAGGAATGCTGAACGGTTGACCCCCCGCTCCTGGGAGCGGGGGGTCAACTTTTAGAGCTGCGCCCGGTGAGCGCACGTTCTATTGGGTGAAAGTCCTGAACGTGCCCGGGAGCGGAGCGCGTTCGCCAAAGCAAAGGCGCCTGTCGCGAGGCGGATTTGCGTCAGACGAGGCGGAGGATGCAGGCTGGCTAGGCGCCCGGCAAGGACGGCAACAAAGTATGGCACGAATCTGACTGCAAAGATATAAAATGGATTTATTAGATAATATAAAATCTTCGCAAATTGCAATAAGAAGTTGAGCATTTTTGTGTTAGAAGGCCATCAATCT
>CALYTU010000065.1 GCA_945487445.1 uncultured Clostridia bacterium | reverse complement strand
CCTGTGGATATCTTCTCGTTTTCCTGCCATTCCAAACTGCGGAAACTCAAGTGAAAATACCCCCTTACTTTTTTGGGGTTTTGTGGTATTCTATAGATGCAAGATCCCACACTGCATTGAAACAGGAGGAAAAAGATATGAAGTTTGTATGTCCCGTCTGCGGTTACGTTCATGAGGGCGATACCCCTCCCGAGTTTTGCCCCGTCTGCAAGGTCCCCGGCTCCCGGTTTACCAAGGTTGAGGGCGAAATCAAGCTGGCCGCTGAGCACGTTTTCGGTGTCGGCGCGAAGCTGGATAACGTCCCTGAGGAAGACAGAAATTACATTCTCGAGCAGCTGAAGGCGAACTTCACCGGCGAGTGCTCTGAGGTTGGCATGTACCTGTGCATGGCCCGCATCGCCCATCGCGAGGGCTATCCCGAGATCGGTCTGTACTGGGAGAAGGCTGCCTTTGAGGAAGCCGAGCACGCCGCCAAGTTTGCTGAGCTCCTGGGCTCTGAGCTCGAGCCCAAGATGACCGCCTCCACCAAGGAGAACCTGAAGTGGCGTGTGGACTGCGAGTACGGCGCCACAAAGGGCAAGTTCGATCTGGCCGCCTGCGCCAAGAAGAACGGCCTGGACGCCATCCACGACACTGTACATGAAATGGCCCGCGACGAGGCCCGTCACGGCAAGGCCTTGGAGGGCCTGCTGAAGCGGTACTTCCAGTAAAATCACAGCAGGGGGCAGGCGCGAAATGGAAGATTTCCTGCTGAAACAAGCCCAGGCGCGCGGTCTGGCCGACGAGCGCGGGCTGTATCTCGCGGCCAACGTGTTCGCTGATGAGAAGCAGTTGGGCCGCGTTTGGACCTTTCTGAATGGGACAAAGCTGTTTCTGGCGGAGCTGGAGCTTCCGGCGGGAGTAGGCAGGGACCTGGGGATGATCGAACTGTCCGGCGCAAAGGCGGAGGTCAAACGCTTTCTGATTCCGCTGTCGTTAACGCTTGAAACCGGCCGAGGGCGCTTTACCTTCCAGGGCTTCCGGGACGCCAAACGATGGCTTTCCGCCGTATTGGCCGCGGTCGAACAATAATAGATAAAAAGGTATCTGTTCCTCTGAATGAACGGCATACGCTGCCGCGGCGGAACAGATACCTTTTTGGTATCTATTCAGTAGCCCCATCTGTCATTTCGAACGAAGTGAGAAATCCGTTCCTTTTTGCGTAGATAATACGGATTTCTCGGCGATGAATCGCCTCGAAATGACAGGATACTGAACAGATACCCTTTTTGTTTTTATTGGGGGAGCGGGGGCGGCAGGTCGCCGTCCCGGCGAATTGCGGACGGGTCAATCGAGCAGGGTGGGCTCCATAGCCTCGTGCAGGCGCTGGGTGATCGCGCCTGCAAAGAGACGGTCGGCCTGAATGTGGACCGTCTGGAGGGCCGGTGCACACTGGGCCACGGGAAGCTTGCCGTTCATGAATATGTCGTTATCCAGAATGAACTTCACCTCGTTGTCCTTCACGGTTCCCCGCTGGAGCATACCGGGACCGGCGTGCAGCTTTACACGGCAGCCACCGGAGATGGCCAACTCGATGTCCTGGCCGGACCGGGCGAAGCTTTCCTCCCTTACATCATCCTCGCCCAAAAGTCCCAGATAACCCGGCTGGAGGAGTTCCCGGAAGGGAACCCCCTCGAGGTCCAGTGCCTTGCGGGAGAAGACGTTGATGAAGCGCAGCCCCACTCTTTCAAAATAGGCGGGCTGGTAGATCGGAATGAATTGCGCCAAAATCAGGTCCAGCTTCGCTGCGAAATCCTCCCACTTGGTATAGGCGGGGGTGGCGAGGGCCACAAAATTATTGGTCAGGTTGACCTTCCACCTGCCGTCGGCAGAGAGGAACTGATAGTTGGTGACGCGGTTGCCCTCCTCCACCCGCAGATTCCCCGGCACGCCGGAGATCTTGGGCTGGGCCTGCTCCAAAAGACGCTTGTACTGGGGGAAATCCCGGCGAATTGCCTCCTGAAAGTCGGCAGGTTCCCGGGCAGAGATGGACAGGATTGTGGGGAAGCGGAGCTGGCAGATGACCTCCACCAGTTGGTGCTTGCGATACAGATAGCGGTCACGGTCAAAAAACATAGTGTCGCCTCCAATGAATTCTTTTCTTCAGTATACCATAAATTTCCCTGTTTCGCAAGGTGTTGAATCGTTTTTCCGGTCCTCTCCGGACGAAAGGCGGGACGACGGGCAGCCGGAGCTCCGGCCGCCCGTCGCGTAGTACAAATCAAATCGTCAGAGTATCTATTCAGTAGCCCCATCTGTCATTTCGAACGAAGTGAGAAATCCGTTCCTTTTTGCGTAGATAATACGGATTTCTCGGCGATGAATCGCCTCGAAATGACAGGATACTGAACAGATACTCGTCAGATTTCAATGCGTCTCACTGTTTCCGGTAGACGTACTCGGCTGTCCAGGAATCCTCCGGATTTCCGTTAAACAGATGGAGCTCTCCGTCCTTCAGCGTGCCGGTGTAGTCAAGCTTTGCGCCGATGAAGGTCTCCTGCACGGTAATCTTTTCCCCGTCCAGGGTCCAGGTGACGTTAAGGGTCAGATCATCCCGTTCGTGCGTCCCCTTTCCGTCGGCGGTCAGGGTGAGGCGGAACGCCTTGCTTGTGTCGCGGTCGTCGTCCGTATCGCCGACCATTTTGATGTACTGTCCCTCATAAGTTCCGGCGGCAGCCTTCATGCCGGAGCTTCGGCTGTCACAGGCGATGAGCAGGGCGGCCAGCAGGGCCGTCGTCAGAACCAGGGCGATCAGTTTTGTGTGCTTCATGGCAAAATCCTCCTTGCTGCATTCATGCGGTGTTTCCAGATGGAACCGGCCCATCGGGAAACAGACAAAATCAAGCGGCTCCCGACTTGAAAATCGTGGGATTATCTGGCATAATGGAGCTGCGCGGCAAAACGCAGGGATTCCCGGAGCTAAGCGAGAGTCGCCGTGACAAGTATACGCGATATTGGGCTGGTTGTCCATACTGAAATTGCATAATTTGCAGGCGTTCTCTTTTTCCAACATGATGATTTATAACAGAGAAGGGTTGATTAAAATGAACTACGCATTCGGAATTGATGTGGGCGGAACCACGGTGAAGCTCGGTTTTTTCTCACGGGAGGGTGTTTTGCTGGAGAAGTGGGAGATCCCCACCCGCCCCGAGGACGGCGGCTCCGCCATCCTTCCGGACATTGCGAGATCCATCGACGACTGTCTGGCCCGCCGCAGCGTCGGCAGGCGGGAAATAATCGGCGTCGGCATCGGTGTTCCCGGTCCCGTAGACGACGACGGAAATGTGAATTGCTGCGTCAATCTGAACTGGGGCGTCTTCAATCTTCATCAGACCCTTGGCGCGCTGACAGGTCTGCCTGTGAAGGCGGGCAACGATGCCAACGTGGCCGCCCTGGGCGAGTATTATGACGGCGGCGGCAGGGGCAGCCGTTCCATGCTGATGGTGACGCTGGGGACCGGAATCGGCGGCGGTTTTATCTGGGACGGAAAGATTCTCAACGGCGCCCACGGTGTGGGCTGCGAGATCGGCCACCTGTGCGTGGATTTCTCCCCCGACGCCGAGAGCTGCACCTGCGGAAAGCGGGGCTGCGCCGAACAATACGCCTCGGCACGGGCCCTGGGGAGAATCGCCCGGCGTGCGCTTCTGGAGGAACCCGAACGTCCCTCGCTGCTTCGGCAGGCGGAGGAAGTCAGCGCGCGAACCGTTTTTGACTGTGCTGCAAGGGAAGACTCCCTGGCCGCGGAGCTGCTGGAGCGGGTTTTCGACGTGCTGGGCCTGACCATTGCCGGGGGCTGCTGCATGGTGGACCCGGAGCTGGTGGTCCTGGGCGGCGGGATGTCGAAGGCCGGTCAGGTTCTGCTCGACGGCGTGCTGCCACGCTTCCGTCACCACATGTTTCATGCCTGCAAGGATACCAAATTCGCCCTGGCGACATTGGGCAACGATGCGGGAATATTCGGCTGCTTCCACCTGGCGCTGCAAGCAGCACAAGACGTTTAGGTGTATTCGGAGAGAAATCGTATCTATTCAGTAGCCCCATCTGTCATTTCGAACGAAGTGAGAAATCCGTTCCTTTTTGCGTAGATAATACGGATTTCTCGGCGATGAATCGCCTCGAAATGACAGGATACTGAACAGATACGAGAAATCTAAAAATGGAATGAATGAACGGGGCTGCCTCATTGAATGAGACAGCCCCGTTGTTTCGGATTGTGCCGCCGCGTAGCGGGTCAGGCGCCGAAGACCTTGAGCAGGAAACCGGCTGCGATGGCGGAGCCGATGACGCCCGCCACGTTGGGACCCATGGCATGCATCAGCAGAAAATTCTTGGGATTGGCCTTTTGGCCTTCAATCTGGCTGACTCTCGCCGCCATGGGGACGGCGGAAACGCCCGCAGAGCCAATCAAAGGATTGATCTTGCCGCCCGTGACCTTGTACATGATCTTGGCTGCCAGCAGACCGCCAACAGTGGAAAAGCCGAACGCCAGCAGGCCGAGACCCATAATATAGAGGGTCTGGGGCTTCAAGAACTGATCTCCAGCCATGGTCGCGCCGACGGAAATGCCCAAAAAGACCGTAATAATGTTCATCAGGGCATTCTGGACAGTATCAGACAGACGCTCCGTTACGCCGCACTCGCGCCAGAGGTTGCCCAGCATCAGGCAGCCGATCAAAGGCGCCGTTGAGGGCAGCAGCAAAACGCAGAAGATTGTGACCAGGATGGGGAAGATGATCTTCTCGGTCTTGGACACGTCGCGGGCCTGGGTCATAACGACCGAGCGCTCCTTTTTGGTTGTCAGCAGCTTCATGAGCGGCGGCTGGATCATGGGGATCAGCGCCATATAGGAATAGGCGGCCACTGCGATTGCGCCGAGCAGCTCCGGCGCAAGCTTTGTTGTCAGGAAGATCGCCGTTGGGCCGTCCGCGCCGCCGGTAATGCCGATGGAAGCGGCTTGCGCGCCTGTGAAGCCCAGGAAGTTTGCGCCGAAGAACGCAGAGAACACGCCAAACTGCGCCGCGGCGCCGAGGATAAGAGACGAGGGCCGCGCGATCAGGGGGCCGAAATCGGTCATCGCGCCAACACCCATGAAGATCAGCGAAGGATACAGACCTGCCTTCACGCCGATGTATAGAATATCCAGGAAGCCGCCTTCCTTTAAAATCGCGCCATAGCTGTGGTAATACTCCGTGTTGTTGGGGTCCAGGAATTTGGCCCAGAGATCGGAGTGGTAAAGGGCGTCAACCGTAGACTTGAGCTCTCCCGTGCCGGGATCCTTCACGAAGAAGAGACTGACGTTGACAAGCAGGCAGCCGAAGGCGATGCCCACCAGAAGGAGGGGCTCGAATTTTTTCTTAATTCCGAGGTACAGCAGCACGCAGGAAATGACAATCATCACCGCGTTCTGCCAGCCGCCGTTCTGGAAGAACATCGCATAACCGGATTCTCCCAGCAGCTTTTGCAGAATTTCACCGATATTCATGCCGGACCCTCCCTCAGGCAATCACAATCAGAGCCGCGCCGGTATCCACTTTGTCGCCGACCTTGGCGACAACCTGCGCCACGGTGCCTGCCTTGGGAGCAACGATCTCATTCTCCATCTTCATTGCCTCCAGAATGACCATAAGCTGGCCGGCCTTCACCGTGTCACCCTGCTTTACCTCAATTTTGAGGATGTTGCCGGGCATGGGGGCGTTAACGGCCTCACCCGCAGCCAGAGCTTCGGGCGCGGCGGGAGCGGGCGCAGCTGCGGCGGGTGCGGGCGCGGCGGGAGCGGCGGGAGCGGGCGCATAGGCTTCGTATTCGTCTACCAGCATGGCCTTCCCGGCCTCGACCTCCACCTCATAGGTGCGGTTGTTCAGCGTGACTTTATATTTCATCTCATTTGACCTCCTTAATGGACTTGAAGCGGAGCTCGTTCAGAGGTTTGCCCATCTGATCGGCGACGATGGCCATAATCATGGCGGCCTCCTTATCCGGTACATCGAAGAGTTTGACTTCGCCGGCGGTGCCGGGTGCAGCGGGCAGCTCGGGCGCGGGAGCCGGGGGGCGGACGCGAATCTCGGGAATCCTGGGACCCTTATGGGCGGCCCGGGCTGTATCCACAGCAGCATATCTCCTGGCGGCCTTGAGCTTAAAGACAGCACCCACCACATAGATAATCGCCATCAACGCCAGCAGTCCCGAGAACACCACGGCATAACCGAGCAGAGCCGTCAGCGTGCTCTCGCTGAGCTCCAGGTGCTTTAGGCCCATTGCGTTTGGATCGAAAAGAACGTTCATAACACAGCCTCCTTACATTGCCTCGATGGTGTAGGTGACGATGTTTTCTTCCTTCTCCTTGCGCTTTTCAAGGAACTCTTTGGCCTGCTTGGGGAAGCAGATATAGCTCATAACGTCCTCTTCGGAACGGGCCAGCTCGCCCAGCTCTTCTTTGGCCTTGGCAAAGTCCGCGCCGGTGCGCTTGGAGTCCTCGATCCGGCAGTCCACAGGCTTGTTTCCCGCGCCCAGGATCTTATCCTGCAGCTCCTGGCTGACCGGAGCGGGAGCGTTGCCGTACTCGCCCTTGAAGTAGTTCTTGACCTCATTGGAGATGTTCTTGTAGCGCTCGCCTACGAGTACGTTGGTGACAGCCTGGTTGCCCACCATCTGAGAAAGCGGCGTGACCAGGGGCGGATAGCCCAGGTCCTTGCGGACGGCAGGGATCTCCGCCAGGGCGGCGTCGAACTTGTCCATGGCGCCCATGTCAGTCAGGTTGGCGATCATGTTGGAGAGCATGCCGCCGGGGACTTTGTAGACCAGTGCCTGGGCGTCGGTGCCCATGGACTTCGGAGACAGGGTGCCCTTGTCGATATACTTCTGCTTGATCGGCTTGAAATAATCGTTGACCCGGTTGATGGCCTTTTCGTTCAGGCCGCAGTCGATGCCGTACTGCTCTAAGGCATAGAACACGGTCTCGGTGGCTGGCTGGGAGGTGCCATTGGAGAAGCAGGAGGTGGCGCAGTCTATCACATCCACGCCGGCCTCAACGGCCTTGGTGATGGTCATATAGGCCATACCGGTTGTGCAATGGGTGTGCAAAATCACAGGGACATCGGGCAGCGCAGCCTTGATGCCCTTGATGAGGTGCTCGGCCTCGAAGGGGCTCATGGTTCCGGCCATATCCTTCAGGCAGATGGTTTCAAATCCCATCCTGACGAGCTGCTTGCACATCTCCACATATTTCTCTACGGTGTGCACAGGGCTCTGGGTGTAGGAGATGCAGCCGGAGGCGATCACATGCCGACGAAGCTTCTTGGAGCAGGTCTTGACGGCCTTTAGCGCGGTCTCAATGTTGCGAAAATCGTTCAGCGCATCGAAAATCCGGATGATGTCAATGCCGTTTTTGATGGCGAGCTCCACGAACTTTTCCACAACGTCGTCATGATAGTGCTTATAGCCCAGCAGATTTTGGCCGCGAAGCAGCATTTGCAGCTTGGTATTGGGCATGCGCTCGCGAATCTTCCGCAAACGCTCCCAAGGGTCCTCCCCCAGATAACGCAGGCAGGAGTCGAAGGTAGCGCCGCCCCAGCACTCAACGGAATAGTAGCCGGCCTTGTCCATGGTCTCGAGGATGTCCTCAAAATCGGAATAGGGCAGCCTGGTTGCCATCAGAGACTGGTTGGCGTCACGAAGGACTGTTTCGGTGATGCGTATGTTTTTACCCATTGATCTATCCTCCGGAAATAAATAATAGGAAGGCTGTAACAGTCAAATCTGTCAAAGCTCTAAATTCCTCCAAGTATCATTATATCACAAGCTGTCGCGGATTTCCATTGTTATTTTCATCAATGTTAAATATTCTTTTTTGGCATTGATGCAACGATTGGTTCTGAAAGAATGCGGACTGTCAGAAGGACACATGGGGACGGTCCAAAGCCACTGAAAAAGTCCCTGTTTTAAGCGGAAACAGGTATCTGTTCAGTATCCTGTCATTTCGAGGCGATTCATCGCCGAGAAATCCGTATTATCTACGCAAAAAGGAACGGATTTCTCACTTCGTTCGAAATGACAGATGGGGCTACTGAATAGATACGGAAACAGCAGAAAGTAGGGGGAATAACGGCAAATATAGTATGGTATTCTCCCTGTTTCTCCGGTCAATGGGCGCAAAAACCTCCCGGCAGCCGTCTGGCGGCGCTGCCTGTGGAAATCTTTTCGGTTTTACGGCAGATTTCGCGTCTGCTCGAAGTTCACCTTCGCGCCACAGTGCTGCGATCCGTTTCAGGTTGACTGCAATCGCTGTGAACTTTGCTTGAAAGCTCACGCTGCGGATTCCCCAGCCCCGGGCGCGGTTCATTCCGTGGAAACGCTTCATTTCGCCATTCTTCCACTCCTGTGCGGCGCGCTTCTTGTATTTCTCCTGAAACTCCGGCGTCTTTTGCTCCTGGCTCTTTTCGTAAAACAGCGGAGTCGAAGCTGTAACTCTCAGCTTCCGGGCGGTTTTCTTCCCGCCCTTGGAGCCGATACATTTGTCCCTGTGGGGGCAATCCTTGCACTGTTCTTTCTTAAACAGATACGTATAACTCTCATATATTTTGCCTTGCCAATTTCCTGCCGCTTTTTACAGCCAACCGTATGGTTACCCATAGGCGAAATCCGGCGCATGACCAAATTTGCAACTGCTTACGAAGATCAGTTTGC
>CALYTU010000064.1 GCA_945487445.1 uncultured Clostridia bacterium | reverse complement strand
CTTGAGGGCTCCTGTCTTCTGTTTTCTGGGGTTCACATCATTTTAGCACATACAATAAATACCAAAAAATTTAAAACTGCCTCTTGACAGGATCGTACTTCAGTGTTATAATCCGCTCAAACTGGTGAGGAAGTGTGAGTACGTTTTTGATCCCCATCTTTCAGAGAGTCGCCGATGGTGGGATGGCGACAGATGGCCGAAGACGGAATGGGCTTCTGAGGGCGAGCGGAAAGGGGCATTCCCCCAAGTATGCGAGACGGGACGATCCTCCGTCAAGGGATCAGCGTATGTTGGTACGCATGAGTGGGCGCGTTTTGCGCGTCAAGCCGGGTGGCACCGCAGGAGTATTCCTGTCCCAGCGTCATTGGACACTTGGGGCGGGATTTTTTTATCCTTCCCCGAAAAAAACAGGAAAGGATGAAAAACCATGTCAAACACAGCAACTCAGATTCCCTACAAAATCTACCTGCGGGAGGATCAAATGCCAGCAGCCTGGTACAATCTCCGGGCGGACATGAAAACCAAACCCGCGCCCCTGCTGAACCCCGGCACCGGAAAACCGATGACAGAACAGGAGCTGTCAAACGTCTTCTGCCAGGAGCTTGCCCGTCAGGAGCTGGACGGCGAAACGCGGTATATTCCCATTCCCGACGAAATACGGAATTTCTACAGGATGTACCGTCCCTCTCCTCTGGTACGAGCCTATTGCCTGGAAAAGAAGCTGAAAACTCCTGCTCACATCTACTACAAATTTGAAGGAAACAACACCTCCGGATCTCACAAGCTGAACTCCGCCATCGCCCAGGCCTACTACGCCAAGCAGCAGGGCTTGAAGGGCGTTACCACGGAAACCGGTGCAGGTCAGTGGGGAACGGCCCTGTCTATGGCCTGCAGCTATCTGGGACTGGACTGCAAGGTCTTTATGGTCAAGGTCAGCTACCAGCAGAAGCCCTTCCGGCGCGAAGTGATGCGAACCTACGGGGCAGAAGCGGTTCCGTCTCCTTCTGATACCACCGCTGTCGGCAGGGAAATCCTTGCCCGATATCCCGATACGACCGGCTCTCTGGGCTGCGCCATTTCAGAGGCGGTGGAAGCCGCCCTGTCCCAGCCGGGCTACCGCTACGTTCTCGGCTCCGTTCTCAATCAGGTGCTTTTGCACCAGTCAGTCATCGGTCTGGAAACCAAAACTGCTTTGGACGAGTATGGGATCAAGCCGGATCTTGTGATCGGCTGTGCCGGCGGCGGTTCCAATTTGGGCGGCTTAATTGCTCCGTTTATGGGGGAAAGACTGCAGGGCAAGTCCGACTGCCGCTTCCTTGCGGTTGAACCCGCCTCCTGTCCCTCTCTGACCCGGGGCGTCTTTGCCTATGATTTTGCCGATACCGGGCGTGTCTGTCCGTTGGCAAAAATGTATACGCTCGGCAGCGATTTCATTCCGGCGCCGAACCACGCGGGCGGATTGCGCTACCATGGCATGAGTCCCATTCTGTCCCAGCTTTATCACGACGGCTTCCTGGAAGCAGTTTCTGTTCCCCAGCGCGAGGTTTTTCAGGCCGCAGAAACTTTTGCCCGGGTGGAGGGCATCCTTCCTGCCCCCGAAAGCGCACACGCCATCAAGGCGGCCATTGACGAAGCCCTTCGCTGCAGGGACAGCGGCGAGGCCAAAACCATCGTTTTCGGCCTCACCGGAACCGGCTACTTTGACTTGGTGGCCTATCAGCGCTTCCACGATGGCGAGATGACAGATGAAATTCCCAGCGACGAGGCGCTTGCCCGGAGCCTGAAGAAGCTTCCCCGCGTGTGACCGGGCTCTGTCATTTCCCTGCCAAGCTCTCTCGCGCAATGACCGTTGTGAGCTGCTTTGCCATGCGTAAAACGCGGGTCGCGTTGAGTTGAAGCTGTCTGCGGGTCACGAGACCGTCCTCCAGGCCTTTCAGCATCGCTTTCAAGTCTCCTTGTCCGCCGGGCATCGTCAGGTCGTTTCCGGCAGCCGCGATCCTTGCCGCGATTGGCGCGGGGTACTTGTTGCCCCTGCCGTTCATCACGGCAAGGATCCAGTCGGTCATTACAATTCCCTGGTATCCGAATTCCGCCCGCAGAACGTCCTCCAGCAGATCGCGCCGCTCGGAGCTGTGGACACCGTTGATCAGATTGTAAGACGTCATCAGCGCTTTCGGCTGGCTATTCCGGATCGCAAGCTCGAAACCGCGCAGGTAAAGCTCTCGCAGAGCCCGCTCACTGACCTGACTGTTGGAATTGTAGCGGTTGGTCTCCTGGTTGTTGGCGGCGAAATGCTTGACGGTCGTTCCGCACCCAGAGTGCCGCTGGACGCCCTCGGTGACGGCAGCAGCGAGCTTGCCGGCGAGCAGCGGATCCTCGGAATAGTACTCGAAGTTGCGGCCGCAGCGGATGTCCCGGTGGAGATTCAGCGCCGGAGCCAGCCAGAGCTGCACGCCGAAGCGCTTCATTTCGTCGCCCACAATGTCGCCGCACTGCCGGGCAAATTCCAGATTCCAGCTCTGCGCCAGGGCAGTGCCGATGGGAATCGACGTGCAGTTTTGCTCCAGAATTTTGCCGTCGGCCTTCTTGCTTCGCTCCAGAAGCTTCATCACAAAGGCCGCAGGCGCAGGCATGAGCTCCATCACACTCTCCGGCATCCCGCCGTCCAGGGCGTGGACGCCTGTTTCATCCTTCGTGTAGCGGCGGCTCAGGCGCAGACCGGCGGGGCCGTCGGCCATGACGAGGGGCGGAATTCCCTTCCGGATCAGCGCGGAGCAGCTTTCACCGGCCGCGCCTGCCACAGAATTGGCGGCGTTGCCGACGACGCTCTTGGAGCCCTTCTGTTTGAATGCGCCGATATTCAGAAGGCAGAGCTCCCTGTTGGTCAGGTTTTCGGTAAGCGGGTCGATCTCGTGCGACAACTCGTAGTCTACGGTTTCTGTTCGGAATGCGGAAGCGCTGAGCGCGAGAACCGGAATTCCCTCCGTGTTTTCGATGCGCTTCGATTCCGGCTTCCAGTCCGTGAAATCCGGCTTGCCAAGGCAGTTTTTGCATACTCTGACAATCGCTTCCACATCCAGCCGGACAGCAGCGATCGGCTTGGTATCAGCGCTGGTCTTTCCCAGTCGCAGTACGTAGTCGCCGGGCTCCAGGATCCAGCTTGCGCGGGATGCGTCGTAGGATGCCAGATCCCGCAGATCGAAGCTCAGGGATACGGCCTGTTCCGCTCCTTGCTGCAGGGTTCCCGTTTTCACGAAGGCGGCCAAGGTCTGATATGGCTTGTCCAGCTTTCCCTGGGGCTGGGAGACGTAGAGCTGCGCGACCTCCTTTCCGGTACGATTGCCGATGTTTTTAACCATCGCTTCCACGGTTATTATTCCGGTGGCCTCCGTCACCTTGCCGGCCGAAATCGCAAAGTCGGTGTAGCCGAGGCCAAAGCCGAAGGGGAACAGGGGCTTTTTGCCGACGCTGTCGAAATACCGGTAGCCGACGTAGATGCCCTCCTGGTATTGAGTGTCGTTTTTTTCTCCGAAGCTGCCGACAGCAGGATAATCGCCCCAGGCGCTCCAGGTGGTTGTCAGTCTGCCGGAGGGCGATGCCTTGCCGAGTACGAGATCGGCAAGAATATTCCCAGTCTCGCCGCCGAGCTGGCTGAGCAGCAATATGTTGCGAACCTCCCGCACCGGGCTCAGATCGACGACGCCGCCGACGTTCAGCACCAGCAGAAAGCGCTTGTATCTTCGGTCAAGCGCCAGAATGTCCCGCTTTTCCGTCTCGGTCAGCAGGATATCTCCGGGAACAGGCTTTCGATCCGAGCCTTCTCCGGAGATGCGGGAGAGAACGTAGATCGCGGCATCGCCTGCTCCGTCCAACGGCAGCTCGTAGTCCGGCTCCGGCATGACCGCGCCCATATTGCGCAAAATCGCCAGCGTGCCATGCTTCAGGGCGTCGCGCTTCAGGCTGCGAATAAAGCGCTTTTTGGCTTTCTGCCAGAGCTGCCCGTAGGCATCCAGCCAAGCCTTGCTGGTGATTGTGAAGCCCGCAGCCTCGAGGCCGTCCTCCGCCGTCACAAAACAGCGGGAGTTGACCTCGCCCGAGCCGGTGCCGCCCTTGACCGTCCGCCGCGCTCCACTGCCGTAAAGCACCAGAGCGCAGGGCTCGTTCAGGGGAAACGATCCGTCAGATTTGAGCAGAACGGTACATTCCGCGCCGAAGCTTCGCAGAATCTCACTGTGTTTGATTTCGTAATCGTTCATCTGAATTCCTTTTCTGCCGATGATGTATGAAAGTGGAAAAAGTATGATATGATTTGGAGCCGCTGCGGAGGTCCTCCGTGGTGGCTCCTTTGTGGTCATTATACCACAGTTTTCCAGCACAATCTACTGGAAAAACCAGGAAAAATCAGCATATTCCTGACTTTGTTTTATGGATAGTCAGAGCGAAAGAGGTGCTATGTAATGCCTGATTCCTGGGTAGTTTTATCTTCGATTCCATTCTTTTTGTAAATCGCCTGCAAAAGTCGACAGTAGCAGGAACCCAGAGGCGTCTTTATTCTTTGATGGAGGAGACCTCCCGCCTAGTGGTCTGGACCCAGCACGGCATTTACGGCGCGAACCGCGACCTGGGCGAGACCTTCGGCCTCATCGAAACCGCCGAGATCTACCTGAAGATCGCCCATCTTCCCCGGCTCAGCACCATCACCGACGAGGCTCTGCACCAGTTGGAGCGGTGCTTCGGCGTCAATGCGAGAGAAGGATATTTACAGTAAATTTACAGCATTATCTCGCAAACTGTGTTATACTGAAATAACCAAATAAAATTCGGAGGTTATCAAATGGCTTACAATCGTTTTGTGCTCAACGCAACGTCCTACCACGGCAAGGGCGCCATTCAGGCGATCCCGGAGATCATCAAATCCAAGGGCTTCCAAAAGGCGTTCGTCGCCTCTGATCCCGGTCTCGTGAAGTTCGGCGTTACCGCCAAGGTCACCGATCTGCTCCAGGAAAACGGCATCGACTTCGAGGTCTACTCCAACATCAAGCCCAATCCCACCATTGAGAACGTACAGGCCGGCGTAGAGGCCTACAAGGCCAGCGGCGCCGACTTCATGATCACCATCGGCGGCGGCTCCTCTATGGACACTGGCAAGGCCATCGGCATCATCATCAACAACCCGGAATTCGCGGACGTCCGCTCCCTCGAGGGCGTGGCTCCCACGAAGAAGCGCACTGTGTTCACCATCGCCGTGCCCACCACCGGCGGAACCGGCGCCGAGTCCACCATCAACTATGTCATCACCGACGTGCAGAAGACCCGCAAGTTCGTCTGCGTCGACCCCAACGACATCCCCGACGTCGCCGTAGTCGATCCCGACATGATGGCCTCCATGCCCAAGAGCTTGGCCGCCTCCACCGGGATGGACGCCCTGACCCACGCCATCGAGGGCTACACCACCAAGGGCGCCTGGGAGCTGTCTGATTGTCTGGATCTCGAAGCCATCCAACTCATCGGCAAGAACCTCCGCAAGGCCGTCGCCGGCGACCCCGATGGCCGCGAGGGCATGGCTCTGGCTCAGTACGTGACCGCTATGGCTTACTCCAACGTCGGTCTCGGTATTGCCCATTCCATGGCCCACACCCTCGGTGCCCTGTACGACACCCCCCACGGCGTCGCCTGCGCCATGATGCTGCCCATCGTGATGGAGTTCAACCAGGAGGCAACCGGCGAGAAGTTTAAGAAGATCGCCGAGGCTCTGGGTGTCGATACCGCCGGCATGGACCAGCCCACCTACCGCAAGGCCGCCATCGACGCCGTGCGTCAACTCTCCGTGGACGTGGGCATCCCCACCAAGCTTGAGAAGCTGAAGGAAGAGGATCTGGAGTTCCTGGCCCAGTCCGCTGCCGCTGACGCCTGCACCCCCGGCAACCCCCGCGAGGCGACCATCGACGATTACAAGGCCATGTTCCGCAAGCTGATGTAAGCGAATACCGTCAAATCGAATATCGCAGCCAAGCCAACGGCGCACCGCAGACCTCTCCGTCTGCAGTGCGCCGTTGTTGATAAATAGATAAACGCCCTTGACAAAATGCTGATCAGACACAAGGACTCCATTTCCTGCTCTTTTTGTTCCGCATTCCTGCTAATATTCCAAATTGCACAGGCAAGTTTAGCAGTCTCTGTAGAATTTGGAGCTATTTCTGTGCGGGCTATTCTAAAGCTATTGCTGCATCACGTAATGCATAATCCGTTCAGCGTTCCGATAGCTCACTTTGCTGCTGTCTCCGTTTTTCAACCAACTGTTGACATTGCCCGGATTCAGCTTCAAATCCGTATAGATCCGGTAGTTAGTACAATTGCCGTTTTGCATCATTTGAAGCACTTTTTTACGGATCGCTTCTTTCAATGCCTTATCCCGTTCCGGGGCGTTTTTCGCAACCATGAAAGCATCCCAGACCTTCATGTACTCACCAGGAGCCTTTCCGGAAGAGAGCAGTCTCTCGGCACCTGCTTCGTTAAAAGCTTGAATAACCCTGCGCATCTCGTCTGCAGCGGCAGAATCCCCGAGAGAACGCAGTAACGAGGCACTTTTTTCAGTGGCCAAAGCATACAGAACCAGCGGAGCAACCAGGCGGTAGTTGTCGGTTTCTGCTTCACGCGCAAGAGTCTTCAGGCTCAACGTATTCGCTTTGGACAATTCCTTAACATACTGTGTCAGGAAGCCTTTAAATGTCAGCGCTCTCATGAGGTCCATACCTCCCAACGTACTCGTAATAATCATGAAGGAAATCCTGATAGGCACGCTCGTTCAGTGCTGAAGCTTTCACTTCATTTTCATCAGTGGCAAGATACTGCAAGACGTCCCAATTAATATGACTTAGAACCTCGTCAGAAACCAGATCCTGCCGATCCTTCGGCCTTATTGAAAACAGCTTTGCAACGACGATGTCTTCCAGCGACGCCGAATAAAACAGGATCTTCCGACCACCGACAGGGAGCTTGTGCAAACGGTCTTCAAAATTATATGGAAAGTGGTTCATATATGCCGACACATGAAGATTGGCACCGTATTTCTCCAGAAGCCCCCGAATCTCCACAGACGCATCAATCGCGTCAATGTCCTGTGTCGCCCTGGTAATTGTTTCGAGAAGTACAAGACCGCTGCCGCCTACAATGATCATCCTGTACATATGGGGCGTATCGATTGTTACGAACGCTTCCATATCCATTTTGTCCAGTCGTTCCAGAATATCTTTACGATCCATATCCCACCTCGTAGATTTGAATAATACTATTATTCAAAATTATTATATTCCAGTCGTTGGAGTTTGTCAACCGTTTTTCACAAAAAAACTGAGCTGGATGCTGTATGTTCTTCTTGGAAAAACCAACGAAGATTAACCGACTGCCCGGATTTCATTCCGGATAGCCAGCCTTGATATGGAAAGGACAAACTGCTTGCCGCAGTTTTCCAGCATGGTTTAATGGAAAACCAAGGAAAAAGCAGCATATTTGATGATGATTTTCGCTTTCAACTAACGAGGGAAGAACTCCAAATCTTGAGGTCAAAAAACTTTACCTCAAGTTGGGAGGAACACGCTACCTTCCTTGGACTTTTACCGAATCTGGTATTTATATGCTTATGACTGTTCTGAAGGGCGACCTCGCAACGCAGCAGAGCAAGGCTCTGATCCGCACGTTCCGAGCCATGAAGGATTATATTGTTGAGAATCAAGGGCTTGTAGGCAGGTAGGAGTATCTTCGCCTCTCTATGGAGTTCAACCAGGAGGCAACCAGCGAGAAGTATAAGAAGATGGAGGAAATGTTCCAGCAGGCTGTCGAGACAAGCAAGAAATTGTTTGGGACTCCGGTTTTTCAGCATGAGCCCAGCGTACGTGGCCTTTCTTCTTCTGACGCATCGGGTGAGGAGTGGGATATGCTTGCGGAAGCGAGACCGCTGGATATCACCCATACGGTTGATGCAGACTCGGTTGAAGGGCTTCTTCTGGAGATTATAGAAGATCCCCCTGTCCTTCCGTCCCAACGTCTCGCATATCCCGGAGAAATAATTGATCTTGATCCAGACGGAGAGGAGGAGTAGCCATGCAGACATTCAGAAACCCAGCCAAGAGCCGACCGTTGTCCGCAAATGTGAAACGTCTGATGCGGTTGGCACGTGCCTCCCCGCAGAAAAGGATGATCCCTGCAAAACACACAACTCAGAGGGTGCGTATCGATTACATACACATCTTCTGAGTTGTTCAGTTTATTCGGATAGACATTTTTTATTGTGCCATGTAACTGCGCAGCTTGAGATATACGTCAACGCGTCCGTTTTTGAAAACCTCAACTCTTTCAATTAATTCCCGGCACACGGACTGCCGTTCCTTTTCCGTCATATGAGGCCAGGTTTCGTCCAAGGTTTTCAGAATATCTGCTGCGCGGTCAAGTCTATTTGCCGCCTTTTTCTTTTGTTCCTCGCTTTTCAGTTGGCTTTCGAGCACCTTGATTTGGTTGCGAATCGTTTGTATCTTTTCCAGAAGGACTTCGTCCTCCTCTCCACCATCCTCAAAATCATACAATCGATTCAGCTTTCGTTTCAAATTTCCGAGTTGTTTTATCAATGCTTCCGCGGGGTCAGCATAGACAGAAACTGCACCGTTTAAGAGTCCAAATTATTCGTGACAATATGCGGGGCACTCTATAGATAAAATAGGCTGCGGCCGTATAATGGTGTAAATTGAAAATTGAATGAGCCAAAGGCTCAATCTTTAGGTATAATGTTAATCGCCAAACC
>CALYTU010000063.1 GCA_945487445.1 uncultured Clostridia bacterium | reverse complement strand
AATACGGATTTCTCGGCGATGAATCGCCTCGAAATGACAGGATACTGAACAGATGAAAGGTTTCTATGGGAGCTTAGTATAAGCCGTGAAGCCGTGTATTACCAAGCACGGTATATTGTGGCCGAAGGGGAGATCATTTCGGATACTGGAAATCGGCTTTCATCCGATTTCCGTGCGTAGGGCGGCCTGACCACAGGCCGCTGCGATGATTGCCGAGTTTCCCGAAAATGGTATTGCAAACTGACGGATTTTCTGTTGCAAAGCCGGTGCGCAAACTGTCAGCGTGTCCGGCGGCCGTGAATCTGACCGCCCCACGGCGTGTTTGCTGAGACAAACCGATCACCGGATTCCGAATTTGAGGTATTGTGATGGAAGCATATAAAATCCCCGCCCGGGACGCCGAGGCGGAATTTGTTGAAAAGAAATCCCGCTTCATCGGCAGGATCTGGGTCACGGACACCGAGGAGGACGCGCTGAACCGGCTCAAGGAGATGCGCCAGCAGCACTGGGACGCCACCCATAACGTCTACGCCTATATCATCCACGGCGGCCCGACCCGCTATTCCGACGACGGGGAGCCCCAGGGCACGGCGGGGATGCCGGTTCTGGAGGTCTTGCGCGGGGCGGGAGCGGAGAATGTCTGCTGTGTTGTGACGCGCTACTTTGGCGGCACCCTGCTGGGAACGGGAGGGCTGGTCCGGGCCTATGGCAAGGCTGCCAGAGATGCTCTCCGCGAGGCCGGGATCGCCCTGAAACAGCTCTGGAAAAAGCTGGACCTGATTCTGCCTTACACCTTTTTTGATCGGCTGCGGCAGGAGGTGGAACGCTTTGGGGGCGTTGTGGCCGATACGGAGTACAGCGCCGATATCTGCCTCCACGTCCTGCTGCCTGCGGATCGAACAGCTGCCTTCGCCGCCCGCGTTACGGATCTGACCCGCGGTGCGGTCATCCCCATCGAGACGGGCGAGGAGCTCCGGGCAGTACGTTTGGAAGAATAAAAAAATCGCTGTTTATCGGCGTTCATCCGCTTTCCATGTGTAGGGCGGCCTGACCTCAGACCGCCGCAATGATTGCAGGTTTCCAGAAAACGACATTGTAAACTTGAAGGTTTTTCGGTTGAAAACCGGATGCTCTGGTTGTAACCGTGTCCGGCGGCCAGAGGCCTGGCCGACCTTCGGCGTGTTTGATGAGCCAAACCGATAACCGGAAAAAATTTTTCCAAAACTAGAGGGTTTTTTTGATTTTTTGCGAACAATATATAGGGTGAGTAGCATGACGATACGTGAAATCATCGAACAGCGCGAGCGCGAGCTCCTTGCCCCGTACGCGGCCCTGGCCGCGCAGACCAGGGGCCGGGGCAGACCGGAGCCGGAACGGGAGGATCGCACCTGCTATCAGCGGGATGCCGATCGGATATTGCACAGCCGGAGCTTTCGACGGCTGATGCACAAGACACAGGTGTTTCTTCAGCCCGAGGGGGATCACTACCGCACGCGCATGACCCACACACTGGAGGTTGCCAGGATTGCCCGTACGATTGCGCGGGCACTGAACCTTAACGAGGATCTGACCGAGGCGGCGGCAATGGGTCACGATCTGGGCCACACCCCCTTCGGACATGCCGGAGAAAAGGCGCTGTCTGAGGTCATGGGGATCCCCTTCTGCCACAATGAGCAATCTCTTCGGGTGGTGGACAAGCTGGAGAAGGACGGTCAGGGCCTCAACCTGACCTATGAGGTCCGCCGGGGAATCCTCTGCCACAGCGGTCCGGAGACCCCGGAAACGCTGGAGGGGCAGATCGTACGGCTGTCCGACCGGATTGCCTATATCAATCACGACATTGACGACGCTGTGCGGGCGGGCATCCTGCAAAACGGCGACATTCCCAAGGAAATTGCCGCCGTGCTCGGGGAAACCCATTCCCAGCGAATTAACACCCTGGTTTCCGACGTGGTGCAGACCTCTCTGGGCCGTCCGGTCATCCAAATGACGCCCCAGATTGAGGCCGCCATGCTGGAGCTGCGGGAATTCATGTTCGAGCATGTATACCGCAATCCCGTGGCGAAGGGCGAGGAGTCCAAGGCCAGACGAATCATCCAGGCGCTCTACAAATTTTATCTGGAACACCCGGAGAAACTTCCCGCTGATTTCCTGCCCCAGCTGGACCTGGAGGGTATGCCCCGTGTGGTCTGTGATTATGTGGCCGGTATGACGGACAAATACGCCGTTTATAAATTCGAGGAGATATTTGTTCCCACGGCCTGGTCCATACGGTGATGGAAGACCGGAAACGGAAGCTTGGAACCGTGAACGCAGGAGGTGACTCTCGTGGCATTTCCGCCGGCATTTATCGACGAGCTGATTGCCCGCAACCCGATTGACGAGGTGGTGGGGCAGTATGTGCAGCTCAAGCGCAGCGGAACGAATTACTTTGGCCTTTGTCCCTTCCACGGGGAGAAGACCGCCTCTTTTTCCGTGGCACCTAACAAGCAGATGTACTACTGCTTCGGCTGCCACAAGGGCGGCGGGGTCATCAATTTCATCATGGAGATCGAGGGCCTGTCCTACCCCGACGCAGTGCATTTTCTGGCCAGACGGGTCAATCTCGAGGTTCCGCAGGACGAAAAGTATCAGAGCCAATACAAAGAACAGGAACGGCTTTGGAAGCTTTGCAGAGATGCGGCGAAATACTACCACGATCTGCTGAAGTCGGACGCCGGAAAGGACGCCAGGTCCTATCTGCTCGGGCGGGGCATGGACTGGCCCACGGTGGTCAAGTTTGGCATTGGCTACGCGCCAGACGATTATCACAGTCTGCTGCCCGCGATGGAGCGGAAAGGCTACACCCGCGAGGAGCTGATCGCGGCCAATCTGGCTGCCGTCTCTCAAAAGAACGCCCAGAACGTCTATGACCGCTTTCGAAATCGGATCATGTTCCCTCAGATCGACCTGCGGGGAAATGTGATCGGCTTTGCCGGCCGCGCCCTGGACAGGGATGCCAAGGCAAAATATATCAACCCCACCGACACCCTGATCTTCTCCAAGCGCAAGTTCTTGTATGCCATGAATCTTGCCAGAAAATCAAAGCGGCCCTATATCATCCTCTGCGAGGGGCCGTTGGATGCCATTGCCTGCCACCAGTTTGGCTTTGACTGCGCTGTGGCTTCCCAGGGAACGGCGCTGACGGAGGAGCAGGTCAACATCATCAGCAAATACACCGATCAGGTCATCATGACCTACGATAACGATTCCGCCGGCCAGAATGCCACCCAGCGGGCCATTGGGATGTTTGGGCGGGCCGGGGTCAAGGTGAAGATCCTGCAGCTCCACGACGCCAAGGACGCCGATGAGTTCCTGCATAAATTCGGCGCTGATCCATTTGACGTGCTGATCCAGGGCTCCACAGATCAGGCGGACTACCGGCTGCTCTCTCTGCAGGGCCATTTCGATTTGACAAAGGATGAGCAGCGGGTGGAGTTTATTGAAAAGGCCGCCGAGCTGCTGTCCACCTTCCCTTCCGAAGCGAAGCGCGAAATCTACGCCGACCGAGCCGCCAAGGCGGCCGGAATCTCCCCGGATGCGATGCTGCTGGAGGTCCGGAAAGCCTTTGGAAAACGGATCAAACGGGAACGCCAGCTGCAGGAGCGCCGGGATCTCTCGCCTGTCACCACGGGACTGCCCGAAGACCGGCGGCTTCGCAGCGAATATGGCAACACCCGTTCCGCCAGAGCGGAGGAAGAGGTTGTGGGTATGACCCTGCTGGACCCGGCCCTGTCGGAGCTGGTCCCCGATCTGAGCGGCGCAGAGTTTTCCGTCCGCTTTCTCGGAAAGGCATATGACGCGCTGGTTGCCCTTCACCGGGACGGACTGCACGTCAGCCTTGCTGCTCTGCAGAACTTCACCCCCGAGGAGAGCAGCCGCCTCGGTGAGATCAGTCAGCGCTTTGACCATGTGACGGACGAACGCGCGTTCACCGACTGTGTTGCCGTGATCCGACAGGAGCACGGCAAGAAGGAAAATCGCAACACGGAAGACGACTTGATGGCACTTTCCCAGTTGTTGAAAAAGGACAAAGGATATGGAGGGACATAAATTTGGAACAGAACGAAACGCTCCAAAAGAAGCTGAAAAGCCTGATTGAAACCGGCAAAAAGGAGGGGAAGATTACCTCCAAGCAGCTCTTGCAAACCCTTGATGCCATTGACGCCGACGAAAAGCAGACGGAACTGATCTACGACGCGCTGGAAAATGCGGGCATAGAGATCGACGTCTCGGATGTTGCTGAGATCATAGACGCTGCCGAGGACCTGCTGCCCACCGACGCGGAGCTGCTGAATATGGAAGAGCAGCTTCCGGAGGAACTGAACGCGATGGACGTGGACGTGGAGGATATCGCGATCACCGATCCAGTCCGCATGTACCTCAAGGAGATCGGCAAGATCCCGCTGCTCACCGCCGAGGAGGAGGTGGAGCTGGCAAAGCGGGTCTTCGAGGGAGATGAAACCGCCAAAAAACGCATGGTGGAGGCGAACCTGCGTCTGGTTGTTTCGGTTGCCAAGCATTATTTGGGCAGGGGCATGCAGCTTTTGGATTTGATCCAGGAGGGCAATATGGGCCTTTTGAAGGCTGTGGAGAAGTTTGACCACACGAAGGGCTATAAGTTTTCCACCTACGCAACCTGGTGGATTCGACAGTCCATCACCCGGGCGGTTGCCGACCAGGCCAGGACCATTCGCATCCCCGTCCACATGGTCGAGACCATCAATCGGGTCTCCCGCACTGCCCGCGCCCTGGTCCAGGAGCTGGGCCGGGAGCCCACGCTTTCCGAGATCAGTGAGCAGCTGGGCATTCCCGTGGAAAAGATTGCAGAGGTCATGAAAATCGCGCAGGACCCCGTCTCGTTGGAGACCCCAGTGGGCGAGGAGGACGACAGTCACCTGGGAGACTTCATTCCTGACAGCGATGTGACCGAGCCTGCCGAATCTGCCTCCTATAATATGCTGCGTCAGCAGCTTTCCGAGGTCATGCAGACCCTGAGCCCCCGGGAGTGCAAGGTCCTGCGCCTGCGCTTCGGCCTGGAGGACGGCCGCGCCCACACCCTGGAGGAGGTGGGCAGGGAGTTTGACGTGACCCGGGAGCGGGTCCGCCAGATCGAGGCCAAGGCTCTGCGCAAGCTCCGGCATCCCTCCCGCTCCAAAATTCTGAAGGATTTTTTGAGCTGAACTCAAAATTGATCGGTTGTTTACAAAAATTTTCTTGACAAGCGGAAAAAAATCTGTATGATACATGATAGTATGAAGCGTCGCGTTGGCACTGCGTACCGAATGGGTCAAAAGGAGGCATTTGTATGCTGGAAAAGTTGGTAAACTATCTGTCGAAGGAATTGGATATTCCCGCCGAGGACCTTGGCCGGGACACCACCTTTGAGAGCCTGCACCTGGATTCCCTCGACACTGTCGAAATGCTGATGGATCTGGAAGCGGAGCTGGGCATTGATCTGGAGCTGGAGGAGAAGGTCTCCACACTCGGAGAGCTGGCCGACTTTATCGAATCCAAATTAGATTGATACTTGCATTTCTTCGCAAACCTGTGTACAATAGAATATAGACTTGTCACAAGCGTACCGGCCTGTGACAAGGTCGCACTAGCCGGGGAGATAGCGGTGCCCTGTCACCTGCAATCCGCTATAGCAGGAGTGAATTCCTACACCCGGGCTTGCGTTGTGCTGCTGTCCGAATAAGCGGTGTTGAGGAGTCGGTCTCACGCAACGGAATCCCGTGAACCATGTCAGGCGGGGAACCGAGCAGCATTAAGCGGCAAGTTCCGTGTGCCGTGAGTCAGCCGTTTCTGAGCTGGCTGTCCGGGAAACGGGGATAACGCAAGTTCAAATGTAGGTGTGCGATCTTGTCATGGGCCGGTGCTATGTATGGCAAGTCATTTCTGAATTGGTAATTATTATTAAAAAGTATCTGTTCAGTATCCTGTCATTTCGAGGCGATTCATCGCCGAGAAATCCGTATTATCTACGCAAAAAGGAACGGATTTCTCACTTCGTTCGAAATGACAGATGGGGCTACTGAATAGATACTTAAAAAAAGGAAGTCGGACAGATGTACCAGGCGTTATATCGCAAATATCGGCCGCAGACCTTTGACGACGTGGTGGGGCAAGGGAGCATCACCCAGATTCTGCGAACCCAGGTGGTTACGGGGAAGCTCAGCCATGCCTATCTGTTCACCGGCTCCCGGGGCACCGGCAAGACGACCTGCTCCAAGATCCTTGCCAAGGCGGTTAACTGTCTGAATCCGGTCGACGGCAACCCCTGCAACTGCTGCGAAGCCTGCAAGAGCATCGACAGCGGCGCCTGCATGGATGTGCTGGAGATCGACGCCGCCTCCAACAACGGCGTGGACAATGTCCGAACCCTACGGGAGGACGCCATCTACGCGCCGGCGGAGGTCAGGAAGCGGGTCTATATCATCGACGAGGTCCACATGCTCTCCATGTCGGCGTTCAACGCTCTTTTAAAGATCATTGAAGAGCCCCCGGCGCACCTGATGTTTATTCTGGCGACCACGGAGCTGCACAAGGTTCCGGCCACCATTCTCTCGCGCTGTCAGCGGTTTGCCTTCCGGCGGATCGACGCGGAGGACATTGCCGCCCGCATCCACTATGTGGCCTATGAGGAGGGCATCGACATCACCCCCGAGGCTGCCAACCTGCTCGGCAGACTGGCTGACGGCGCGCTGCGCGACGGGCTTTCCCTTCTGGATCAGTGCGCCGCCGCCTCCCGGGGGCAGCTCACCGCCGATACGGTTTATGAGACCCTGGGTATTGCGGGGGCGCGGACCGCGGGGGAGCTGCTGACTTCCGTGGCGGAGCGTAACGCCAATCGCGTGCTCTCATTATTTTCAAAGCAATATGCCGAAGGAAAGGATCTTGCGGCGCTGATCGACGAGCTGGTCAGTCTCTGTCGGGATCTTCTGCTGCTCAAGACCGCTCCCGGGGTGGGCGCGTCCATGCTCACCGGCGTGTGTACCGATGAAGAGCTCAAGGCGCTGTTGGGGCGCTTTACTGCCGCAGAGCTGCAGCGTCACACGCGTTTGCTTCAGGATACCGCCTCCGGCTTCAACAAGAGCGCCAATCGGCGGATCGACGTGGAGCTCTGCCTTCTTCGGATGTGCGACCCGGGTCTGGATCTGGACGCGCAGGCCATCAACGCCCGGCTCTCCCGGGTCGAGACAGCGCTGGCTTCCGGCGCGCTGCCCCCGCCGCGTCCGGAGCAGCCAGCACCGACCGAGGCGCTCTCGCCGGAGATACCGTTGGCGTCTGCTCCCGCACCGACGGCTGCGGCGGAGGCGGCAAAGCGGGAGGAGTTGCCTGTGTCCTTCTGGGCCGATCTGGTGGACGCTGTTCGCAAATGGCGGCCCTCTCTGGGCGGTTACTTCAATACGAACGACTCCAACCTCCTTGTCCCCGTACTGCGTGGGGATGTGCTGGAGCTGGCGGCGGCGACGGAACTGGTCAAGAGCATCGTGGACCACGAGGATGTCCGCTGCTTTGTATCCGAGAAAGCTTCCGCCCTGCTCCACAAACCGGTCCTGGCGAGGGTTGTGCTGCGTACCGCGCGCGGCAGCGGGGAAGATCCGCTGCAGGGCCTTGTCGCCTTTGGGCAGGAGCATCCGGAGCTGTTTCATATCCGACAATAACACAAGTATAAAACGACACGAATAACAGGAGGAATCAAACATGGCAAAAGGCAGTTTTCGCGGCAATCCAATGGGCGGCATCAATATGAACGTAATCAAGCAGGCCCAAAAAATGCAGCAGGATATGCTGAAAATGCAGGAAGAGATGGAGAACAAGGAGTATGAGGCCACGGTCGGCGGCGGGATGGTCAAGGCTGTCGTCAACGGCAAGCATACCGTTCTTTCTGTGGAGATCAATCCGGAGGCTGTGGACCCGGAGGATGTGGAAATGCTGCAGGACATGGTCGTGGCAGCGGTCAATGAGGCCATGCGGATGGCCGAGGCCGAGGCGAGCGCCAACGTGAGCAAGCTGACCGGCGGCCTGAACCTCGGAGATCTGGGCGGACTGCTCTGATGCTGCGATATTTCCCGACTGCATTGGAGCGGCTGACCGAGGAGTTCGCGAAGCTCCCCGGAATCGGCGGCAAGACGGCCCAGCGTCTGGCCTTCCATGTACTTAGTTTGCCCGACGGGGAAGCGGAGGCTTTCGCCAACGCCATCGTGGAGGCGAAGAAGACGGTCCATACCTGCCCCGTCTGTCAGAATCTCACCGACGGGGAGTTGTGCGCGATCTGCGACGACGCGCGCAGAAACCACAGCGTGATCTGTGTCGTCGCCGAGCCGCGCGACGTAATCGCCATGGAGCGGGCTCGGGAATATGACGGCGTCTACCATGTGCTGCACGGCGTCATCTCGCCGCTCAACCACGTTGGCCCGGACGATATCCGCATCCGGGAGCTTCTGGCCAGGGTTGCCAAGGGCGACGTGAGGGAGGTCATCATGGCCACCAATCCGGACACCGAGGGCGAGGCGACGGCCATGTACCTGTCCCGTCTGCTCCGACCGATGGAGGTCAAGGTGACGCGCTTGGCCTACGGCATTCCCGTGGGCAGTCAACTGGAATATGCCGACGAGGTGACCCTTCTGCGCGCCCTGGAGGGACGCAGAGAAATGTAATACTTATTATCTGATCAAACGCTTTCAGTATCTATTCAGTAGCCCCATCTGTCATTTCGAACGAAGTGAGAAATCCGTTCCTTTTTGCGTAGATAATACGGATTTCTCGGCGATGAATCGCCTCGAAATGACAGGATACTGAACAGATACCGCTTTCAAAAGATCTGCGAG
>CALYTU010000062.1 GCA_945487445.1 uncultured Clostridia bacterium | reverse complement strand
AGCCTCTTGCATGTTATACCTAAAGCAATTTACACACAAATTCGGACTTGACTGATGATCTTGTAGATACTTCGCTAATTGTTCAATGCTAAGAACACTGCTGCTATGGCCTATGTAGCTGCGTTCGTCTCTTAATTCCTTTAGCTTGATATGCAAAGGTCGCACAAGCATACATGCAGCCTCCTCCGTGAGAAATAGGATCACCGGCTCCCTCGTTCCCGCCACCGGCGATCCTGTGATATTGCGAAAGGGGGCAGGGCGTATCAAAGGCCCTGCGGCACGAGGAATTTGAGGGGACACCAAAGCAATGACACAGCCGGGAAGTCCGGCAGCATCTGGCATAAGAAAAGCGCGTTCCTGACGGAGCGCGCCGGTTGGCAAAATCATGTTGATACATGCCATCGGCTCCTTCGTTCCCGCCACCGGTGGCCTTGGGTCTATGCGTTAAGGAGGCACGGATTGTATGCGGCCGTGCGGCACGAGGGATTTGAGGGGACACCAAAGCAATGATGAAGGCAGCACCAGGGTTTAAGGCCCAGGGGCCCGCCAGATAAAAAAGCACGGTCCGTTGCCGGATCGTGCTTTCTATCGACTATTGGTTTTGAGGTCAACCGTAGAGAAAAACGATGTAGTATTCTCCGGGGTAGACAGTATTGTAGCTTACATGGAAGTAACAGCGGAAACCGGGGATTGTTTCGCCCTCTGCAATAAGGTCGTCTGTTGTGCATTGACACAGCCCGACAGCTCTCGCTTTGAGGAAATCTGTGCTGTACCCATTGCCGCCATATCCGGGAAAATAACTGGAATTTTCCAGCGTCATAGTGGGGTCAACGGTATAACCAAGGCTCTGTGCATAGGCAAGGCCATATTCCAGGACGGCCTGGAGGTCGATCACTTCTTGGAGCTTGTCTGTTTCATTCCGCCGCTCTGTGGCTCCGCAGCGGGTGCAGGTGTAGAGATCATAGCCTCCGACGCTGGTAGTCGGGGCCACGGTATTCGTGAACTTGAAATCATGACCAAGGGAGGAGGTTTTATCGGCCTTTTCCGATGTGCCGCAGACAGAACAGGTCTTGATCGTATAGCCGCCTTCGGTGCAGCTGGGGGCGACAGTCTCGGACGTGAAGCTGTGGGGCAGCTTGCTGATCTCGCGGGTCTCGCTCTTGCCGCAGGCCGTGCAGCTCCGCCTCTCAGCTCCGGCGGTATTGCAGCTGGGGGCCTTGGTTTGTGTCCAGGCGCTCCAGGCATGAGGGACCTTGTCCTTCCGGCCGAACTTGCTGGCAGCGCCGCAGCGGGTGCAGGTGTAGACGGTATAGCCCTTCTCTGTACAGGTCGGATTGACGATCACACCGTCTCCCCAAGTGTGGCCTGTGCTGTAAGTGCGCTTATAGGTCTCGGTGTAGCCGCAGCGGGTGCAGCTGTGTTCGGAGTACCCGTTCTCGGTACAGGTCGCAGCCACCGTCTTGTCCGGGCCGAAGCTGTGCTTGCAGGAGGCGGCAGCCGGAGCGCTCTCCGGGGCCGTAGCCTTCTCAGTATGCGCCTCTGTTGCTTCGGTAGAGCAGACGGTTTCAGTCTCGACAGAGATCGTTTCCGCCACAGGCTCCGTCAGTACGGGCTCGGTTGCGCTTTCCGTAGGCGCTGCCGTGAGAGCCTGGGAAATGGCAACGTCCATGAGCTCCGCCTGGACAGGGTCTTCGCCCGCAGCAGGGGCAGAGGAATGGGCTGCCTGACAGCCGGTGAACAGGATCAGGGCGGCCAACAGGGCCGGGATCAGATGCTTACGCATGGGTTTTACCTCCTTCAAGTTCAAGGTCTTGGAATGGGTGGGGGCTGGTGATCTGCTTGAGAAATTCCGCGACTGTCAGCGGGATCGCCACAACGACGGCTCCGATATAGGGGAAGGCGGAGCACAGCAGGCCGAAGGCGAAGGGCATCCAGACGCTGACGTCTGTTACGGCGTTGCCCTCGATCAGGGCCACAATCGCAGCGATGTAAAGAATACCGGCCAGGATTGTCGTCGGGATGGAGCCGATTCCCATGAGCACCTTCAGAGCGAAGGCCAGAATGTGGAGCACAGCGCGTACCGGGAGAAACAGCAGTTTGAAAAACAATCGGATCGTAGTCAGAAGAATGTGAAGCATTGCAATGATCTCCTTTCTGGCTTTATTGTAGCATCCTTGACGGAAGATCACAAGGATATGGATCCACATCAGCCGAAGGCCGCAGAAAGGCTTGTCGCGTTGTTGATGGTCGCCGCTGCGTTGAACAGCGACGCCAGCAGATAAGCCTTGACGTTGGTGATCCGGCCCTCATTCTCCTTCAGACCTTGCAGAACCTGCTCGATGTGGTCGATGGTGATTGCCTTGAAGCGATCCTGGACGTAGGCTGTGACGAATTCATCCCGGCCCACGCGCATCGTATGGCTCCGGTTCATGGCGACCTCCACCATGAGCTCCAGCAGTTCGTCTGCCTGCTTCAGACCCCAGCCATTCAAGCGGAAGGGGAGAAAATCATAGTCAATTTGCTTTTTAATTCTCTCTCTCACAGCCGTTCCGTCCATCAGTCCGTCAGCCTGTTTCTCATGCGCAGGCGCGGGGTTCTCTGTAGACGGTAGGATAGAGGGATTGACTGCTTCAGGATAGATAATATCAGGATATTTATTATCAAGATAACTTGGGTCGGTTCCCGCCGACTTCTTGGGGTCGGCTCCCGCCGACTTCTTGAAGTCGGTTCCTGCCGACCTCTTGAAGTCGGTTCCCGCCGACTTCTTGAAGTCGGTTCCCGCCGACTTCTCACTGCTTGTAAATCGCTTGATATACAGCTTTGACGGTTTTCCTTGGCCTTGCCGTTTCTTGACCACCAAACCGATCCCGTTGTCAGAATCAAGCTCTGCCAGCAGCTTCATAGCCTTGTCCCGTTTGCAGTTCAGGTCCTCGGCAATCTCCTCGATGGTGTAGTAGATATAAACTCTGCCGTCCTCCTCAAGCCAGCCGTTTTTGTAGGACAGTCCCATCCTATCTAACAGCAAACCGTAGAGCAATTTAGCTTCCACGGAAATGCCGTTGAAGCGGGGGCTGGTAATCAGCAGCCTGGGTATGCGGAAGTATGAGAATTGCTCGGCCTCGTCCCCGTAGAAATAGTCCAGCACGGCATCCTGCGGTGACGCTTTTTTACTCATGAACGCCTCCTCCTTTCACCGGAGCGATGCAGGTGTCACCGAACGTCTCTGCTGTCCTTCTTGGGCTGAATAGCGTTCCCATTCCGGTCATAATTTTTGGGGTTTGCCCCAGGGCAGTCCCAGCCGAAAAGCGACCCGGCCATCATTGCAGCAGCGTGGGCCTTGGAGACGCCCAGGGCAGCATTGAGCTGATCTACGGTGGCGCGGCTGTCAAGCCCGGCGATTTTGACGCTGACAGGCTTGTAGCCCTTTTCGCCGCGGGTGATGACGCCGATCTGGCCGGTGGAGGCGACGTAGGCGTAGCACTTATTCGGGTAGGGCTGCCGGTTGAAGATTTGGGCGGCAGCTTCGTCGCCCAGGGCGTCGATCAGATCGCCGCGGTAGATGCGTACCTGATCTGTGCCGTTGGTAAAGACGCCCCAAAGGCCCCTGCGGTCGGTGCCGACGAATTCCAGGCCAGAGGCGGACTTTTTCCAGCGCCAGACCTTGCCCTGGTACTCGAAGCTGGCCGGGCCGGGAGTGATGTAGAGAAGATCAACACAAGCGGTTTTCATACGCAGCTCACCTCATAGAAAGGAATTTTGCCGGAGGCTGCCAGCTCGCAGAGAGCGTTCAGATTTGCGGCCAGGGTGGAGAAGTCGATCTCCAGCTCTGTGCTCAGCCAGTCCTCGCTTTTCCAGTCTCGGTACTCCGTGACGGTTTCACCGGAGCGGCTGCGGAAGCAGCTGGTGACGAACAGCTCCATTTCCTCGCTGACCCACAGCTCCATGGAGCGCTGATAGGTAACGCCGTCCACGGTCTGGGCGGGCTGCGTCTGCTGGTATAGCCGGAAGGCCTTGTCACAGTCGCAGAGGAGCTTGTTGCCGCGATAAGCCATAGGGCCGTCCACGGTGTACGTGTAGAGGACTGTGAGGTTGTGGGTGATAGCGTGGATGATAAGCGGCCACTGGACGCCGTTCAAAAGCTCCAGCAGCTCGCCTTCATTGTTGTGCTCGTCCGCGCCGGAGGCGAAAAGACCCTCCATAGCCTCCATGAGCTTCATGGAGGGGTGTGTTCTCTCGATCACAGGTATTCTCCCTTCGTTTTGTTTATTTCAGGTTGCGGAAGCAAGTTGGTCAAACATACTTGTTTGCCGGATCGGATCAAAATTCATCCAGAGTGTTTCCTGGCGAATGCGGGATTTTTGGTCAATCGTGCTGCGGGAGGTTTTGTACCACCCGGCAAGCATTTGATTGTACAGGTCGTGGTCGTAGCCGCTGATCAGGACGGGGCCGGGATGCTGCAACAAGGCGTCCAGCAGCTCGGCGTGGTCGTCGTTGGTCATTTCCGTGGCGTACTGTTTGCCGTGCCGGGTGGAGAGCATATAGGGCGGATCGGCATAGATCAGGACGTTTTTGAAACGAAAGCGGCGGATCAGCTCCACCGCAGGCTTGTTTTCGATCTGGACGCCTCTGAGCCGCTCGGCAGCCTCCATCAAGATCTTCGGCGCGTTGCACCAGCCAGCGGCGGCGTAGGCTCTCTCGCGCCCCTGAATGTCGTTCTTCCAGCCGACCTTCTCGCCGGTGGTGCGGAAGCCGTGGCCCATCATCATGCGGGCATAAAAGTCCACGGCTCTCTGGAAGCTGTCTGTTTCCGTATAAAGGCGGCTGTAGGCAGCCTCATACACATCACGGGCATAAGGCGTCAGATATATCTCCCTGGCTAAACGCTCTGGGTCAGTTTTGATCCAGGTGAAGAAGTTTACAACGTCGCCGTTCAGGTCGTTCACCGTCTCAATGTTGCTGCGAGCCTTGCTGAACAGCACAGCCCCGGAGCCGAAGAAGGGCTCCAGGTAGCTGTGGTGCTCCGGGAAGTAGCTGATGATCCAGCTTGCAATGTTCCACTTGGAGCCGGGGTATTTAATCACGGCGTTCATGGCGTCAGGCCCCGCAGCAGGGCGAACAGGCCGACCAGGAGCAAGGAACCAAGGTAAAAGCAGAGACACAGCAGATATTGCTTTGTATCGTTTTCCATAGGCAATCAGCCTCCCGTGGGGATTGTAAAAAACGGGGCCCCGTCAGGTGCAATCGGAACATTTAGCGCAAGCCCTGGATAAGGCAGCAGCTCCAGCAGCCGGAGGCAGTCTTCATATTGGCAGCGGTCCAAAAAGTCCTGACTGACGTGTGCCGTTTCTCCAAGGGCAAAGGCGTCGCGGATATTCTGCGCTTCCAGGGCGATCTCGCCTTCTGATAAGGGAATGAGTGGCACAGGGTATATAACCATCATTGTGATCCGGCCTCCTTCCCGTAGGCTGCTTTAATCTCTCGAAAGAGCCCGGATCGTGTGTACTCGCCGTATTGGACATAGCAGGAAATGGCTTCTTCCAACGTGGTAGCGTTTTCCGCTGCCGTAGGATGCTCGCTCGGATCAATGCACAGGTTCTCCAACTCCTCGAAAACTGCCCGAAGGCGCTGATCTGCGATCTTCTGGGCGTTTCTCGCGGCCTGAAGCTTCCGATCCAGCGCAAAGAGTACGCTCTTTTCCAGAGCCTCCTCCGGCGATAACTCAGATATGGCCTTTTTCATACTGCCTCCTATCTCGCCATACGGCTGCGGCCCTCATGGGGCTCGATCCGCTCCTGGCGGCCTGTAATCGGCTGAATGTGGCAAAAGGCCCCGTAGCTCAATCTGCCACATTGGGAGCAGGTGCATTTCTTTCTTGTCCCCAGCTCCGTGACCCTGTATGTCAGAGAGTTAATGAAGCTGTCGATGCAGGGGCCGCAAAGCTCCATGCGGTATCCGTTACTATCGCTCATGGCTGCCTACCTTTCCGGCCTGGAAGGACGTGCTTTTTCGGCGCGCTGCCTGTCCTTTTCCTTGGCCCAGCCCTCCAAGAACTTCAGAACCAGTCTTTGAACATTTTCCAGATCGTAGCCGGTGGGGAAGTACTTACGCAGCACGTCGGGGGTGATAACCAGCCCTTGCGGCTCTGCGGCTTTCTGCGCTTTCGGAGCTTTTGACGCAGCAGGTGTTGGCTTTTTCTGCTCTGCCATGATTTCCAGGGCGGTGTCCTCGTTCAGCTCTCCCGCGGTACTCATTTTCCGCAGCCGCTGTGCCTGGGAAAGGGAGGGGGTAGCCTGTTCGCTGTCAATGGCTTCCAGCACAAGGCCCTGTTCCTCCTGCGGGAGATAGGAGAGCTCCACGGCGGGGGTCATGCCGATCTTGCCCTCGTCCACCAGGGACAGAAGTTCGGGGACAAGGTTGTTGAGACGGAGAAAGCGCTGAATTTGTGTGTTGCTGTCAGGACTGTTTTCGGCAAGAAGTTCACGAGAACGCTTACGCTCAAAATTGTGTCCAACTTGGACACAATTTTCTGAATCCGTAAAATCAGGCCCAACATGGGCCCCATTTTCCTTGCTGGGTCGCCCAGCCCTTCGCCGCATAGCGTCCATCTTCATCTTGTAGGCTTTGGCCTTCTCAGAGGGCAGTAACTGCTCCCGCTGGAGGTTGCTGTCCACCATGATGATGATTGCCTCGTCGTCCGTCAGCTCCCGGACGATGCAGGGGAGGGAATCCCGGCCTGCCAGAGTGGAGGCCATCTTTCGCCGGTGGCCGGAGATCAGTTCATAGCCCCCGTCCTCGCGGGGGCGTACCATAGCAGGAACCAGGACGCCGAACTGCCGGACGCTTTTCGCCATGTCGTTCATGGCGTCGTCCTGGATCACACGGAAGGGATGATCCGGGAAGTCGTGGATTTCGTCCAGGGGAATGTCGATGACTTTTTCCCGCTGGGCGTCGTCCCGTTGCTCCTGCGTGGTAAACAGATCATCGAGCGAGGTCAGTTGAATGCTTCCTTTGTTGCTGCCTGGCATCGGCCCCTGCCTCCTTTCCCGGTTTTTGGATCGTGGTTTTTTTGGCGGCCTCCAGGACCGGGCTGTATTTCCGCATCTTGTCCGCGATTTGGTCAAGATGGGTCATGTGAATGCCATCGGCGTACAGATCGCAGGCCACGGCAGCTTTCTCATCCAGGGCGTTGTCGATGGTCTTTGCCCACTCGGCGTTTCTCCAGCTGATCCGACCATCCCAAGCAGAACGGTTAATCAGGGTGGCGATGGTAACGACGGCATTCTCAAAGCCGACAGCTTTCACAAACGCCGCCACGGTATCATCAGGGGTCTTGCGATTGGCATAGTCCTCATTCTGGATGCGTTCCAGCGTCTGGACGTAGCCGCGGCGGGTCTCGATCTCACCGTGGTATTGCTTCCAGTCGATAGCACCGTCAACGGAGCAGCGGTTAATCAGATCGTCTTTGCTTATCATGGTTCTCTCACTTTCTCCCGGTTAAGGGCGTCAAAACGGAGGATTGGTCATCGAGCGATTTCGGAGGAACGCTTCCTTTGGCGTTCTCCGGCCATTACCTCCTTCGTCAGTTTTGCATAGGCCTCTGCGGCCTTTCCTCTGGGATCGTGCTTGAATATCGACTTGTCCGCCGTGCTGACCTCGGCCAGCCGGACCGTCGTGGGGATTACGGTATTCAGGACGGGAAGATGCTTCCCGTAGGTCTCCTTCACGGACTGCACAATGTCGCGCCGGAAGTTGGTCTCGTTCGCCATCGTCAGAAAGACGCCGCCCACCTTCAGCTTGGGGTTGATCTGCCGCTTGATGGACTGGACGGTGCCGATCAGCTCCGTCATTCCCTCGGCGGCCAGATAGTCGGCCTGGACGGGGATCAGCACCTGATCCGCTGCGGACAGGGCGTTGATAACCAGCATACCCAGGGAGGGGCGGCAGTCCAGGAGCACATAGTCATATCCGGCTTTCACCGTGTCCAGCAGACGCCGCAGCACGGTTTCCCTGGCCATGACGTTGACCAGGTTGACCTCCACAGCGGATAGGGAACGGTTTGCCGGGATAAAGTCAAAGCCCTCAGCGTGATGCTGAATGGCAGCATTCGTCTGAGAGCCGGGATCGTCGAGATCGGAAACAATGTCGTTGAGCAGGTTGCTCAGGGTGATGGGGAGCTCATGGGGCGCTCGCTGTCCGAGCATCTTGGTCAGGTCGCCCTGGGGATCAACGTCCACCAGCAGGACCTTCTTGCCCTCCCGGGCCAGCCCGGCTCCCAGGCAGAAGACCGACGTGGACTTGCCGACGCCACCCTTCTGATTGGCTACCGCGATAACGGTTGCTTTACTCATGCTGTTCCAGCTCCTTTCTCCTGGGACACCAGGTAGGAGAGTTGCCGGTGAAGGAGGCGATATTGCCCAGACAGCGGCACCGGCCATTGGCCGTGCAGTATGCGTAAAACTGTTTCAGCGGCTTCTTGCCGTGGTTCTTTCCGGGCTTGTCAACATAGAGCAAGCTCGGACAGCGATCCGCAGCCTTCGCGTCATAAACGCTGCCGCAAAGATGTGTGGTTGCCATTTGCATTCTCCCTTCGATTTCGCAGATAACACAAAAGACGCCATCCGAAAATAGCGTCTTTTGAAGTAAATATTGACTTGTGGATGCCTGAAAAACATAGGTTTTTCGAGGGTTTTTGAATGGATACTGTAACGTCACTCGGACCATGTCGAGTGTTCATAACGGATTTGAGTTATGAACACTCGACATTCTGTTTTTTCACGGTCTGCCGTCCGTTTGGGCGGCGTTTTTCTTTCTTCAGGCAATCGCATCTGCGGGACGATGCTCTGGGTTGGGTTTTTCGGGCAGATACTCAACGGCGACGCCCTGGCGGGTTTTAGCTCTGTGGTTTTCCTGCTGAAGAA
>CALYTU010000061.1 GCA_945487445.1 uncultured Clostridia bacterium | reverse complement strand
GGATTTCTCACTTCGTTCGAAATGACAGATGGGGCTACTGAATAGATACCGCTGCGCTCAGAATGACAGTGAGGGAGCGGATTCACCGACTTCGCTGCGATCAGAATGACGGGGTGGGGGAGGAAGCGCGGTGTCGTACACCGTGCGTCTACAACTGGGCGGAACTGTTCCGATGCAAGCACCCCGAAGCGGTGATTACGCCGCTTCGGGGTGCTGATTTTGAAATTATTCGCCGTTCTCCTGGCGGATGACCTTGCCCAGGTTCCAGAGGTGGGCGGCCTTTCCCGCTGCTTCCTCCCGCTCGGCGGGCGTTTTATACGAAAAGGGTGCGGTCTGCGCGCCGCAGTCCATGCAGACGGCATAGAAGCACCAGCCGTTCTCTTCCTCCAGCAGACCCGCTCCGCCGCAGTGGGGGCAGTACTGGAGTACGAAGCGTTCGTGAATATCCATCGTTTGGTTCCTTCCTTTAAACTGTTCTTGGATGTGATTGCCTTAATCTATGGGGGTTCCGTCGGCGTGGAACAGCGGGATGACGCCAAGAAAGCGAATATCGGTCCGCTTGGCGGCGTCTCCCTCCGCCAGCACCGCAATGCGGTCCACCACCGTACCACCGGCCAGACGGACCAAGGCTTCCATGGCCTGCATGGAGCCGCCCTGAGAGATCACATCATCCACCAGCAGAATCCGCTTCCCCCGGATCAACTCCGCGTCGTCCCGGCCCAGATAGAGCCGCTGGACGCCCTCGGTTGTGATGGAGCGGTGCTCCACATGGATTGGGTCCGGCATATAGGTCTTGGGTCCCTTCCGGGCAATGAAATACTTGCTTGCCCCGGATTGACGGGCCATCTCGTGGATCAGGGGGATGCTCTTGGCCTCGGAGGTGAGAAGGTAGTCATATTGCTCCGGCGGCACAAGCCCCAGCAGCTCCCTGGCGCAGGCGACGCATAACTCGGCGTCGCCGAAGCAGATAAAGGCAGCCACATACAGATCGTCGCTGACACGGCACAGAGGCAGCTCCCGACGCAGTCCGGCAACCTCAATGGGATAGGTCATGACAAGAATCTCCTTTCTGACGGATTGGATCGGTGCTATCATACCACATTCAGCAGATGAATGCAAGACCGCCGTATCACACCATGACGGACAACGAGAAGCATCAGGCTCGCAGCCTTCTGTTCCCGATGTTCGGATTCCGCGCGGCAGTCAACCGGGTTCGCTTGGTTCAGCGTCGGTTTTCGTAGGCGATCTCGTAGTCCTTCTTGGGCTTGTATGCCTTGGCCAGCTTGACGATCACGCGGCCATCCCGAATGACAACGCTGCCGTCGCTGGGATAGAGCGGCATGGACTTGAAAAACTCGCTGTCAGAGATTGCCTGCATAACGGCCGCATCAGGCTCCTGCCAGGTGACGTTCAGCCAGTCGTTGAGATAGTAGTAGACCTGCTTGTTCAGCGGGATCACGGTGTCAGCCACGTTGCTGTAATCCGTCACCAGAGAAAAAACTTCAATCTGACTGTGATAGACGTCCTGGGGGAAGCCGCCGATGAGAATGACCGGCATCCCGTTAACATAGCCGGGCGTGGTCTCCACACGTTCCACAAGACGGGTGGCAAAGGACTCCGTGGCCCGATGGGCAGTGGCCGAGACCGTGTAGGCCAGGTTGTCGATGTTCAGGCTGACAACCAGCAGTAGAACGGATACGCAGGCGGCGGCCCCACGCAGCACCCCGCCTGCGCGGGCGGAACGTGAAGGAGCGGCAGAGGCAGCGGCCGCCCCCCCTGCCGCTGCGGCACGATCCACAAGCGCCAGCGCAAGGACATAGGCAAAGACCAGCGCATAGCGCATGATCGGCATGGCCTTGCCCATCAGGACGGTCAGGTTCAGAGCAAGCGGCAGCAGCCCACATAACAGGAGCGTCAGCGCGAGCGCGACGGGCCTTTTGACGCATCCGTTTCGCACAGCAATCCGCACAAAGGCCCAGAGAGTCATCAGACCCAGAAGCCCGTTGCCCAAAACGGCAATGGGCGTGGTATAGTGCGCGAAGCTGTGGGGTACGAAGAAGTAATCGACAAAGGTGGAATAGGCCGAGCCTGCCAGGGGCAGAAGACTTTTCAGGTTCAGATCGCCGCCGAAGCTGTCGATTCCCTTGTAGTTGAGCAGAGTCAGGTCCTTAACCCGCAGGAAGATTCGCAGCACTGCATAATAGACCGCCAGACTCAGGATCAGAAAAACAAGATGCCGCAGACCGGTCAGAAGAATCTCCCCGGCGGAATGCTCCCCTTCCAGGGCAAACAGCACCACGCAAATCAGGCTCAGGGAGGCTGCCACGGCAATGTAGGCCTGATAGGTGCCGACAGAACAGGCCAGCAGAGGCACGGCAATTAGAAAACCGAATTTGTAACGGTTGACAAGCCAGACCGCCAGGACAGCCAGCAGAATGCCGAAGCAATAGGCAGAGGCGGTGAAGAGATAGAGGAAGGTATAGGCAACCGAGGGGAAGACGACCATCAGAGCCCCGGTCAGACCGCCGAGAATTCCGCTCCGTAACCGGAGCATCGACGCCACCAGGGCCGCCGCCAGAGACAGAAACAGGAGCGAAAAGAAGCCGATCACTGCCGGGGCCTGGACAAAGCCGTTCCAGGCCGTGGCATAATGCAAAAACCAGCGGCCGGAGACGGTCATTTGCTGGGGGTCAGCCACGCGGGAGATTCCGTCGGCATTGGGAATGATATTTGTAAACGCAAAAATGTGGGTAAAAAAGCCCGCAGCAAAGCAGCAGAGAAAGGCCGCGCGGACTGCCTGTGGCAGCTCCCGCCAGCGCCGGGACAGACCGGCTCGATCAGCGTTATCCATATTTGTCTCCCTCAATGTCCGCTCCCCTGCTGTCCTCCTTTTTTCAGGACGGCCCGGAGCACCAGACCGGCCCCTGCCGCTGCAGGAACCAGCATCAAAAACAGGTCGAGCACGGAGCCTCGAAAGGTCAGACGCGTGCCGAGGATCACGGAAAGCACAAGCATGGCAATCAAGACGGGCAGAGCGATGTGCGCAGCCTTGTGCCGTGTGGCAACGAGCAGGACCACGTCCACCAGCGTCAGTGCGATCAGGATACCTCCCGTGGAAACCTGGCCGCCGAGACGGTAGAAGCCCCAGGAATCCACCCGGGTACTCTTGAAAAACATTACAATTCCGACCCCGATCAGAACGATTCCGATCAGGAGCAGTTTCTCTCTTTGCTTCAGCATTGGGCTGCCTCCTCCTTGAATTTGTATTATCATAGCATATCACCGCTGAAAAAGCAAGGCCGGAGGATTTCTTGAGTTTCCGCATTTTGAAGCAGAAAGTCAGTAATATCAACGGTTTGTGGGCTTGATCTGTAAACAATGGGAGAAGACCACAAGAATAGTGCTTTCAAGTGTTTGTAAAGCATTCGTCATGAAATATTGCGGAAACTCAAGGGAGGATTTGCAGTGTTACAGCTACGCTGCGTCTTCATCCAGCGCTTCCAGCAGAAAGCTGACCGGACGGAAGCCGTCGTTGCAGGAGATCATTGCGGATTTCGGGTTTTTCATCCATCCGTCATAGAAGTTCTCCGCGCCATGGGCAAGAGCCATCACAAAGGGAGAGACTGTCTCCCAGGCGCTGTCGCAAAAGCCCTCCGGCTTTGCCCAGCCGTTGGCAACAAAGACCTGCCCGATCCGCATCGCGCAGGCATGCTCGATTGGATTCTCATACGAAACAATTAAATCTTGATAACAAGCGATCTTCTTGACGGTAATACGTACTTTTTTCATCGGCGTTTCCTTTCTCCACGGGATTGCGTTCCGGTTCTTGTCGCGGCGCAGCAAATTCCATCAGGTTTTCTGACGGAATTTGCTGCAGGCTCAAATGGAAGTTGATTCGTCAGCCGGTCATCCGGCGCATGAGCATCGGACCATTTTCTTTCAGCCACTTGTCGCAAGTCCAGTAATCGGGAAAGACCCGCAGAACCTCGGCATAGAAGCGCTTGGAGTGATTCGGTTCCTTTCTGTGACAGAGCTCATGCACAACCACGCTGTCCAGAACCTCGGGCGGAGCCAGCATCAACAGGCAGTTGAAGTTCAGGTTCCCCGCGGAGCTGCAGCTTCCCCAGCGCGAACGCTGATTTCGGATCGTGATGCGTCCGTAGCTGACGCCCACCAACGGGGCAAACCATGCAACGCGTTCCGGAATCAGCTGCAAGGCTTCGTCCGCCAGCCGGTGAATTTCTTCGATCGTCAGTTTTTCCACGGAGGGCAGAAGACTCTCCGCCTCTGCGATCCTTCTTCGTTGTTTTTCGATCCAAACTTCGTGACGCTTCACGACCTCGGCAATCTGTGCATCCGTCGCGGCATAGGGCGCACGGACGATCAGCCCCTTGGTGTTCATTTGCAGGGAGAACGTCTTTCGATTGGAACGTATGATCTGATAGCTCATTCAGATGTCACCCTCCTCGATTGCCCGCGAATAGCTTTCGCAGTTCCGTCATGTCGGCTCACCCTCGCCGATTTCTGATGAATACGAACGATCAGGACCCGGAGCTTTCCATATCCTTCGCCCCGATTCTTCGACGGTAGTATTCTAAGACCTTTGCTCATAAGAAGGCAATCAAACTCGCAAACTCGCTTCGGTGAGACGCTGTCTTTTCTTGATTATATGTATCTATTCAGTAGCCCCATCTGTCATTTCGAACGAAGTGAGAAATCCGTTCCTTTTTGCGTAGATAATACGGATTTCTCGGCGATGAATCGCCTCGAAATGACAGGATACTGAACAGATACGATTATTTATGTGATTGATGTTTACATGACGGTGACGGCTAGCGCTGCCACGTGTACCGTTTTCGCGCCGGCTTCCAACAGCACACGGCTGGCCTCGGAAACTGTGGCCCCCGTGGTCAGTACGTCGTCGATCAGCAAAACCCGCTTGCCCCGGACCTCCTCCGGCGCAATCACGCGGAAGGCGCCCCGGATGTTGTACCGACGCTCTTCGAGGTTGAGGGTCCGGGACTGGGGTTTCACGAGGTTTCGCTTTCTCAACGTGCAGACGGGCGTCAGATCCAGACAAGCCCCGGCGGCCTGCGCCAGCAAAAGGGTTTGGTCATACCCCCGCTTCCGGCGGCGAAGACGGCTGATGGGGACGTAGGTCATCAGATCAAAGTCCGAGCCGAGCTTGTCCCGGATGGCCCGTGCCAACCAGAGCCCGTAAACGTCCGCATAGAACCGGCAGCCGACGAATTTAAAACGCAGGAAGGAGTCCCTGACCGCACCCTCGTACCAGAGGGCCGCGGCCCAGCGCCTGTAGAAAGCGCCCCGCCTCGCGCCTGAGATGGGCTCAGGGACAGACCTGGCACAGGCAGGACAGAGGCGTTCCCCGCCACGGTCCAACAACCGATGACAGAGAATGCAGCGTCGGGGCCAGATCAGCTCCCGCACAAACGCCCCGGCCCGGCTCATCCGTCTATGTGGCACAGCCGCCATTTCAGGCCGCTGAACCGTTTCTGCTTTTTGTCGTTGCGAACCATGTACTCGATCACGCCTTCGTCACCCACCACAATCAACAGCTCGCGGGCGCGGGTGATGGCCGTGTAGAGGATGCTCCGGCTCAGCAGCAGGGGCGTCCCCCGCCAGGCGCAGAGCACCACGGCCCGGTATTCGCTGCCCTGACTCTTGTGCACGGTCATAGCGTAGGCAGGCTCGAGCTGGGAGAGCATATCGTAGGGATAAACGGCCTCCCGGTCGTCAAAACGGATCGTTACCGTCTGCGCGTGGTAGTCGATGGTCTGGACGGTACCCACGTCCCCGTTGAAGATCCCGGAGCCCATGCCGGAGCCGCCGACTTTGTTCCAGATGATGTCGTAGTTATTGCGAATCTGCATGACCCGGTCCCCCTCGCGGAAGACGGTCTCGCCGTATTTCTTTTCTTTTTTCCCCTCGTCGGGGGGATTGAGCGCCTGCTGGAGCAGGCGGTTGAGCGCGCGGGTCCCCGTCTCGCCCTTCCGGGTGGGAGTAAGGACCTGTATTTCCGCGGGTCGGAAGCCCATGCTCTGAGGAAGACGACGGGCGCAAAGATCCGTCACAGTCTGACTAACCGCCTTGTCGCTGTTTCTTTGCAGAAAAAAGAAGTCCTTCTTCCTCTCGCGGAGCTCGGGCAGCTCTCCCCGGTTGACCCGATGGGCGTTCATCACGATGAGGCTCTCCCGGGCCTGCCGGAAGATCTCCGTCAGCCGCATGGTGGGAATCTTTTCGCTGCGGATCAGATCGGAAAACACGTTTCCCGCGCCAACGGAGGGGAGCTGATCCGGGTCGCCCACCAAAATCAGGCGGCAGCCCGCAGGTAGCGCCTGCACCAGCTCATACATCAAAAGCAGGTCCACCATGGAGGTCTCGTCCACAATCACCGCGTCGCAATTCAGAGGGTTGCAGCTGTTGTGGACGAAGACCATCTGCCCGTCCTCAGGGGAGATGTCCACCTCCAGAAGCCGATGGATTGTGGAGGCGTCCCGCCCGGTCAGCTCGGTGAGCCGTTTGGCAGCCCGTCCGGTGGGGGCGGTGAGAAAAGTCTTCAGCCGCATCTGCTCAAAAAGATCCAGAATGCCGCGCAGGGTGGTGGTCTTGCCGGTGCCGGGACCGCCCGTGACGATGAGCAGCTTCTCCGCTGCAGCAGTGAAGATGGCGCTTCTTTGCAGCTCAGCATATTGCAAAGACTGGGCTGCTTCGATATTTGCCACGGTTCTTGCCAGGTTGGCGGGCAGTGCAGCTCGGCTGTTCACCATGTCGGCGAAGCGGCGGGCAAGATACCGCTCCGCCTCCCCGTAGGCTGGCAGATACACCGCCGTCAGGGACGCCACGGTGTCCACAATCACCCGCTCCTGTTCGGCCAGTCTTTGCAGGCCCTCCTGAATGCAGGCACGGTCCAGCCGCAAAAACGCCGCTGTGGCGTCCACCAGCTGGGGCTCGGGCACGAACACATGTCCGCCCGTGGAATTAAAGCTCAGTTCATAGAGGAGGCCCGCGTCCACCCGGCGTTCATCGGCGCCGTCGAATCCCAGCTCCAGGGCGAAGGCGTCAACCTGGGCGAATGGGGCATTGAAGCCCTCCTCCGTGAGAAAATAGGGGTTGTCCTGAATGGCCATCATGGAAAGTTCGCCGTAGGTCTTGTAGATCCGCACAGCCAGCTCGGCCGGCAGGCGATAGCTTCCCAGAAACTCCACCAGATGCCGCAGCCCCTGCTGAGACTGAAAGCTCTCATGAATCTCCCTTGCCTTGGCCTCGGAGATCCCGGTAATCTCCGCCAGCCGCGCGGGCTCGTTTTCAATGATCCGGAGGGTGTCGGCGCCGAAGCGCTCCACGATCCGCGCGGCGATCTTGGGGCCAATGCCCCGAATGGCGTGGGAGGATAGGTAGGCCAAAATCTCTATCCGCGATTCAGGCATCAGGCGCTCCAGCGTGACGATTTCCAGCTGCCTGCCATAGGTTGTGTGGCTGCTCCACCGGCCCTCAACGCGCAGCCGCTCCCCGGCCTTGGTATCCGGAACGACGCCGACCACGGTGGTCAGCTCGCCGTTCCCGTCCTTCAGCCGGAGCACGGTATAGCCGTTTTCCGCGTTCTGAAAGACCACCGCCGAGACGCTGCCCTCGATCCGGACCAGTTCGTTTTCCATCCGTGTACCTCCCAATTATCCGCCCGTGGCGGACCGGCCGGCAGGGCGCCGTACCGCATCGTTAATCAAACGGTTTCACATGCTGCGTGGCAGCGGCAGGGTATAGCCGAATGGTGCTGTCAAGTCCTGTGAGCCGCGCCGCAACGCGGCGCCCCTCCTCAGTCAGTCCCTGATCAATGATCCAAACATTCTGACGCAGAATTCCCCAGCGCTTTAATAATAGGCATGCACGCACATTCTGCTCCAGCCTGGCGCCGTCGCCGCTGCCGGGAAGCAGGGCAATCATGTCCTCCATCCGAAGGGGTAAGAGCAGTCGTGCCCAAAGCAGGCAGCCCAGGGCAGCCAAAGCCGCCGTTGCCGCCGCAAAGCCCAATATTGACCAAAGCATCCTTCCGCCTCCTTTTCCCAGTCTATGCCGGCGGAGCGGAGGGTGTGATGATTCTTCATCTATTCTACACAAAAAATTCCGTTCTGCATAGTCCCTTTTTTCAATTTTTCCGGAAAACTTGTGAAAAACGCCCTTCAAGCCAGCTCCGCCCGGCGGCAGGCGTTTCCAATCCTGAAAAACTCCCCCTTAGTGTATAATTTATATTGGCAAACGACGAAGAAAGAGGAAGAGCCGGAGCTCTTCCTCTTGCCAACCTGTGGTATAGTGTTAGTTGACGAGACCAAACACGAAACGGGGTGGCAAGATGAATATAACAGTAAATCTGGAAATTGACAAGTGGGAAACTGAGAATTTTCAAGAATTGGAACGAACAGTCTACCGGACAGTGCTAAAACCTGGATGTGAAATCGTATCTGTTCAGTATCCTGTCATTTCGAGGCGATTCATCGCCGAGAAATCCGTATTATCTACGCAAAAAGGAACGGATTTCTCACTTCGTTCGAAATGACAGATGGGGCTACTGAATAGATACATTCATTGTTTCTTCTCCGTTGTATCAGGGGAATTCTTTCTCACTTCCACCATGATGACCCTCGCATATAGAGAACTCCCACGCCCAGAGCTTTGCCAGGGTGTGGTGATGGTTCTGGATCGTGGACAGATCATAGCCCTCCTGCATGGCGAGGGTAGACCATTTCTATGCTTTCTCTGTAAACCTGTTTGCGGCAAGATGCAGATACCAGTAATAGAACTGGTTGATGATCACTTTTCTTTATTAGCACCCCGACAAACTGGAATAAATTATTCGGTGTAGAACTCGATTTTGCCAGTCAAGTCCGAATTTGTGTGTAAATTGCTTTAGGTATAACATGCAAGAGGCT
>CALYTU010000060.1 GCA_945487445.1 uncultured Clostridia bacterium | reverse complement strand
CGAGGCGATTCATCGCCGAGAAATCCGTATTATCTACGCAAAAAGGAACAGATTTCTCACTTCGTTCGAAATGACAGATGGGGCTACTGAATAGATACTCTTCAGGATCAAAGCGTTCGTTGGACGCTTCTCGCCTCCGTAATCACCGCTGCCGCAGCTTACAGCTATGGCATGCTCAACAACATCGTCAATTATGACACGATCTTCAACATTCCCAACATCACCGGCTGGGGCGAGGCCTCCGGACGGTAGGCGCTGGGCCTGCTCACACGCCTGACCGAGCGTTTCCGCATCGGCTACAGCCTGCCTTTTTTCAACACCCTCGTTTCCCTGCTGCTTGTGGCGCTTTCCTCCGTTTTGATTTGCAGGATTCTGCGCCTCTGCGCCCCCCGCGCCTGTGCGCTGACGGGAATTGTGACCATGTCCTTCCCCGCTGTCGCCTCCATGACTTTCTTCTCCTTTACCATGCCCTATTACGCCTTGTCCCTTGTGTTGATTACGGCGGCCTGCCTGCTTGTGGAGCGGCGGCGCAAGCCGGTTTGGTTCCTGCTCTATTCCCTTCTGCTGGCCTTCGCTGTCGGGATCTATCAGGCCTTCTATCCCTTCGCCGTCATGCTGGCTGTTCTGGCAGTTATCACAGAATGTCTGGACCCGAAGGCCACACCCCAGGCCGTTCTGAAACAGGGTCTTTTCTATGTGGGCGCAATCCTTTTGAGCTATCTGCTGTACCGTATGGGGCTCAAGGCGATGCTGGCCGCCACCGGACGGAAGCTGACGGCCTATCAGGGCATCGACCAAATGGCTCAGATCGACCTGGCGCGGCTGCCCGGAATGCTCCGGGACATGTATCGGCATTTCTTTCTGCTTTTCACCCATGATTATCTGTCTTTGACCTCGGAGCCGATCACCCGCCTGTGCGTCCTGGTTCTGCAGGCCGGTTCGGCCCTGCTGCTGGTTCTGGGCTGGCGGGAAAAGAACCGGCTCAAGCGGCTGGAGCTGGCCGTTCTGCTCCTGGTCGCCCTGCCCATAGCCTCCAATCTCATCATCCTGATGGTCCCCGACGGAACGATCTATACGCTGATGGCCATGGGGCTTCTGAGTGTCTTCCTGCTTCCGGTGCTGCTGTGGAACCGGCTGCGCATCCCTCGCCCGAAGCTTCGGCGCGTCTGCGGCGCTGCGCCCACGCCGTTACTCCTTCTGACTTCTTTGGAATATGTCTATCAATCCAACGGCTGCTATCGAATGCTGGAATGGCACAACATTCAGACTGAGAATTATTACACCACACTCTTCACCCGGATCAAGGCCATGGAGGGCTATGATGAGAACTATCCCGTGATTTTTTCCGGTGCGGTGATCTCCGACGCCTCCTACCACGATCCCTGGTCCGATACCGTTTTTCACTACGGTGGGGTACGGCAGTTTGACAGCCCGGACCCGGAAAACAACGGCTTCAACGAATTCTCCCGAGACCACTTCATCCGCTCCTATCTGGGTTACACAGCGCGTCAGATTCGATCTTCTGAGAAAAAGCAGTATTCCGACGTGCTGGCACAGATGCGCACCTATCCGAACGACGGCTCTATCCACATCGTGAACGGAGTCATTCTCGTCAAATTTGAATAACCGCCCGGGCCTTGACGCGGTGAAATCGTTTGCGGCCGCAAACGATACATGCTGCGCATGCGCGGGCGCTCAATGAGCGCCCCTACTACGGCTACGGCGTGCAGCCTCGGATCATCGTTGATCGCTATGCTTGAAACGATATGCCATGCCTTTTGGCGGCATCGCCCCTACGACCATTTGCTGAGTCAAACCGATCGTCAGAAACGGGCTTTGCAAAAAAATTCTTGCAATCCCAGCCGACACCATGTATAATATATCCGATTTCCGCGAGAAATGTTAGAGAAGATTATTTTGAAGGTGAAGAATTTTGATGGATATTTTTGCAAAATGCGATTCACAGTCCCAGGCGCGCGAACTGATTGCCCAGGGTCTGTATCCCTATTTCCACGCACTCGAATCCCGGCAGGACGTGGAGGTTGTCATGGAAGGCAAGCGCCGGATCATGCTGGGCTCCAACAACTACCTGGGTCTGACTACCCATCCCGAAATCATTGAGGCCGGAATCAGGGCCTTTGAGCAGTACGGCTCCGGCTGCTCCGGTTCCCGCTTCTTGAACGGAACCCTGGAGATGCACCTGGAGCTGGAGGCGGAGCTGGCCAGGTTCCTCCGCAAGGAAATGGTGATTACCTTTTCCACGGGCTTCCAGTCCAATCTGGGCATTTTATCCGCCATCATCGGCCCGCACGACTACGTGATCTGCGACCGGGAAAACCACGCCTCCATCTATGACGGCTGCAAGCTCAGCTATGGCAAGATGCTTCGCTACCGTCACGCGGATATGGAGGATTTGGAAAGGCAGCTCCAGAAGGTCCCCGAAAACCGGGGTTGTCTCATTGTCACCGACGGCGTGTTCTCCATGGGCGGCGACATCGCCAAGCTCCCCGACATCGTCCGGCTGGCCAAGCAGTACGGTGCCGGCGTCATGGTGGACGATGCTCACGGTCTGGGCGTAATTGGCGAGGGCGGCCGCGGCACCGCCAGCTACTACGGGCTTGAGGACGAGGTGGACATCTATATGGGCACATTCTCCAAGTCCCTTGCCTCCCTGGGCGGCTATTGCGCCACCTCGGAGCGGATTGGCTTCTATATCAAGCACGTCTCCAGGCCCTTTATCTTCTCCGCCTCCATGACGCCCGCCAGCTGCGCCTCGGCCCTGGCTGCCCTGCGCCACCTGGAAAAACACCCCGAGATCGTGGACCGTCTCCGCGCCAACTCTGCCTATGCCAGAGAATGCTTCCACAAGAAGGGCGTCCGCATCATCGAGGCCGAAACTCCCATCGTCCCCATCTATACCTATGATATTTTGAACACGTTGGAAAAGGCCCATCAGGCCTATGACGCCGGGGTCTATGTGAATCCTGTCCTGCCCCCCGCCTGCGCCGAGGGCGAGTGCCTGCTGCGCACGAGCTATATGGCAACCCATACTCCGGCCCTCATTGACGAGGCCACCGATATTCTCGCAAAGGTGTTGAAGGAACATGGCTGACACCGTCGCCATTGTCACCGGAGGAAGCTCCGGCATCGGTCTGGCCGCTGCCCGCGCCCTGCGAAGCAGGGGGCTGACCGTTTTCATTCTTTCGCGGCGTCCCTTCACGGAAAAGGGCCTGCACCACCTCTGCGCCGATGTGAGCGACGAGCGCCAGTGTGCCGAGGCTGTTCAGGCCGTCCTGCACAAGGCAGGTGACATTGACCTACTGGTGAACTGCGCAGGCTTCGGCATCTCAGGCGCCGTGGAGTTTACGGAGCTGGCCGAGGCGAAAAAGCAGATGGAAGTCAATTTCTTTGGCACGGTCAATATGACCCGTGCCGTTCTGCCCCACATGCGCCAGCGCCGGAACGGTAGGATTGTAAACATCAGCTCCGTGGCCGCTCCTGCCGCCATCCCCTTTCAAGCCTACTATTCCGCCTCCAAGGCTGCCATCAACGCCTGGACCGCTGCCCTGGCCAATGAGGTCCGGCCCTACGGGATCACCGTCACGGCCGTTCAGCCCGGGGACATTCAAACCGGCTTCACCGCCGCGCGGGAGAAGTCCATCGCCGGAGACGAAGCCTACGACGGTCGGATCTCCAAGTCCGTTGCCAAGATGGAGCACGACGAGGAAAACGGCATGGACCCCGCAGCAGCCGGCGCTTATATCGCCAAGGTAGCCTTGAAAAAGCAGCCCAAGCCGGTCTATACCATCGGCTTTTCCTACAAGGCCATCTGCGTACTGCTCAAGCTCCTGCCCTCCCGGCTGGCCAACTGGGTGATCGGGAAGCTGTACGCCTGACGCTCGCGTGTAGGGACAAGCATCATGTCTGCCGTCCCCCGCACCTGAGAAGTGACAAGCAGGGGGAAACCGCACAAAAGAGGGATGAAAATGAAAAGGATTGTAAGCGCTTTTGTTTTGCTGGTGCTGTTTCTGGCTGGATGCGGGAAACAGGTTCAGCTTCCGGCGGAGAGCCGGAACCAGATGGACACCACCGCCGCCACAAAAGAAGATGCCCCGGCCGGCGTTTCCCATGTCTCCTACAAGCTGACGGAATGGGAGGCGGACCATGTAATCCTGGCCGACGGAAGCCGGGTCGAGGTGAGCGAGTTGCTGGAGGAGGGGCGCATTTCCGAACCCTTTTTGATCCGCTTTTATGACAACGGATTTGTCTATGTGGACTATCTGGAAATCACCGATAACCGCGGCGTTTGGATCGGTTACAATTACTCTGACGAGGGGGCTCTGACCATCGACTTTCCCACGGACACCGTCCGGTCCTACACCCTGGTTTCCGCCAGCGCCGAGGCCATTGAGATTCGCAACGAGCAGGGGGAGACCTACCACTTTGTCCCCGTTCCCTATTCCGGCTAATTCGGAATCAACTGAAAAACCAAAGGGCAGCAGAAGGAATTTTCTGTTGCCTTTTCTTCGTCCCTGGAGTAAAATAGAGCTGAAAAGGCAATAATACAAGTCACTTGTTCACTGTCACTATTTGCGAGGTTTTTTATGCCAAACGTATTTGATTACTTACGCTGGCGGGCTGACGTCCCGTTATCCGCCGCGCCGTTCAACGAGGTGGACAATCTAATCCTCTCCGAGCTGGTCTACACCGACTTCACCGGGGTCGTCCCCAACGACGGGACGGCCCTGCCCCTGGCCGAGGTCCGGGCCCGCTTCTATTCCCTCCATGACCGGGAGAAGATCGAGGCCCGCACCGCCTACTCTTATACGGCCCGCGCACCCTTTCTGATGGACGCCATGCTGGAAGGCACCCGGTTCCGGGAGCTGGGACTGTGCTGCTATGAAGCCGTAACCGACAAAGACGCCGCTGTCCAGTTCGCCGCCGTGACCTTCCTGATCCCGGACGGAAGGGCCTATGTTGCCTTCCGGGGCACAGATGGTACGGTGGTTGGCTGGAAGGAGGATCTCATTCTCTCTTACCGGAGCGGCACCCAGGGCCAGCTCCGGGCCGTGGACTATCTGATACGGATCGGAAGTCTGACGGACCGGCCTTTGCGCGTGGGAGGCCACTCCAAAGGGGGCAATTTTGCCATCTACGCCGCCGCCTGTTCAAATTCCGCTCTGCAGAACCGAATTGAGCAGGTCTACTCCAACGACGGACCGGGCTTCCGGGACGAGGTCCGGGTTTTGGAGGGCTATCGGCGCATTCAGCCAAAATGCATCTCCATCGTCCCCGACACATCCATAATCGGTCTGCTGCTGGAGAGCGACTGCGAGCGAAGGATCGTAAAATCCAGTGCCTCCGGTCTGGTTCAGCACGACGGCTTCAGTTGGGAATGCGGCCCCACAGCCTTTGTCCCGGCGGAGCTGACCCGCAAAGGCGCGTATCTGGAAAAGACTGTGGACAACTGGGTTGCCCGCCAGGACGACGCCACGCTCCGCTCCCTGGTGGACTCTCTGTTCACTGTCTTCGAGGCCACGGGCGAGGATTCATTTCACTCCATGACCACGAAAAAGAGACGGACCGCCGAGCTGATGATGTCCGCCTTCCGGACTCTGCCCAGGCAGAAGCAGAAAGAATTGCTGGCCGCCACCGGAAAGCTGGTCCAGTCCACCGGCGCTTCAGCCAAGGAAATGACCGCCAAGGGTTCGGGCAAACAATAGCAGCTTGATCCGCGATTTCCCGCACGCGGGCCGCATGTTCCGGGCGCAAGACGCATATCCTCTCAAGAGGTGGTTATATGCGGTTCATCCATATGCGCTTTCGGCCTCGACGGCCCATCCGGCCGAGGACCCGCTTTTTAGTGTTGACCCTTGTCCTCGGCCTGGTCTTGTACCTTCACTATGGCTGGCTGCCGACCGTTCGGGAGCTGGTGACGATGCAACTGGACAACGAGACCTCCAACCTGATTAACGAGGCCGTGGATGCCTACCTGGCCGAGGGTCAGCTTTGCTATGAGGACCTTGTCACCTTCGAGCGCACCGCCGACGGCAGCGTGGCTGCGGCCCGGATCGACCTCGGGGCGGTCAATCGCATGAAATCCGTGATTCTCCGCGAGCTGGACGAGCGAATTCCCGAACGGGTCCGCCAAAGCGTGGGTGTCCCGCTGGGCAACGCCCTGTTCCCCGCCCTCCTCTCCGGCCACGGCGGAAGCCTGCCCGTCCGAGTGGTGTCCCTTCGCTCGACGAATGCGGAGCTGGAGAGCGGCTTTTCCGCCACAGGCGTCAACCAAACCCTGCATCGGCTCGATCTGCGGGTGGAGGTGGATCTGCTTTTGTTCACTCCGGCGGGGCTCCTCTCCCGGCAGGTGTCCTGTACCGTCCCCGTAGCCCAGACGATTTTGGTGGGAGACGTTCCCAACATTTTGTACAACACAGGAGAATAAACCATGGAACCCAAAGAAGAAGTCCGGCAGTTAACCCAAATTCTGAACGACGCCAACTACCGCTACTATGTCCTCGACGATCCAACCATGGAGGACTATGAATATGACCGTCTGCTCCGCCGTCTGGAGGTGCTCGAGGCGGAGCACCCCGAGCTTTTGACGCCCGATTCCCCCACCCAGCGAGTGGGCGGGAAGGCGCTGAGCCAGTTTGAAAAGGTGGAGCATCCTGTCCCGCTGGAGAGCCTGCAGGACGTGTTTTCCCTGGAGGAACTGGCCGAGTTCACCGACCGGATTCGCCAGACCGTCCCCGCTCCGGTTTTCACTGTGGAGCCCAAGGTGGACGGTCTTTCCGTGGCTCTGGAATATGTGGACGGGCGTTTCGTCCGGGGCGCAACCAGAGGCGACGGCCGGATCGGCGAAGATGTGACCCAAAACCTGCGCACCGTCCGCTCCATTCCCATGAAACTGGAAAACGCGCCCCACCGGCTGATTGTCCGGGGGGAAGTCTTCATGCCCAAGCGCGTCTTCGAGGCGCTCAACGTGGCCCGGGAGGAGGCAGGAGAGCCTCTTTTTGCCAACCCCCGCAACGCTGCGGCGGGCTCCCTGCGCCAGTTGGACCCCAAAATTGCCGCCAAGCGTCAGCTCGACATTCTGATCTTCAATCTTCAGCTCTGCGAGGGCCGGGACTTCTCCACTCATGCAGAGACCCTGGACTTCCTGCGGAGCCTGCAATTCAAGGTCATTCCTTATCAACTCTGCAAAGGCCTGACCGAGATCAACGCCCGGATCGCGGCCATCAATGAAAGCCGGGGGAGCTTTTCCTATGACATCGACGGCGCGGTGGTGAAGCTTAACGATCTGGAAGGCCGCCGCTTGCTGGGCTCTACAGCCAAGTTCCCCCGCTGGGCCGCAGCCTACAAGTACCCGCCGGAGATCAAGGAGACGGTCCTGCGGCAGATCGTGGTACAGGTGGGCCGCACGGGCGTTCTGACACCGAAAGCCGTGGTGGATCCGGTCCGCCTGGCCGGGACCACCGTCACCAACGCCACGCTTCACAACCAGGACTTCATCACGGAAAAGGACATCCGCGTGGGCGACACCGTCCAAATTCGCAAAGCCGGAGAGATCATCCCGGAGATTCTCGGTGTTGTGCCGGAAAAGCGCCCGGAGGGGGCTGTCCCCTACCGCCTGCCCGCTCTTTGCCCGGTCTGCGGTGCACCAGTCGAACGGGACGAGGAGGGAGCCGCCCTGCGCTGCACCGGGGCGGAATGCCCCGCCCAGCTCAGCAGGAACATCGCGCACTTCGTCTCCCGGGATGCAATGGACATTGAAGGTCTGGGCAGCGCCATTGTGGACCAACTCATTGCTGCGGGCCACATTCAATCCCCCGCCGACCTCTATTACCTGACACTGGAACAGCTCTCTACCCTTTGGAAAAACGGCGACAAGGCCCCGAAGAAGCTGCTGGCCTCCATCGAGGCCAGCAAGACCAACGACCTCTCCCGGCTGATTTACGCCCTGGGCATCCGTCAGGTGGGAGCCAAGGCTGGCAAGCTTCTGGCCCGTGCCTTCGGGACCCTGGATGAACTGATCACGGCCGACGAAGAACGGCTCACCGGGATTCCGGATGTGGGTGCAATCACCGCCCGGAGCATTGCTTCCTGGTTCCGAAGCCCGCAGTCCCGTCATATGATCGAACGGCTTCGACAGGCAGGGGTCAACTTTACCTCCACGGCGGAGATCACCGACCGGCGCTTCGAGGGCAAGACCTTTGTCCTCACCGGGGCCCTGACCCGCTTCACCCGGGAGGAGGCCACCGAGCGGATCGAAGCCTTCGGCGGCAAGGCCAGCGGCTCCGTCTCCAAAAAAACCACCTTCGTCGTGGCCGGTGAAAACGCCGGCTCCAAGCTCCGAAAGGCGAACGAGTTGGGTGTCCCCGTGCTGACGGAGGACGAGTTCCTGGAGATGCTGGAATAACAAACACGGACCCGTCGCGGGAAAACCCCGCGGCGGGTCCGCAATCGGTTGCGGTCATTTTTCCAGGGCTGTGATCTTGTCAACGCGGCGCTGGTGGCGTCCGCCCTCAAATTCGGTGTCCAGGAAGATGTCGATGATCTCCATGGCCATCTTGGGGGGCGTGACGGCGGCGCCCAGGGCCATCATGTTTGCGTTGTTGTGCTGCCGGGTCAGGCGGGCGCACATGTGATCGTGCAGCAGAGCGCAGCGCACGCCCGGGATCTTGTTTGCAACGATGGAGACGCCGATGCCCGTGGTACAGCAGACAATTCCCTTCTCACACGCGCCGCTTGCCACCGCCTGTGCGGCGGGTGCGGCAAAATCGGGATAGTCGCAGCTGTCCTTCGTGAAGGTGCCGAAATCCTTGTATGCCAGACCGCGCGCCTCCAGATGGGCCTTGATGGCCTCCTTGAGCTCCAGCGCGCCGTGGTCACAGGCTAATGCGATCATATTCTTGTTCCTCCTTGCTTGATTTTGTGTTTTTTGATAGGGTATAGTTGCAAAGTGAGGACCTGCTACAAGATCTTGTATCCAAGAGTGA
>CALYTU010000059.1 GCA_945487445.1 uncultured Clostridia bacterium | reverse complement strand
CGGATTTCTCACTTCGTTCGAAATGACAGATGGGGCTACTGAATAGATACTCCTGAAGATATGATCCAATGAGAAGGGAACTGACCGAATGAAACGATCTCTTACGCTTTTGTTTGTGCTCTGGTTTTTGATCCTGCTCCGCGTTACCGTGTTTCGAAACGGCTGTTTTTCCCACGGTCTCTTTTCGGGGCGGGTGGAGTGGGACGCCTTTGCCTATTATGCCAAGCTGGCACGCGTGGGATACTGGCGGTACTTCACCTATCTCTTCGTGGGCAATCTGATTTGGTTTGCCCCGGCGGGGACCCTGGTCCGGCTCCGGGGCGGCCGGCTGTGGCAGGCGGCGCTGGCCGGCTTTCTGCTGTCCGTCTTTGTGGAAACGGCGCAATATGTCCTGGGCTCAGGCGTCTCGGAGCTGGACGATCTGATTCTCAATACCTGCGGCGCGATTCTCGGCTTCTTCGCAGGCTGTCTGTGGTTCGGACTCCGAAAAAACTTGATTTCCCCTATTGACAAAAATCCACATGATATAGATAATAGAAGATAGCAAAGTCCCATATTTTGAGAAAAGGTATCTATTCAGTAGCCCCATCTGTCATTTCGAACGAAGTGAGAAATCCGTTCCTTTTTGCGTAGATAATACGGATTTCTCGGCGATGAATCGCCTCGAAATGACAGGATACTGAACAGATACCCCTCATTTTTCATTCTTTCATTTTTTGAAGCGGTTGCTACAGCTGCTCCGCGGCTGCCTCCCAGCGGGTCATCAGCTCCGTCAGCGTCGCCTCAGCGGACTGTTTCTCCTCCGTCAGGCGCAGCAGCTCCTTGTAGTCCGTGGCGGCGGCCACAAGCTGTTCGTCCAGCGCGGCCACGGCCTGCTCCTGCTTTTCGATCTCCCGCTCCAGGCGCCGGACCTCCTTTTCCAGCGCTTTCGTGTCCGTCTTCGGGGCGGGCCTTTCCTTTTTGACGGGCTTTTCCGTCTGGGGAATCGGCCGGATGGCCGCGTTCTCCTTGAGGCTCCGGTATTTGGCGTAGCCGCAGGGATAGTCCTTGATGCTCCCGTCCTCCAGCTCCCAAATCCTCGTGGCAAACTTGTCCACAAAGTAGCGGTCATGGGAGACAAAGAGCAACGTCCCCTCGTACTCCTCGATGGCGCACTCCACCCACTCCCGGGAGGCAATGTCCAGATGGTTCGTGGGCTCGTCCAGGATCAGAAGGTTGATTTTTTCGTCCATCAGCATACACAGCCGAAGCCGGGACTGCTCTCCGCCCGATAGGGTCCCAACGGTCTTGAACACATCTTCCCCCGAAAACAGGAAGGCGCCGAGGCGGTCGCGCGCTTGCTGGGGCGTGCAGTTCTTTTCGTAGAGCATGGTGTCGTAGAGGGTGCGCTCAGGGTGTGCAAAGTGCATGATCTGGGGCAGGTAGGCGGTCTTCACCGTGGGGCCGAAGCGAATGCGTCCGGCGTCCACGGGCTCTTCGCCCAGAAGGCAGCGCAGGAAGGTGGTCTTCCCCGCTCCGTTGTCGCCCAAAATGGCGATCCGCTCCCCGCCCTCCACATTCAGCTCCACGTCGGAAAACAGGTGCTTTTCGCCGAAGGACTTTTCCATTCCCTTGACCGTGAAGACGGCGTCTGCGAAGAATTCCTTTTCCCCAAAGCGCGCTTTCAGGGTCTTTTCAAACTTGGGCCGCTCGGTCTTCCGAATTCGGTCGATCCGATGCTGCATGGCCATTGCCCGGCGGTAGAGGACGCGGTTGTTGATGCCCCAGCCCTTCATCCGCTCCACGGTGTAGCTGAGCTGGCTGATCTTGGCCTGCTCCTGCTCATACTGCTTGAGCTGGAGATTGAACCGGGCCTGCTTTTCTTCCAGATAGAAGGAATAGTTGCCGTTGTAATGCTCGGCCCGGCCGTCGCGAATCTCAATGATCCGATCCACCACGCGGTCCAGGAAATAGCGGTCATGGGAAATGGTCAGGGTCGTGCCCTTGAACTGCCTGATATAGCTCTCCAGCCATTCCACGCTGCGCAGGTCCAGGTGGTTCGTCGGCTCGTCAAGCAGGAGGAGGTCGGTGTTTTCCAAAAGGAGCCGGGCCAGGTTGACCCGGGTCTTTTCGCCGCCGGAGAGGGAGGAGAAAAGCTGGTCGCGCATGGGGCCAGGGATACCCAGGCCGTTGCAGATCTTATCCACATTGGTATCCATCTCATAGCCGCCCCCCACCTCGTAGGCATTGGAAAGGCGGTCATATTCCGAGAGGATGGTCCGGTCAGCGGAGACGGTCATCTCCCGCTCCAGGGCCTCCATCTTTTTCTTTACGGAAAAAAGATCCCGATAGGCGGAGCGGAGGACATTTTCCACCGTGTAGCCCGCAGGATAGACGGGGATCTGGGAGATCAGGCCGACCTTCCGGCCAGGGGCGAAGACGATCGTCCCGTCGTCGGGCTCCAGCTCCCCCGTGAGCATACGGAAGAGGGTGGTCTTTCCGCAGCCGTTGCGTCCCATGATGCCGACACACTCGCCGGTCTGAATCTCAAAGGACAGTCCGTCAAGCAGGATCTCGCCCACCTCGAAGGACTTTTTCAGGTTTTGTACAGATAATTCAATCATTTTTCATTCAGCTTCATATAGAGCGCCTGCCGTGTGGTTATGCAGTTCAAAGCCGTCAGCAAGGCGTTGGCGGAAAGATGCTCCGGCAGGCCGAGTTCTTTTTTCAGTGCGTTTCGTTTTTCCCTGCTGTCCGGCCTTCCGGTGAGGCCCAGCTCGAAGAGGTCCGTTTTTGTGATGAGGCTGTCGTCCGGGCTTTCGAGCCGGGCATCGCTTGTCCGCGGATGAGCCCTGCTCCCTGCATGCACTTGTGTTTGGAATACCTCGTCGAGAAAGGTCGCCCCGGCTTTTCTTAACGCGCTCAGCAGAGTCTCGGGGTCCATGCCCTCCACGCCGAGCTTGCCCTCTTTGCCGGGCTGCGCCTTGCGCTTTTCCTTCCCGTAGACATCTGGGATATAGGCGTGGAGCAAATATTGGGGCGGAATGGCACTTTTCAGGCGGTTACGGATCACCAGACCCGCGCCGTCGCTGTCCGTCAGGACGATCAGCCCGCGTTTTTCCGCCACGACGCGCAGCAGGGCCACGGTCTGCGCGTCCTTGAAAATTCCGAAGCCGTTTGTGACGAAAATCGGCGCGTCCACGAGCTGGGCCAGGGTGTTCTTGTCGTAGCGTCCCTCCACCACGATGGCCTGTCTGAGCCTAACCATTGCGGGACTCCCCCGCCAGCTCCAGAACCAGCAGCTCCAACACCCGCTGCGGGGCGTCGTAAGAGGTCTTGAGCTTTTCGTCCGCCTCCAGGCAAAGCTCCACGGACCGGGCGCAGAAACGCTCGGAAAGACGTCTGGCGTTGTCCATGGTCTTTTGCGCGGGGTAGCTTCCCATGCCGCAGAGCTTCATCAGGTCCTGCTGCCGCTTGCCCCCATCCATCAGCCGTTTGGCCGCGAGCATCCGCCGCATCTGGACGCCGATTGCGCCCAGAATTTTGACGGGCTCCTCCTGCTTCTGCAGCAGCGTCCGGAGGGTCTGGAGCGCCCGTTCATACCGGCCCGCGGCCATGGCGTCAGTGAGATCCCAGATCTCCGCCTCCAAAACCGGCTCCACCAGCAGGTCGATGTGGGCGCGGGTAACGGTTTCATCGTCCACATAGGCCCCCAGCTTGCCGATCTCCGAGAGCAGAGCCGTCATGGTCCCCCCGGTCCGGTGGATCAGATATTGGGCGTCGTCCGCGGAAATGCGCTTGCCCTGCTGCTTGAAATGACGGCTGACCCACGAGATCAGCTCCCGGTCGGAGGGCTGGGTGAACTCCACCACCGTCGCCCCCTCGAAGGCCTGCGCCAGCGCAGTCTTCCGCTTGTCCGGCTTGAATTCCACGGTCTCATAGACCAAAACCACGGTGCAGTAGTCGGGAATGTCGGAGAAGAATTTGGCATAGGCCGGCCCATCCTCGCCCAGCGCGAAGAAGTTCACGTCGTCAATCTGCACCATGGACCGCCGGGCCATCATGGGCAAGGCCTCAATGCTGTCCAGCACGCCCTGGGGGGAGATGTTCTCGGCATTGAATCGGTGATAGTTAAAGGCTTCAGCGAAATCCTCCACCAAAAGCTTGTGGAGGCTTTCGAGGTAATAACGCCGCAGATAGGCCTCCTCGCCGTGGAAGACATAGAGCCGCGCCGGAGTGTTCAGCTTAATATCGGACTTGAGCCGCTCGAGGTTGTTGTCGGTCATGGTCTCACCGTCCTATTTCCAGATTGCCGCATTCATCGGTGCGGAAGACCCGTGCGCCGTCGGCCTGCAGCCGGTTCAGGGTCTCGGGGCTGGGCAGGCCATAGCTGTTGCGGCCCACGCTGATCAGCACTGTTTCGGGCCGGATCGCGTCCAAAAGCGCCTGAGTGGAGGAGCCGGCCGAACCGTGATGTCCCGCCGCGTAGACCTCCACCCGGGGCAGCGTCTGCCGTTCAAGCAGAGCGTATTCCCCCTCGGCGTCCAGGTCGCCCGTGATGAGCATATCATATTCTCCGACGGAATACAAGACGCAAACACAGGCAGCATTGTCTGATCTGTCGCTGACCGGCGCAAAGAGCCGGATCTGCACACCGGGGCAGGAGAGGGTACTGTCCTGCGTCACATAACGCAGCGCCGCGCCGGCGGCCAATGCCGCCTGCTCCACGGCGGCCCGGTTTCCCGGGTCAAAGGGCACGTCGGGCAGATAGACCGTCTTCACGGGGATCCGGGAGAGCAGGGCCTCCACACCGCCCATGTGGTCTGTATCGTAGTGCGTGAGGATCAGCGCGTCGAGCCGCTCCGCCCCCTTCCGGCGGAGCCATTCCGCAGCCGTGACCCCCACGGTTGGCCCGCCCGTGCCGCCGCAGTCGGTCATCACGGTGAAGCCGTCCGTGACCATGCAGACGCACTGGCCCTGGCCCACGTCCAAAGCCGCCAGCGTGAAGTCGGCCGTGCGGGCTTCCAATATCTGGAGGCCCACGGCGGCAGCAAGAGCCGTCAGCAGGCAGAGCAGGGTTTTCCCGTACTGCCGCTCCCGCAAAAGCAGCGACAGGACAAACAGCAGACCGGCAAAAATCAGAAAAGCCATTCCGTAACCGTCCAGTCGCAGCAGATGTCCGGGCAGCCGGGAAACCAGTCGGCAAACGGCAAAAACGCCGCGCACCGGCCAGGCCAGAACCCAGCCCGCCCAGCTGCCCAGGGCTGTGCTCACAAGGCCAATGGCCAACACCGCCAGCGCGCCTGCCAGGCAGACCCCCGCCAGCGGCAGGACGAACAGATTGGTGAGCACGCCATAGACCGGCACTGAGCCGAAGACCGCCGCCGCGATGGGCGTGGTAAAGAGCAAAGCGCCCAGGGAAGCTGCAAGTCCGGTGCAGCCAGCCCGCACCGTCCGGCGCAGGGTCCGCAGCAGACAGCTGCGGCAAAGGCGCGGCCAGTGCTTCGGCCCCTGCCAGCGCAGCAGTCTTTTGACCCAGGGCAGGGTGAGGAACGCGGTTTGCAGGGGCCTTGTGATCAAAAGCAGCCCCGCCACCGCCGCAAAGGAAAGCTGAAAGCTCACATTGGCCGCGGCCCAGGGATTTTCAAGCAGGATCAGAAGTCCCGCCAGGGCCAAGGCGGTAGGCGGGTCGTTCTCCTCCCGAAAGAGGGGCGCGATCAGAAGCAGGGAAAGCATCAGAGCCGCCCGGACCACGGACGGCGAAGCCCCGGTCATCAGAACAAACAGGGCCAACAGGGGGATTCCCAAAAAGACGGTCCGCCTTCCCTGCCCCACCAGCAGCACCAAAACGGTCATCAGCATAGTCACATGGAGGCCGGACACCGCCACGATGTGGGAGGCCCCGGCCGCGGAGAGATCGTCCCGATCCGTCTCGGTTAATCCGTCCCGGCAGCCCGTCAGCATGGCCTGGGGCAGACCGGCCGCGTCGGCGGGAATCAGTTCGCCGAGACGGTCGAAGATGATTCGGGAGAACCGCACGGGAAAGAAGCGGAGGGGCGCGCCGCCGTCGGCAGTGGAGGCTGCGCGGCCGGAGGCGATCAGGGGAATCCCCCTTGCCTGGAGATCCAGATAGGTCTCTCCGTCCGCGCTGCGGTCAGCCCGGCGGAGGGTGAAGGAGCCGGAGATCCAGTCCCCGGGCGCAAGGTCGGGCAGGGGGCCATATAGATAAAGCCGCGCCTTGAACCGCCCGGCTGGCGCCGTCACATAGGCGTCAGCCCGGTGGCCGTAGGGGGTCTGCACCGGATCGTCGCAGAGCTGTGCGGTCAGATCTTCATACCGCCCCGCCGCGCTGCGGGCCGGGTCCAGCACCAGCGCCTCAAATCCCCAGCACCAGATGAGCCCCACGGCCAGACCAAGGGCAAGCACCCGGCAGATGCGCAAAAGGATGGGCCCGGCCGGACCGTCGGCGCGCACGCCGGCGCGCAAACGCGGCAGAAACCAGACCGCGGCCGCGCCCGCCATGGCGGGCGCGGCCCACGGCAAGGCCGCCGGAGGCAGGAAATACACCGTCAAAAGGCACGCGCAGGCAAAGCCGATGGAAAACCACAGGAGCTTTCGCATAGGGACTTCCTTTCCGCTTCATCGCCCCGAACGGACGCATGCTGATGATTTGTATCTGTATGGTATCTGTTCAGTATCCTGTCATTTCGAGGCGATTCATCGCCGAGAAATCCGTATTATCTACGCAAAAAGGAACGGATTTCTCACTTCGTTCGAAATGACAGATGGGGCTACTGAATAGATACTCTGTATGAATCAGTTGAACGAACCGAGCTCCTTGCCCGCCAGCACGTGGAAGTGCAGGTGGTGTACGGTCTGACCGGCGATTGCGCCGCAGTTGGTGACGACGCGGAAGCCCTCGGCAAAGCCCAGCTCCCGGGCCAGCCGGGCAATGACCGCGTAGATGTGGCCCACAAGGGCTGCATCCTCCTCGCCGATCTCGGCGGCGGAGGCCAGGTGCTTTTTGGGCACCACCAGGAAGTGGGTGGGAGCCAGCGGCGCGATGTCATAGAAGGCGTAGCAGAGCTCGTCCTCATAAACCTTCTTTGAGGGGATTTCCCCGGCTATGATTTTGCAAAATAAGCAGTCGTTCATATCAGTATTCTCCTTGTTCCGTTTGTCATTCTATGCGGAGCAAAACGAAGTCGAAGCATCCGCACCGATTTTCAGTTTGCGTTCATCTGGACGAAATCATCCACGGTGGCCAGGGCATCGTCGAGCTTCAGGGCGTCCTTTCCGCCGCCCATGGCGGAGTCGGGCTTGCCGCCGCCGCTGCCGCCGCAGATGGCGCAGACCTGCTTGACCAGCTGGCCCGCCTTGATTCCGCGGGCAACGGCATCCTTGCCGCAGACGGCGAGAATGGAGATTTTATCGTCCTGCACGGAGGCCAGCACGGCCACAATGGCGGGCTCCTTATCCCGGAGCATGTCCCCCAGCTTTCGCAGATCGGGGACGCTGACGCCGTTGCGGATGGCGGTCAGGACCTTGAGCCCGGCCAGATTCTTGGCTGAGAACAGGATCTGGCTGATCTCGCCGGAGCGCAGCTTGTCCTTCATGGACTCCATCTGCTGACGCAGTTCCTTAAGCTCGTTTACGGTGGCCTCAGCCTTGTGGATCAGCTCGCCCGGCGTGGTTTTCAGGGTCTCAGCTGCCCGGAGCAGGGTCTTCTGACAGCGGTCCGTCTCCTCGAGCACGGCGGGGCCGGTAATGGCCTCGATCCGGCGGACGCCGGAGGCCACGGAGCCCTCGCCGGTGATGCGGAAGAGGCCTGCCTTGGCGGTGTTGTCCAGATGGGTGCCGCCGCAGAATTCCAGGGAGGGCCCCATCTTCACCACGCGAACAATATCTCCGTACTTTTCCCCGAAGAGGGCGGTTGCACCCAGCTTCTGCGCCTCGGCTATGGGGAGAACCAGGGTCTCCACGTCGACGCCCTTGAGGATCAGCTCCACGACCCGGTGGCTGACCTCGGCCAGCTCCTCGGCGGTCAGGGCGGAGAAATGGGTGAAGTCAAAACGCAGGTGATCGGGTTCCACCAGAGAGCCGGCCTGATGGCAGTGGTCCCCCAGCACAGACTCCAGCGCATACTGAAGCAGGTGCGTGGCGGAGTGAGCGCGGCGAATTGCCTGACGGCGCCGGACGTCGATGGCGGCGTGAACCTCGTCGTCGGTCCGGATCTCGCCGGAGACCAAGTGGCCGTGGTGGAGATACTTGCCGCCCTTGTCCTTGAGGACGTTCCGGACCTCGAAGACGGAGCCGCCCGCAGTGATGGTCCCGCGGTCGGCCACCTGGCCGCCCATTTCGGCATAGAAGGGCGTTTTGTCCAGGACCAGAATGCCATCCTCGCCGCCCGCGATGGCTCCGGAAACCTCTCCTTCCACCACCACTGCCAGGACCTTCGCCCCGTCCTCGTCCTTCTCATAGCCGGTGAAGACCGTGGGCGTGTTGTCCAGCCCGAGGTCGATCCCCTCCCAGGCCAGATCGCCCAGCTTCTTCCGAGCCTCCCTTGCCCGCAGCTTCTGCTCCTGGAGGAGCTTTTTGAAGCCCTCCTGATCCACAGTCATCCCGGCTTCCTCTGCCATATCGACGGTCAGATCGAGGGGGAAGCCATACGTGTCGGAAAGCTTGAAGGCGTCCTCGCCGGAAAAGACCGACTCACCCTTGGCCTTGTGACCCTCGAGCATCTCGGAGAAGATGCGCAGCCCCGCATCCAGCGTGGCCAGGAAGCTTTCCTCCTCGGAGCGGATGACCTTGGTGATGAAGCTCTGCCGCTCGCGCAGGTAGGGATAATGGCCCTCGTTCTCGCGGATCACCGTGTCCACCACATCGAAGAGGAAGGGCTTGTCCACACCCAGCAGCTTGCCGTGGCGGGCGGCCCGGCGGAGCAGACGGCGCAGCACATAGCCCCGGCCCTCGTTGGAGGGCAGCACGCCGTCGGCAATCATGAACGTGGCGGAGCGGATGTGGTCGGTGATCACGCGCAGGGAAACGTCCATTTTGTGGCTCTGTCCGTAGCCCGCCCCGGTCAGCTCAGTGACGCGCCGGGTGATGTTCATGACGGTGTCCACGTCGAACAGGGAGTCCACGGCCTGACAGACCACCGCCAGACGCTCCAGGCCCATGCCGGTGTCGATGTTCTTCTGCACCAG
>CALYTU010000058.1 GCA_945487445.1 uncultured Clostridia bacterium | reverse complement strand
CGGATTTCTCACTTCGTTCGAAATGACAGATGGGGCTACTGAATAGATACACCCTAAAAAAGAACGGAAGTGAAAGCTATGGCAGACATCATCGCTGCGATCTCCACAGGGAAACAGCCCTGTGCCATCGGCATCCTGCGGCTCTCCGGGGAGGGCTGTGCCGAGGTGGTGGAGAGGGTCTTCCGCTGTAAAAGCGGCAAGCCCCTGACGGAGGCGCCGGACCGGAAGCTGGTTTTGGGGACGCTCTTTGATGTCAACGGCCGGGAGATTGACCAGGCGCTGGCGGTCTTCACCCGCGGCCCGCAGACCTATACGGGGGAGGATACGGCTGAGCTGCAATGTCATGGCTCTCCCGCTGTGCTCGCGGCGGGGCTGGAAGCGCTCTATCGGGCGGGAGCCCGGCCTGCCAGACCGGGGGAGTTCACGAAGCGGGCTTTCCTGAACGGGCGGATGGACCTGACCGGGGCCGAGGCTGTCATTGATCTGATCGAGGCGCAGACCGCTGATATGGCGGCCAACGCCGCCGCCCAGGTGGGCGGCGCCCTGCACCGGCGACTTGCCCCCATCTACGACGGCCTGACCGATATTTGCAGCCACTACCACGCGGTGCTGGATTACCCGGACGAGGACATTCCCGACTTTCAGCTCTCCGATTTCGAGGCGCAGCTTCGGACAGACCGGGATCAGCTCCGTTGGCTTCGCGACACCTCCGAGCGGGGGCGCATTCTGAAGCAGGGTGTGAAGATCGTCCTGGTGGGCAAGCCCAACGCGGGAAAATCCTCCCTGCTGAACGCCCTGGTGGGCTTTGACCGGGTGATCGTGACGGATATTCCCGGCACCACGCGGGACACCGTGGAAGAGACCGCCCGCTTTGGCCGCGTTCTGGTCCGAATCACCGACACTGCCGGCATCCGGCAGACCGGTGATCGGATCGAGGCTCTGGGCGTGGAGCGATCCCGCGCCGCCGCGGAGCAGGCGGACCTGGCAATCTTCGTCTGCGACGCCGCCGTGCCGCTGGACGAAGAGGACCGGCAGGCCATGGCCGCCGCCCGAGAGGCAAAGCGGGCGATTGCCGTGATGAACAAGACCGACCTGCCCCAGCGGGTCTTCCGGCTTCAGCTTCCCTTTGAGCCCATATTCTCTGTCTCCGCCACGCGGGGCGACGGGCTGGACAAGCTCTGTGAATGGATCGAGCAGATCTTCGGGGCGGATCTGCCCTGCGACGGGTCCATTTTGACCAACGTCCGACAGTGCGAGGCGGTCAGCACGGCGGCCGAGGCCATCAGCCGGGCTTTGGATGCCATGGAGGAAGGGATCACCCCCGACGCCGTTTTGACGGAGCTGGAGACTGCTTTGGAAGCCTTGGGCGAGCTGACAGGCCGGACGGTCCGGGAGGACATCACCGACCGGATCTTCGCGCGGTTCTGCGTTGGAAAATAGCCTTCCCCTCGAGGGGAAGGTGGCGCGAAGCCCCGGATGAGGTTGCTTTACGCGCAACACTACGTAACGATAACAGGAGAAAAAATGTTTGCTTATTTTGACAATTCCGCCACCACAAAGCCCTGTGAGGCGGCGGTGCAGGCGGTAACCGAGGCGCTGACGAAATGCTGGGGCAACCCCAGCTCGCTGCACAGTCCGGGCGTGGAGGCGCACCGAAGGTTGGATGCGGCCCGCCGCAGCGTGGCAAAGGCGCTCGGCACGGAGCCGGACCGGGTCTTTTTCACGTCCGGCGGAACGGAGGCTGACAACTGGGCCGTATTTTCCGCCGCGCAGAAGCTGGGCAAACGGGGAAAACACCTTATTACAACGCAGATCGAGCACCACGCCATCCTTCACCCCATGAAGGAGCTGGAAGCACGGGGCTTCGAGGTCACGTACCTCGCCCCGGGGCCGGACGGGACGGTGACGCTGGAGGCCCTGCGCGCCGCGCTGCGCCCGGACACGATTTTTGTCTCCGTGATGATGGTCAACAATGAGGTCGGCTCTGTCATGCCGATCTCGTCCATGGCGAAGCTCACCCATCGCATGGCCCCCAACGCGCTCTTTCACACCGACGCGGTGCAGGGCTTTCTGAAGCTTCCGTTCCGCGCCTCCACGCTGGATGCGGATCTGGTCTCCGTCAGCTCCCACAAGATCCACGGTCCCAAGGGAGCGGGTGCGCTCTGGGTGCGCAAGGGGCTTTCCCTTCCGCCCTATCTCCACGGCGGCGGGCAGGAGAGCGGCCAACGCTCCGGCACCGAAGCCGTGCCGAATCTGCTCGGCTTCGGCGCGGCCTGTGAGGCCGCGCAGCTCGCCCTGCGGGAGGACCTGGCCCGTGAGAACTCCCTGAAGCAGCGTCTGCGCGCAGGGCTTGAGGTCATCGACGGGGTGGTGCTGAATGGCGCGCAGGCAGCGCCCCATATTGTCAGCTTCTCCATCCCGGGCGCCCGATCCCAGGGCATCATCAACTGCCTGCAAGATCAGGGCGTCTACGTTTCCGCCGGCTCCGCCTGCGCCAAGGGGCACCGAAGCCACGTTCTGGAGGCAATGGGCGTTGCCCCCGCAGTCATTGACGGCTCCGTGCGGGCGTCGCTGAGCCGCTTTACAACCGAGGAGGAAGCAGACGCGCTGCTTGCTGCTGTCCGGGAGGCTGTCAAAAGGTTGACATAACAACAAGAAGGGACCCGCGGTTGTTCCGCGGGTCCTGATGTTTATGGCAGGTTTGATACGGCATGCGGCAAAACAGAATTATACTTCGCCGGCTATTGGGCCTCGGTGCTGTTCACGGCGTTTTCGTCATCGTGCGTCGCCTCGTCCGGGGTGGCCGAAGGCGATGTTTCCGCCGGCACTTCGACGGGATCTGATGCCGGCTTCCGATTGACCAGCATGTTGGAGCCGTCGGGGGTTTTATACAGCCGGATGTAGAGCATCACGCCCACGGCGATTACGAAGCTGACGGCGGCCAAAAGCTGGCTTACCCGGAGATCCGTTCCGGTGATGTAGAGAGAATCGGTCCGCAGTCCCTCGATCCACGTCCGGCCAAGGCCGTACCAGGCCACATACTGCAAGAACGTTTGCCCGTCGTACCGCCGCTTTTTGGAAAGAAAGTGGAGGAGCGCGAAGCCAATCAGATTCCAAACGGATTCATAAAAAAAGGTGGGATGCCAGTACCGAATTACGCCGTCCGCGCCTGTGATTCCCATACGCAGAAGGAAGTCGTTGAAGATTTCCGCGCCGTAGGCCTCCCGGTTGAAGAAATTGCCCCAACGGCCGATGAGCTGACCGATCAGCAGCCCCAGGGCCATGATATCCAGATAAGGCGTGAGCTTTTGCTTTCTGACTTTGGCAAAGAGAATCAGGCCCAAAATTGCGCCGATCACACCGCCGTAAATGGCAATGCCGCCCTCCCAGATGTATAGGGCGGTAATGGGATTGTCCCGGTAGACGTCCCACCGAAAGGCCACGTAGTAGATTCTGGCGCAGACAATGGCGGCTGGGACAGCAAAGAGGATCGCGTCCGTCACCAGATCAAAATTCGTACCGAATTCCCTGGCCCGTTTTTTTGCGTAAAAGATTGCAAGCAAGAAACCCAGGGCGATGATCATTCCGTAGAGATAGATATCCTTGCCGAAGACGGTGAAGGGCAGGGTGCGGGGCGGGTTGATCCCTTCGATCCCCAGGCCGGGGAAGCTGATGGTTCCGGCGTCAAAAAGCATAATGCCGCCTCCTTTCACAGTTCGCCTTATTATACCATACGGCTGTTCGAAAAGCTATCCCTCAGAACGCTTTTTTTTCAGCAAGCATAACTTTCCTGTTTTGACAAATACTATGACAGAAATTGACAGACCAATACAGGAAAGAGGGAAAAATATGAAAGCAACAGGTATTGTCCGCCGAATTGACGATCTCGGCAGAGTCGTGATTCCCAAGGAAATCCGCAGAACCCTGCGTATCCGCGAAGGTGACCCGCTGGAGATTTTCACGGAGAAAAACGGAGAAGTCATCTTTAAGAAGTATTCGCCCATGGGGGACCTGACGGAGTTCGCGGGGCGAATCTGCGAGGCGGTCTACAAAAACACGGGCTTTCTGGCCGCAGTCTGCGACCGGGACACGGTGATTGCCGCGGCAGGTCCGGGTCGGCAGGATGTGATGGATCGGCGGCTGGCGCAGGGCTTGATCCGCCGATTCGAGGACCGGGAGCGATACTGCTCTCGGGGCCAGGGTCTTCCCACAGCTCTGGCAGAGGGCGCGTCCGCGGTCGTCGGCGCGGCAGTCCCCATTCTCTCTGAGGGAGATCTGCTGGGCGGCGTGGTTCTGGTCGCGGATCTGGAGCGCGACCGTTGGCCGGGAGACTTTGAATGCAGGCTCCTGGACGTTGTGGCAGGTTTCCTTGGCCGCCAGATGGAGGCGTAAAGGAGCGATCCCCCTTGCAATTTCGATTAAAACATGATACCATTGCAGACGAGCGCGCGCTGTGCGCCGGTGCGGCAGGGCAGAAATGAAATTGCAAGGGGGCTGGGCTATGCGCTACGAGATTCTCCTGCTCGACCTGGACAACACCATTCTGGACTTTTCGGCGGCGGAGGCGATGGCCTATGGGCGGGCGCTTGCCGATCATGGCATCGAGAAAACCCAGGACTTGCTGGACCGCTACCACGCCATTAACATCCTCTGGTGGGAGAAGATGGAGCGGGGAGAGGCGGCGCGCGATGAGATTCTGGTGGATCGGCATCGCCAGCTCTTCCGGGAGCTGGGCCTCGACGTTGACCCTGTGGCCTTCGAGGCGGATTATCGCCGCTGGTTGGGCGTGGGCCATTGGTTCCTGCCCGGAGCGGAGGAGATGCTTGCCTACCTCAAAGGGCGGGGCTACCGCCTTTTTCTGGCCTCCAATGGGATGGCAAGCACCCAATACTCCAGACTCGAAAGTGCCGGGATCGGCCCGCTTTTTGAGGCCCTGTTCATCTCCGAACACATAGGCGCCCACAAACCGGAGCCAGCCTATTTCCGCTATTGCTTTTCCCATATTTCCGGCTTCACGCCGGAGAAAACCCTGATGATCGGCGACAGCCTGAGCTCGGACATCCTGGGCGGCATCCGTGCCGGGATTGATACCCTCTGGGTGAACCTGCGCGGCCAGGTCGCTCCGCCGGACCGTCGTCCTACCTATGAGATTACCGATCTCAGGCAGATTCGTCAGCTCCTTTGAATCGTGAGCTTCATCGGGACGCACGCACCTCCGGGACACGAGAGCACGCCCCGGAGGTGTTTTTTTACTGGGATCATATGCGGAGGAAATACGGTTTTCTGAAAAGAGAAATTAGGGCTTGACAAATCTGTTTCTTGTGGTATTCTATTAAGCAGACACTAGATGTTGTGGTTTGTTATGTCAACAGCTCCACATGTTGTCCACATGATTTCCACATGGGTTTCCACATGCAGCGAAAATATGTTGAACGCATGCTTCGCATCGCGGGGGAGATTCATGCTTCCGAAGGAGGAGGCTATGCGGCTAGGCGGATTACAGAAGATGACCCTCTTGGACTTTCCCGGGCGCGTGGCCTGTACGGTCTTCACCGCAGGCTGCAACTTCCGGTGTCCCTTCTGTCACAACAGCAGCCTGGTGGTTTCCCCGGAGGTCCCGGAGCTTTGCCAGGATGATTTTTTTGCCTTTCTGCAAAAGCGCCGCGGCCTGCTGGACGGTGTAGCGATCACGGGCGGCGAGCCGTTGCTGCACGCCGATATGCCGGCGTTTCTGGAGCGGATTCGTGCGCTGGGTTACGCTGTGAAGCTGGATACGAACGGCGCCTTTCCGGACCGGCTTCGCGCCGTTCTGGAGGCGGGTTTGGCCGACTATGTTGCCATGGACGTGAAAAACAGCCGCGAGAAATACGAGCTGACCGCAGGCGTGGCGGGCATCCTTCCGATGGTAGGGGAAAGCATCCGACTGCTGCGGGAAGGGAAAATCCCCTTTGAGTTCCGCACGACGCTGGTGGACGAATTGCACGAGCCCGCGGACTTTGCGGCAATCGGCAAATGGATTGCAGGGACCGAACGGTATTTCATCCAGGGATTCGTGGACTCCGGCGATATCCTGGCCGGAGGCATGCACGCCGCTTCAAATGAAAAAGCGAAAGCCTGTCTTAAAGCGGTCAAGCCCTGGGTGCCGAACGCCCGGCTGCGGGGGATTGAATGAACAGCAAATGAAAAAAGGCGGGAAATGCCTTTCCGGCCTGTATTGTCCCAATTATAGCCCATAAAATGTGATAAAATTGGCTTGCCAATCGTATCTGTTCAGTATCCTGTCATTTCGAGGCGATTCATCGCCGAGAAATCCGTATTATCTACGCAAAAAGGAACGGATTTCTCACTTCGTTCGAAATGACAGATGGGGCTACTGAATAGATACTGCCAATCTACAATAAGGAGAGAAAAATATGTACCAGGTCGTAAAACGGAACGACAAGGTCGTGGATTTTGACATCAGCAAGATCTCGACTGCCATCAAAAAGGCGTTCAACGCCAAGCAGAAGCAGTATAACGACGATACCATTGACTTTCTTGCGCTGAAGGTCACTGCGGATTTCCAGAGCAAGATCAAGGACAACAAGATTGCGGTGGAGGATATTCAGGACTCCGTGGAGGCTGTGCTGGGCCGTGCCGGCTATGAAGACGTAGCCAAGGCCTATATCCTTTACCGCCGTCAGCGGGAAAAACTCCGGAACGTCTCCGAGACCATGCTGGACTATAAATCGGTGGTGGACCAGTACCTCAAGGTCATGGACTGGCGCGTGAAGGAGAACTCCACCGTTACATACTCCGTGGGCGGACTGATCCTCTCCAACTCCGGCGCCATCACCGCCAACTACTGGCTCAGTGAGATCTACGACGACGAGATTGCCAATGCCCATCGGAACTGTGATTTCCACATCCACGACATGTCCATGCTGACCGGCTACTGCGCGGGCTGGAGCCTGAAGCAGCTCATTCAGGAGGGGCTCGGCGGGGTTCCCGGAAAGATCACCTCCGCGCCAGCCAAACATCTTGCGACCCTCTGCAACCAGATGGTCAACTTCCTGGGCATCATGCAGAACGAGTGGGCCGGCGCCCAGGCCTTTTCCTCCTTCGACACCTATCTGGCCCCCTTTGTCAAGTATGACAATCTGCCCTATGACCAGGTGAAAAAGTGCGTGGAGTCCTTTATCTACGGTGTCAACACCCCCTCCCGCTGGGGTACCCAGGCGCCGTTCAGCAATGTAACTCTGGACTGGACGGTTCCAAACGATCTGGCCGAGCTCCCCGCCATTGTGGGCGGCAAGGAGATGCCCTTCAAGTACAAGGACTGCAAAAAGGAAATGGATATGGTCAACAAGGCCTTCATCGAGGTCATGATCGAAGGCGACGCAAATGGCCGCGGCTTCCAGTATCCCATCCCCACCTATTCCATCACCCGGGACTTTGATTGGGCAGACACGGAGAACAACAAGCTCCTGTTCGAAATGACCTCAAAGTACGGAACCCCCTATTTCTCTAACTATGTCAACTCTGACATGGAGCCCTCCGACATTCGCTCCATGTGCTGCCGCCTGCGTCTGGATTTGAGGGAGCTGCGCAAGAAGTCCGGCGGCTTCTTCGGCTCCGGCGAGTCCACCGGCTCCGTGGGCGTCGTGACCATCAACCTGCCCCGCATCGCCTATCAGGCGGCGGACGAGGCCGACTTCTACAAGCACCTTGACCGGCTCATGGACATCGCGGCTCGCAGTCTCAAAATCAAGCGCGACGTCATCACCAAGCTGCTCGAGGGAGGCCTGTATCCCTACACCAAGCGCTATCTCGGCACCTTTGCCAACCACTTCTCCACCATTGGCTTGATCGGCATGAATGAGATGGGCCTGAACGCCAAGTGGCTGCGCAAGGACATGACCCATCCAGAGACCCAGGAATTCTCCAAGCAGGTTCTCAATCACATGCGCGAGCGCCTGTCCGACTATCAGGAGCAGTACGGCGATCTTTACAATCTGGAGGCCACTCCTGCCGAGTCTACCACCTATCGGTTTGCCAAGCACGACAAGGCGGACTTCCCCAATATCATTACTGCCAACATGAATGGCACGCCCTATTACACCAACTCCTCCCACCTGCCTGTCGGCTATACCGAGGACGTGTTCTCCGCGCTGGACATTCAGGACGAGCTCCAGACGCTCTACACCTCCGGTACCGTCTTCCATGCCTTCCTGGGCGAGAAGCTGCCCGACTGGAAGGCTGCGGCCAACCTGGTCCGCAAAATCGCCGAGAATTACAGTCTGCCCTATTATACGCTGTCTCCGACCTATTCCGTCTGTCCGGATCACGGATATCTCACCGGCGAGCAGTACACCTGCCCCCATTGCGGCAAGAAGACCGAGGTCTACAGCCGCATTACCGGTTACTACCGGCCCGTGCAGAACTGGAACGACGGCAAGGCGCAGGAGTTCAAGGACCGGAAGGTTTACGATGTGGACGCCTCTGTGGCTCACCGCTTCCATGAGACGCTGAGCAGCGCCGCCGCTCCCGCCGCGGCCCCCTCCGCCGTCATACTGGTTTCCGCCGCACAGAGCGAGGCCCATGGCGATCCCGCTGCCAACTGCGACGGCCAGACACCTGCCGGCGGTTTGCTCCTCTTCACCACCTCTACCTGTCCCAAATGCGTCATGGCCAAGAAATTCCTGGCGGACGCCGGAATTTCGTATGAAACCGTGGTCGTCGACAAGGAACCCGCCCTTGCCAGACAGTACGGCGTCCGGCAGGCCCCGACGTTGCTGCTCCTGGAGAACGGTGTCGAGCTCCGGCGCGTCGAGAACCCCTCCAATATCCGGCAGTTCTGTGAGGAATCAAAGTAACACGGGTATCTATTCAGTAGCCCCATCTGTCATTTCGAACGAAGTGAGAAATCCGTTCCTTTTTGCGTAGATAATACGGATTTCTCGGCGATGAATCGCCTCGAAATGACAGGATACTGAACAGATACTAACACGGAAAAACACAAACACAGATTAAAATAGTATAAGAGGCCGAGAAGACCGGGAGCATTTTGCTCTCGGTCTTCTCGGCCCCGTTTTTTTACCGTATCATTTCAGCAGCACCTGTTTCGTAGTGGCCGCTGCCCCCAGCGATCGGAACGGTGGGACCTTTTTTCAAGCGGTTAGGGACAGGCACTGCTTGTCTGCACGGTTTGATCCGCTGGTGCGTATCGGCGGACGAACAATGCTCGTCCAACCGTATCTATTCAGTAGCCCCATCTGTCATTTCGAACGAAGTGAGAAATCCGTT
>CALYTU010000057.1 GCA_945487445.1 uncultured Clostridia bacterium | reverse complement strand
GATTTCTCGGCGATGAATCGCCTCGAAATGACAGGATACTGAACAGATACCCCTTCATCAATAAAGAATGTAAATCGCCCGTGCAGCGTTTTGCTGCGTACAACCGATAGCCGGAATCACGATTTCCGAAACACTATCATTGTTTCGTTCATCTGTTTTTTCCAGGAAATCAAACCTTCAGGGCGCGATCCCTTGCAGCAGCGTCTGGCAGCCGCGCAGAAGGGCTTCCGCACAGGCGCGCAGGTTCAGCCGGTCAGCCAGCAGGCTCAGAGGACCGTCCGATGACGGAAGGCGGCGGGGGACGGTCCTGGGCTTCCCGGTCAGATCCCAGCCCAGGCTCTGGATGTAGGCGTAGGACTTGTCCCGCATGGCAAGATACCGCTGGCCGTAGCTGGTGGTGTCGTGGACCGCCTGATGCAGGGCAGTCAGATCGGTGAAGACCGCGTCTTCTCCCACGCCGAGGGTCTGACGGATGTGACGCAGATAGGACGCCGCGCCGCCCGCGCCGAACTGGTTGATGATGACGGCAAAGTAGGCCGCCGTGGCGTCCGTGGCCATCCCCCACTGTCGGCAGAGCGTCACATAGCTCAGAATATCCCGCCGGGAAAGGGCGTCCTGGGCCGCGCGTCCTCCCTTTGAGCCCAGCATTGCCGCGATAGATTGAGCCTCGGTTTTGGTAAGTACCCGGTTGCGCCAGCTTGTCCCGGAAGCGGTGATTTCCCGATAGAGGGCGGAGGTCAGATAGTTGGCCGTGACAGGCCAGCCGTCGAGCGTAAACCGCAGCAGCTCCAGGGCCCGGGCGCCGTGCCATTGGAGCAGACCCAGCGACGGCGCGCCGCCGTCGTTGGCGTTCACAGCGTCATAATCCCCCTCGGCCCCGGCAAAAAAATCCTTCAAGGCCGCTACCAGAACGTCGTCGGCCGCGGTGTTTGTCGCGTCGCCGGCAAGGACCGGAGGGATGAGAGCGGAGCTGATCAGAAGGAACGCGAGCAGAAGTGCCAGAATGTGTCGTTTCATAGCTGTATCCTCCGTGATGGATTGTCTGTTTACTCCAGTTTAACACAAGCACGGCGTGGAACCTGTCGAACCTGCAGGGAAGGGCGATCCGGGACTGTCCGCCAGTCCCGGCGGCAGAAAATTCACCAACAGGCAGTCGAGGATACGCGGTTCGGCGGTGCATAGTCGGCAAATTTTATTTTTCCTGTTTCTCCGGTTGATTTTCTGTAAAAATGTTGTATAATACGGACTGGCCCAGTTTTTTAACATACAACAATCACTATTGGGACCTTGAAGGAGCGTGTTTTCATGTACAAAATCGTTCGCAAGAAAGAACTGAATCCCACTGTGACCCAAATGGAGATCCTTGCCCCCATGGTGGCCCACAAGGCCAAGCCCGGCCAGTTCATCATCCTCCGCGTGAATGAAGAGGGCGAGCGCATCCCCCTGACCGTTGCGGGTACGGATGCGAAGGAAGGCACCGTCAAGATTATCTTCCAGATCGTCGGCGGGACCACCGCCCTGCTGAACGCGAAGCAGGAAGGCGAGTACATTCAGGACTTCGTTGGTCCTCTGGGTGTTGCCACACATACCGACGGGATCAAAAAGGTCTGCATCGTCGGCGGCGGCGTCGGCTGCGCCATCGCCATGCCGGTTGCCCAGGAATTCCACCGTCTGGGCGCGGAGGTCACCTCCATCATCGGCTTCCGGAACAAGGACCTGCTCATCCTCGAGGACGAGTTCCGTGCCTGCTCCGATCAGCTCATCGTCATGACCGACGACGGCTCTTATGCCCGCCACGGCAACGTCACTGTGCCGCTTAAGGAGATGCTGGAGGCCGGCAAACAATTTGACATGATCATCACCATCGGCCCGCTGATTATGATGAAGTTTGTCACCCTGGCGGCCAAGCCCTTCGGCGTCCCTGTCACCGTGTCCATGAACCCCATCATGATCGACGGCACCGGTATGTGCGGCGGCTGCCGCCTGACTCTGATCCAGGACGGCAAGCGCGTCACGAAATTTGCCTGCGTGGACGGTCCCGATTTCAACGGCTACGAGGTGGACTTTGACGAGGCGATGTCCAGAGGCCGGATGTACTTCGACTTCGAGCGCCACGCCTATGAAGAAACCTGCAATCTGCTGAAAGGAGCGAAGTAACCATGGCCATCAATCCCAAGAAGCATGAAATGCCCTCCCAGGAGCCCCAGGTCCGGGCTCACAATTTCAGCGAGGTGGCCCTGGGCTACACCGCTGAGATCGCTGTCGAGGAGGCCCAGCGCTGCCTCAACTGCAAGAACCGCCCCTGCGTGCAGGGCTGCCCCGTCAACATTGCTATTCCCGACTTCATTTCCAAGATGAAGACCGGCGACTTTGAGGGCGCCTATCAGGTCATCTCCCAGTCCTCCGCTCTGCCTGCCGTCTGCGGCCGTGTCTGCCCGCAGGAGAGCCAGTGCGAGAGCAAGTGCACCCTGGGCATCAAGTTTGAGCCCGTGGGCATCGGCCGTCTGGAGCGGTTTGCCGCCGACTGGCACAATGCGCACGCCACGGAAGCGCCCGCCAAGCCCACCCCCAACGGCCATAAGGTGGCCATTGTGGGCGCCGGTCCCTCCGGCCTGACCTGCGCCGGCGACCTGGCCCGCAAGGGGTATCAGGTCTCCATCTTCGAGGCCCTGCATACGGCCGGCGGCGTGCTGGTTTACGGCATTCCCGAGTTCCGTCTGCCCAAGGCCATTGTGGCCAAGGAGGTTGAAGGTCTCAAGGCCCTCGGCGTGGATGTGGAGACCAATGTGGTCATCGGCAAGACCCTGACCATCGACGAGCTCTTCGAGGACGGCTATGAGGCCGTGTTCGTCGGCTCCGGCGCCGGTCTGCCCAATTTCATGAACATTCCCGGTGAGAGCTACAAGGGCGTCTATTCCGCCAACGAGTTCCTGACCCGCTCCAATCTGATGAAGGCCTACAAGGACGCTCCCGTCACCCCGATCATGAAGGGCGGCAAGGTGGCCGTTGTGGGCGGCGGCAACGTGGCCATGGATGCGGCCCGTACCGCGCTGCGTCTGGGCGCCGACCATGTTTACATCGTCTATCGCCGCTCCATGGAAGAGCTCCCCGCAAGAAAGGAAGAGGTGGAGCACGCCATTGAAGAGGGCATCGACTTCCGTCTGCTCCAGAACCCCGTGGAGGTCCTGGGCTACAACAACCCCGACGATCCCCGCGATCCCAGGAACGGCTTCGTGACCGGCCTGAAGTGCATCAAGATGGAGCTGGGTGAGCCCGACGCCAAGGGCCGCCGCCGTCCTGTTCCCATTGAGGGCTCCGAGTTTGTCCTGGATGTGGACACTGTCATCATCGCCATCGGCACCAGCCCCAACCCCCTGATCAAGTCCACCACCAAGGGCCTCGAGGTCAACAACCACGGCGGCATCATCGTCAATGAAGCCGGCCTGACCTCCAGAGAAGGCGTTTATGCCGGCGGCGACGCCGTCACCGGCGCAGCCACTGTCATCTCTGCCATGGGCGCGGGCAAGGTGGCCGCCAAGGGCATCGACGAGTACCTGATGGGGAAATAACAGACAACGAAAATCATAAACGAGAGAGGCACCGGAGACGGCGCCTCTCTCTTGTTATTCCTGTTTTCCGTTTTGGCATGGCGCGCTGCAGCAGGCGCAGCAGCCGGTGCAGCCCTTTTTTTTCTTCCTGCGTATTCGGAAAAACGTCAGACCCACCATGAGGCCAACGGCTGCCAGAATTGAAATATCCCAGAAATTCATGCGCCCTCCTTCCTGCGTCGCGACCGGAGTCTATCCAAGGCCCAGCGCAAGCAGGATCAGCCGCAGGATGAACGCCGCGCCCCACGCGATGGCGCACTGCCAGACCACGACGCAGAGGGCCCATTTCCGGCCCAGCTCCCGCTTGATGGAAGCGACTGCCGCAACGCAGGGGGTGTAGAGCAGGCTGAACACCAGCATCACCGCTGCCGCCAGACCGGTCATTGCCGCGGTCACGCCGCCGGCAGAGCCGAAGAAGACCTCCAGCACCGAGACCACGCTCTCTTTGGCCATGAAGCCGGTGATCAAAGCCGTCACGATCCGCCAGTCTCCCAGCCCCAGGGGCCGGAAGATGGGCTCCAGCAGTCCGGCCGCCGCGGCCAGGATGCTGTCATGGGAGTTCTCCACGAGGTCAAACCGGAAGTCGAAGCTCTTGAGGAACCAGACCACGATCGTGGCCACGAGGATCACAGAGAAGGCTCGCTGCAAAAAGTCCTTGGCCTTTTCCCAGAGCAGCTGTGTCACGTTTCTGGAGCTGGGCAGGCGGTAGTTCGGCAGCTCCATTACAAAGGGAACGGCCTCACCCCGGAACCGCGTCTTCTTGAAGAACAGGGCTGCAAGGATTCCCATGACGATACCCAGCAGATACAGCCCCGTGATGATCCACCAACTGCTGTTCGGGAAAAAGGCCGCGGCAAAGAAGCTGTAGATTGGCAGCTTGGCCGTGCAGCTCATGAAGGGGGTCAAAAGGATCGTCATCTTCCGGTCCCGTTCGCTGGGCAGGGTCCGGGTGGACATGACGGCCGGGACCGTGCAGCCGAAGCCGATCAGCATGGGCACGATGCTCCTGCCGGACAGGCCGATCTTCCGCAGCAGCTTGTCCATAAAGAAAGCCACCCGGGCGATGTATCCACTGTCCTCCAGCAGAGAGAGGAAGAGGAACATGGTCACGATGATGGGCAGGAAGCTCAGGACGCTTCCCACGCCTTCAAAAATGCCGTCGAGCACCAGACTCCGGATCATGGGGTTGACGCCGCCCTGCTCCATGGCACGGCCCGCCAGTGCCCCCAGCGCGTCGATGCCGGATTGCAGGAGGTCCTGCAAAAACGGGCCGATCAGCGCGAAGGTCAGATAGAACACCAGACCCATTATCAGCACGAAGGCGGGAATGGCGGTGTATTTGCCGGTCAGCACGCGGTCCAGCTTCTGACTGCGCAGGTGCTCCTGACTCACCCGGGGCTTGATGACACAGCGCGCACACACCCGCTGGATGTAGGCGTAGCGCATGTCCGCAATGGCGGCGCTCCGGTCCAGCCCGCGCTCGTTTTCCATCTGCAAAACGATGTGTTCGAGCATCTCTTCCTCGTTTTGGTCGAGCGCGAGCTGCTCGCGGATACGCGGATCGCCCTCCACCAGCTTGCCGGCGGCAAAACGCAGAGGCAGACCTTTGGCCCGGGCGTGGTCCTCAATCAGGTGGCAGACGGCGTGCAGGGAGCGGTGGACTGCGCCGCCGTGGTCATCTGCCCCGCAGAAATCCTGCCGCAGGGGCCGTTCCTGAAATTTCGCCACGTGGATCGCGTGCTTCACCAGCTCGTCGATGCCCTGATTCTTGGCAGCGGAGATCGGCACCACCGGGACGCCCAGCATGGCCTCCATGGCGTTCACGTCCACGCTGCCGCCGTTGCCGGTCATTTCGTCCATCATGTTCAGGGCCACGACCATTGGGACGTTCATCTCCAGAAGCTGCATGGTCAGATAGAGATTGCGCTCAATGTTGGTGGCGTCTACGATGTTGATAATGCCCCGGGGCTTGCTCCCGAGCACAAAATCCCGGCTGACCAGTTCCTCGCTGGAATAGGGGGACATGGAGTAAATTCCGGGCAGGTCCGTGATCCGGGTGTTGGAATAGCGGCGGATTGCGCCGTCTTTCCGGTCCACGGTCACGCCGGGGAAGTTTCCCACATGCTGATTTGCCCCTGTGAGCTGGTTGAAGAGCGTGGTCTTTCCGCTGTTCTGGTTGCCAACGAGGGCGAAGGTCAGCAGGGTGCTGTCTGGCAGGGGATCTCCGCTGCCCTTGGGGTGGAATTTGCCGTCCTCGCCAAGACCGGGGTGGTCCGGTGTCCTGGCTCGCCGAGCGGCCTGGGGCGGCTCGCCGCAGACCTTGGGGTCCGCGATCCCGATTTTTGCTGCGTCCGCCAGTCGAAGTGTCAGCTCATAGCCGTGGATGCGCAGCTCCATCGGGTCGCCCAGCGGCGCCAGCTTCGTCACCGTCACCCGCGCGCCGGGGATCACGCCCATGTCCAAAAAATGCTGCCGCAGGGCGCCTTCGCCCCCCACGGTCACAATCCGGGCCGACTGCCCGGGTTTCAGTTCCTGTAGCGTCACGTTGAACCTCTCTCTTTCTGTGCCAAAGTCTGTAATTGCGCTCGCTCTGCCCGCAGGGCTTCATAGAGCTGCAAAGAGTTCCAATGAATGTTCGTCGGGGTCGCCATGGCCTTGAGCCTCACCGGCGGCAGTCCGGTCTCCGGGAAGAAGCGGAGAAGGTCGTTGAGCATGCTGCCCCGGAAACCGAACATCACCAGCATCTCCTCGCCGAAGGGCAGGCCGGGATGCTGTCCCGGCAGCGGTTCAAAGCCGGGCAGTGCCAGGAGCGCACCGAGCGGTTGCTGATACTGCCCGGGCTGTACCTCCTTGGCCTGGATACCCGCTCGCGTCAGCCACTGGCAGAGCAGAGCCCGCCGCTCCAAGCCGCGGAGCCCATATAGCAGCACCGTGGGGGCAAATGTGGTTTCCGTCATAGTCTTATCTCCTGTTCTGTGCCCGGTCCGGCAGAAACGGGTACGTCTTCGGATGAGAAAACCAGCCGATTCAGCGCGAGGGCGACACCGCTCTCGTCGCAGGAGCCGGTGATCCAGTCCGCTGCGTCGCGGGCCTCAGGACCGGCGTTGGCCATGGCCACGCCGAGCCCGGCAGTCCGAAGCATAGTTACGTCGTTGAGATCGTCTCCGAACGCCATGATATCCGCCCGTCCGATTCCGAGGTGGGTGGCAAGCTTCTCCAGGGCGACGCCCTTCGTGGCCTCAAGACTGTTGAGCTCGACGTTCCGTGGTATGGAGCTCGACACGGCCAAATCGGGAAAGCGTGCTTTCATGTCCGCCATTGCCCTTGCCCGCAGCTCCATATCGCGGAAAAACATCTGAATTTTCTGGACATCGTGGCCTACCTCGGCCAGATGCGCCTTGAGCTCCGGTACGGGGGTCCGCATTTTTTGCAGCATCTCCAAACTGTGCCGATGCGGGGCAAAGTCAGCCGCCCGGTCGTAGAGCACCCGGGTCATCCAGCCCCAGTTGTCCATGTAGCAGTCATAGATCACGGGCAGGGTGTCAAGGTATTCCATGATTTCCACAGCCCGCCGCCAGGGTATCTCTGACCGAAACAGGGGCCGGTCTTCGCGGATGTCGTAGATCTGCGCCCCGTTAACGGTGATCGCGTAGTGCAGATAGGGCAGGCTTCGAACATTCTCCGGGATAGCGCCGTAGAAGCGGCCCGTGGCCGGTATGATCTCGATTCCAGCCCCTGCTGCCCGTCGCAGTGCGGCCTCATTCTCGGCGGTCAGCTCCTTTTCGGTTGTGAGCAGCGTCCCGTCCAGATCCAATGCAATCAGCTTCATAGGTTTGTCTCCTCGGCGCCGCGCGCTGCGGCACTGGTCCTGTTATTTGATAGCGGGGTACGAAAGAATAATCTGATTTCTGGTTGGGTATAGTTGCAAAGTGAGGACCTGCTACAAGATCTTGTATCCAAGAGTGACGAAACGAGCGAATATGTTGTGTGCCAAAACCATCAGTTTTTACTCAGGTCTTCACTTTGCGACTAACACTTTTTCATTTTCTTTGCCTCGCTAAATTCCGGTTTATCTAATTAATATTGTCCATTCATCTCCCGAAACCAAATACTGAAACTCTGTCAGCTCCGGCGTGTTCATCACTTTCAGGAGATCATCAAAATCATCCACGGTTTTTACTATGGAAAGGTCACTGTACTTGATCCATTCCATTTGGCCTTCCTCGGATGAGATAAGACTACCTGACCACCGCGTAGCCTTAAACAGCAGAACAACATATCTGCCATTCTCTATTGGAAACTGTTTTACTCCGACCAATCTCGGATCAAGGATCGTTAGGCCAGTTTCTTCTTTCATCTCACGGATCACTGCATCCACAAAAGATTCTCCGGGTTCCACATGCCCGCCCGGCAATGCGTACCCTTGCCAGTCTTTCTTGACTCTGTTTTGAAGCAGTATCTTATCGCCGTCTTCGATTAAGCATAATACTGTCAGTTCCACATTCTCTGTCCTGCTCATAGATTTATCCTCATAACCGGTATTTGTCACTCTTTCTGGAGTATATCCAACGTATGGTGGGAAGCCCCGATCAGATCCTGACGTTCACAGATCGTGAAGTGATAATCCATCCACTTACCAAAAGTCTCATCGTCCATGGCATCAATGTACTCTCGCTTATAATTCGTAGCTCCATCTGTGGCGACCAGTTTGATTCTTTTGACAGGAACCGCCGAATCCAAGTCCGCAATCTCTTCTGTGCGCACCATCTCAAAAAGATCCTTCGGCTCACTTATACAATGCCAGTCAGAGGTTAGCATATTGAGTTCCATCACTTCATGCAGATGGTTCAGACCAAATACATACTGTATGACGGTCGGCTCATTCATACAATAAGCCACCAAGATATAACCGCCTGGTTTTGTCACTCGCACCGCTTCAGAAAGTGCTTTCAGCTTTTCTTCCTTCGTGTAAAGGTGATACATCGGACCGAGCAACATGGTCAGATCGAAAGAATTGTCAGAAAGCTGGGACAGATCCAAAGCATTTCCTTGGAATGTTGTGATAGGTTCCGTACCCTCTAATTTGGATTTCAGTATTTCCAGATTGTGTTCAATCAGCTCAACAGCGGTCACGTGCCGCCCTTGCTTTGCCAATGTCACACTGTAGCGTCCTGTGCCTGCGCCTACTTCAAGGATGCTTGGAGTTGAAATACCTTCCAGACATTCTTCTATGTATCTCATTGTGGTCAGGTATTCCACCTGCCCATGACGAGAAAGCAGGCGTCCTTCTTCGTCATAATTGTTGTAGTATTGTTCAAGAAAATTCATTTTTTCCTCCATAGGTTCCGAAGTTAAATATTCAAGACCGCCTCTATACACAACTCCAACGCATAAGATGCGGAATCATCGCCCCAGTTGCGTTCATCGTAGTGCTCCGCATCTGCAAGGGTGTCAGCCGTAAAGAGCAGTTCTCCCCAGATTGCACCACGCATCTTAGCACATGCCGCCAGCGCAGAGCACTCCATTTCAACAACCGAACACCCTTCACTTTTTCTATACGCCACTTTTTCTTTTGTTTCTCGGAAGAATCCGTCTGTTGACCACGTAACTACTTCAATATACGGAAGGCCATGATTCTTCATCGTTTTCTCAATGGCATAGCGCGCCTTTTCAGAAACCTCAACAAACCGTTCAGGCGGAAGGGAGTGATATGAAGTTCCTTCGTCTCTAAGCGCCTTGTAAGGAACCAAAAATGCGTTGGGTATAGTTGCAAAGTGAGGACCTGCTACAAGATCTTGTATCCAAGAGTG
>CALYTU010000056.1 GCA_945487445.1 uncultured Clostridia bacterium | reverse complement strand
GGCTGTTTGCGAACGCAAAAGACGATCCTTGGCCTACCTGGGAAAATAGATAATGCCAACACTCAACCGCGTTGCGTGAGGAGCGCGGTTTTTCATTCCGGATCATCTGTCATTTCGAACGAAGTGAGAAATCCGTTCCTTTTTGCGGGTAACTTACGGAATTCTCGGCTTTTGTTAGCTTCGCATTGACGAGGTAACGTATCATAGAGAGGTGCAATTCATGTACATCACCTACAGGGAAGCCGTTGTTACGGACGCGGCGAAGATTTTGGAGTATCTTAAGATCGTGGGCGGCGAGAGCAATAACCTGACCTTTGGTTCGGAAGGGATTCCCTTTTCTGTGGAACAAGAGGAATTGCATCTTAATCGCATTGCACAGAGCGAATGCAGCCGTATCTTTCTTGCCTTCGACGGGGACAGGATCGTGGGCAACGCCTCCGTGAACGGGAGCACCAAACCCCGCTTGTTTCATCGGCGCAGTTTGGCTATTTCCGTTTTGCGGGAGTATTGGGGCTGTCATATCGGCACGGGATTGATGGAGCGGATGATTTCTTTCGCCTGCGAGACCGGCGCGGAGCTCTTGTACCTGGAGGTGCGTTCTGATAATGAGCGCGCCAAAGCCCTTTATCGCAAATTCGGCTTTCGCAGCTTTGGCATCTTCCCAAAATACTTCAAAATCAATGGTGAGTATATTGATGTGGACTGCATGACACTTGAGCTGATCTGAAAAGATTACCTCGGGGCGGATGCGTCCGCCCAGAAAGGACTCGAAATGAAGCTGACCAAGGCCGATGTCCGGCGGGAGCTGGATGCACTTCCGGCAGGCTACAAGACTGCAGACCTCGACCGTTTGATCGTAAAACTGGTCCGGGAGAAAGCGGATGTGTCCGCCCTGCGCGAACACGTGTTGGCGGAGCAGGACCTTCACCGAATTTATTATTATGTCAACCTGAAGCAGATCCGAGACGTGCAAAGCCGCATGGCCTTCATTCATGAGAACCTGATGTTTTCCGACTGGTGGCACACGGATCAGTTGATTTCCTTCGTGGCGGACCTGCCATTTGATCAAGCTCTGTCCTACGCAAAGGGCTATCTCCGGGACGCAGACCCCTTTATCCGTCGCTGGGGCTACGTCCTCTTCATTTCACGTCTGGGCCGCGGACACGCAGCGGAGCTGCTGCCTTTGATGAAGAACGACGGGGAATATTATGTTCAGATGGCAGAGGCCTGGCTGATCGCGGAGCTGGCCGTTTGTGAGCCGGATCAGGTGCATGCCTGGATGGCGGACAATGATCTGCGCTACAATATGAACGGCAAGGCCATTCAAAAGATCTGTGACTCCTACCGTATTTCCGATGCCTGGAAGGAATCCTTCAAGCAGCTCAGACCGCGATGCAGGGGGCGTTAGGCAGTCATCGCGTCAAGTAGGGTCAGTCAGAATCATACGCAAACGCTCCGCCCGGAAGGCGGGTGTTCATAAGACAGTTAACAGCCACAGTTTGATGAATTTGCGCTGCTGTAGCTGCTCTTGTATCTTATCCTGTTATATGATAATATGGGGCCGACAAGATATACAAATCGGGATTTGGCCGAATAAGGAGTGTATTGTAATGAGATTGGATGGATATGGGCTGTTCGTTAAGAACATGGCAACAATGATCCAGTTTTATCGAGATGTATTAGGATTTGAGATCAAAGAAGATGAAAACACTGATAATGTATACTTAGTAAAGGATGGCACCCTCTTTTTGCTTTATGGGAGAAATGATTTCGAAAAACTAACAAGCAAAAGATATGAGTATCTTACGGGAGTAAATGCACATTCTGAGATGGCGTTGTATGTTGACACATACGAGGAAGTTGATAAGCAATATAAAAATGCTATTGACCATGGCGCAACTTCTTTGTTAGAACCAACTACTGAGCCTTGGGGACAAAGGACGTGCTTTATTGCTGACCCAGAAGGAAATATCATCGAGATCGGTTCTTGGAACAAGCCCTATGAGGATAAGGATCTATAATGTCGACAACTTCCAGTTAGTCGAACAGATACAAGGGCGCACTTCTATACGGGACAAGCTCCGTATGTGTGCTCTGTGAGGCTGAACGCCCCGGACACCTAAATGTCCGGGGCGTTTTGTGTCGCTGTGCCACGAGCAAGGGATTGCACCCCTTGCACCGCTAAAGCAGCTATCCTCTTAAGGCAAAAGGCGTGACCTTTTTATTGGTCACGCCTTTTGCATATTTTACTGTCTTATGAACAACGCCCTGAATGGACGGAGCGTTTCGTATCAGGTCAAGTGGGATCAAGCCTTGGGGTTCTCGCGGCTGAGCAGGAAAGCCCGCAGATAGCGGAGGAACAGGTGTTCCTCCTTTTCAGGCAAGTCGCGCAGCGGAAGCCCGATGCTGCCGTTTGTGTGGACCAGCTCCAGCAGCGTTTTTTTGTGGATGTTGTACAGCAGGAAGAACACGCCTGAAAGAAGCAGGCAAATCATGGCGTCCAGGGTGGGATTCAGGACGATCCCGTCGCCGAAGCGGATCACTCTGTCGAGAATCAGAAGAGCCGGGCCGAGCAGCAGGAAGAAGAAGGCGAGCGTCAGCAGAAGCTGGTTCCTGTGCTGAAGATACTTGAGGCCCTGAAACTCCTCCAGATCAATGCGGAAATCGGTCTGACGGGTGGTATAGCTGCGGCGGTCGCGGCTGACGCAGCACTTGCCCTTGCAGTAGATGGCCCGGTCGGAGAGGACGGCGAAGCTTTTTGACACTTTGCCCTTTTCCAGATAACGCTCCAGCTGCGAAGTACCGGCGGTACAGAGCAGCTTTTCATCCTGGTTGAGGAAGATCTCACCCCGGACCTGTTCTTCACGATTGGACTGTGCCATGGAGCACCTCCTGAGTGCGATTTCTTTTTCCATATAGTAACACGTTTCCTCCGCAATGTCAACGAAGCAAAAGAAAAAATGAGATCACCTGTTGCCAACGGCAGGAAAATTCAGTATAATATACGAAAGAATCATACAAGGGGAGCAGCTATGTCCTATTTTGCCGGAAGCTATGAGATCGCTGTCGTTGGCGCGGGCCACGCGGGGATCGAGGCTGGCCTGGCCGCGGCGCGGCTGGGGCTCAAAACTGTTGTTTTCACTGTCAACCTTGATGCCGTGGGCAATATGCCCTGCAATCCTGCCATTGGCGGCACCGGGAAGGGCCATCTGGTCCGGGAGCTGGATGCGCTGGGCGGCCAGATGGGCGTTGCGGCGGACCATTGCTGTATCCAGTACCGGATGCTCAACCGGGGCAAGGGTCCCGCGGTCCACTCTCTCCGCGCCCAGGCGGACCGACGCCGCTATCAGGCTTATATGAAGCACGTGCTGGAAACGCAGGAGAATCTGGACTTGAAACAGGCCACGGTTGTCTCCGTGGAGGCGGAAAACGGGGCGGTCACGGGCCTCACGACACAATTAGGCGCGCGCTACGAGGCCAGGGCGGTGATCCTGGCAACAGGCACCTTCCTGGACAGCAGCGTGATTATCGGCGAGACGGTCCTCTCCTCCGGTCCGGACGGGATGCACGCGGCAGTGGGTCTGTCCGAAAGCCTGCGCGGACTTGGCCTGTCTCTGCGGCGCTTCAAGACCGGAACGCCGCCGCGGATCAACGCAAGATCCGTGGACTTCTCCCGGATGGAGCTGCAGCCCGGGGATGAGGATGTGATTCCCTTCTCCTTCACCACGGAGCAGACCCCGGCGAACCGGGCAGTCTGCTGGCTGACCTATACCAACGAGACCACCCATGCCATTATCCGAGACAATCTGGACCGGAGCCCGATCTTTGATGGCTCCATCACCGGGATAGGGCCCCGGTACTGTCCCTCCATCGAGACGAAGATCGTCCGCTTTGCAGACAAGCCCCGCCACCAGCTTTTCGTGGAGCCAACGGGGCTGGATACAGAGGAGCTTTATCTCCAGGGATTTTCCTCCTCCATGCCCGAGGACGTGCAGCTTGCCATGCTCCACTCCGTCCCCGGGTTGGAACGGGCGGAAATGATGCGCCCTGCCTATGCCATTGAGTACGACTGCGTGGACCCCACGGAGCTCCTGCCGACTCTGGAGAGCAAGAAAATCTCCGGCCTCTACGGGGCCGGCCAGTTCAACGGCTCCTCGGGCTACGAGGAGGCGGCGGTCCAAGGCTTCGTGGCGGGGGTAAACGCCGCCCTGAAGCTAAAAGGGAAGGAGCCCTTGATTTTGAAGCGCTCCGACGGCTACATCGGCGCGCTGATCGACGATCTGGTGACGAAGGGAACCGAGGAACCCTACCGGATCATGACCTCCCGCAGCGAATACCGCCTCCTCCACCGGCAGGACAACGCCGACCGGCGGCTCAGCGCCATCGGCCACCGGATTGGCCTGATCTCCGAGGAACGGCTGCGGACCGTGGAGGAGAAATACGCCGCCGTCGAACGGGAGATTAAACGCCTGGAGCATACCGGCGTCGCGGCCTCCGAGACGCTGAACGCCTTTTTGGCGGCCCGGGGCTCTTCCCCGGTGGACACCTCCGCAAGGCTCGCCGATCTGGTTCGCCGCCCGGAGCTGGGCTATGCGGAAATTGCGCCCTTCGACCCGGAACGCCCTGCTCTGCCCCCTGCCGTGACAGAGCAGGTGGAGATCCAGATCAAATACGCAGGTTATCTCGCCCGGCAGCAGCGTCAGGTGGAGGAGTTCCGAAGGGCCGAGTCCCGCCGCCTCCCCCCGGACCTGGACTATGAAGAAATCCCCGCCCTCAAAGCCGAGGCACGGGAAAAGCTTACAAGAATCCGCCCCGTCTCCGTTGGGCAGGCAAGCCGGATTTCAGGGGTCAGCCCCGCCGACGTGGCGGTGCTGCTGGTCTACCTGGAGCAGCGGAAAGCCGCGGGCAGCCGGGATTCGGAACCGAACGACAGTTCATTTGAGTCTCCCTCGCGGGTCTGACGTGCGCGAAGGCTGCATAGGATAAAAAAGGAAAGGTATCTATTCAGTAGCCCCATCTGTCATTTCGAACGAAGTGAGAAATCCGTTCCTTTTTGCGTAGATAATACGGATTTCTCGGCGATGAATCGCCTCGAAATGACAGGATACTGAACAGATACAAGGAAAGGATGATTCCGATGATTAAACGCAGACAGGAAATGAATGCGGAGCCCCGCTTTGAAGTCAAGGGCGGCCGCGGCGGCTACAACTCCACCCATATATTCACCGCTGCGGAGTGTGACAAAACCACACTCTTTGCCGTAAACACCCTGCCTCCCGGCAGCTCCATCGGCGTCCACCCCCACAGCACGGAGGGCGAGGCATACATCATCCTGCAAGGCCGGGCCACCGTCACGGAAGACGGGCAGGACTATCTGCTCGGGCCCGGGGACGCGGAATACTGCACCGGAGGCCACACCCACGGTATCGCCAACGATTCCGACGAGGTGCTGGTGTTTTTGGCTATCATCATGAAATAAGCCCGGAGGGCGGATGCCCGCCGGCGCGGCAAATGGGGGGCGGCATCGTGCGCTTTCAAAAGGTCTATCTGGAGATTACCAACGTCTGCAACCGGAGCTGCGCCTTCTGCCCGAAGACCCGGCGCGCGCCGGCCTTCATGGGGGAGGATGATTTCACCTCTCTGCTGGATAAGCTCCGCCTCTGGACGGGTTTTCTCTACTTCCACCTCATGGGCGAACCCCTGCTCCATCCGGCGTTGGATCGCTTTCTGGCTCTGGCCGGGGAGCGGGGATTCCGGGTCATCCTGACCACCAACGGGACCCTTCTCGACCGGACGGAGCCCCTTCTGCTGGGCGCTCCCGCTCTGCACAAGGTCAACCTGTCCCTGCATTCCTTCGAGGCGAACGAGGGCATTGGGCTTGAAGATTATGTTAATCAATGCGCTGCCTTCGGCGCGAAGGCAGCAGCGCGGGGCGTGCTGGTGAATTTCCGTCTCTGGAACGGCGACAGCGAAGCTCGGACAGGGTGGAATGCGGAGAATGCCCGCATTCTCGATCTGCTGGCGGGGACCTTTCCCCGGCCGTGGACCCCCAGCCGGAGAGGGGAGCGGCTGGCGGAACGGGTCTTTCTGGACCGGGCGGAGATCTTCGACTGGCCGGACCTCTCGGCGGCGGGGGAGAACACTCGTCATGGCTGCTATGGCCTGCGTGATCAGATCGGCGTCCTCTGCGACGGGACAGTGGTCCCCTGCTGCCTGGATCACGAGGGAGATCTGCCCCTCGGCAATCTGCTGACCCAGGACCTGGGGGAGATATTGCAAACGTCCCGCGCCTGCGCCATGCTCGCGGGCTTCCGCCGCGGTGAGGCGGTGGAGGAGCTATGCAGGCGCTGCGGGTACGCGAGCCGGTTTCGTTCCACACCTTAGGGACAAGCATTGCTTGTCCGGCAGTATCTATTCAGTAGCCCCATCTGTCATTTCGAACGAAGTGAGAAATCCGTTCCAATTTGCGTAGATAATACGGATTTCTCGGCGATGAATCGCCTCGAAATGACAGGATACTGAACAGATACGTCCGGCATTTGGAATGAATACAATTTACCGGAGGCAAATCCCGTTTACTGCAATGCGGTGACTGACCGCCCTCTGGGCGATTGCATGTTCCGCAAACCGGACGGGCAATGCCCGTATTTCCATCTGCACAAGGAGGGACTTCAATGATTGATAAGCTTCACGCCGGCCTGAAGCGCATGTCCGCGCTGTATCGGGATGGATGCGTCATTGTTACGGAAGAAATGATAGACGAGCTTCTGCCGAAGCGCGATCGGAACGCCCATAAGGGAGACTTTGGTCGGGTGCTGATCGTGGCCGGGTCCGTGGGCTATACCGGCGCGCCGGTGCTGGCGGCAAACGCCGCGCTGCGCACGGGAGCGGGTCTGATTTTCACCGGGGTTCCGGAGGCTGTCTATCCCATCGTGGCCCACAAGCTGGATGAACCCATGGTCTTTCCGCTGGCCTGCGACGCGGAAGGAGGGCTGGACGCGCGGGCCATTCCGGAGCTGACCCATCGGCTGGAGCAATGCGACGCCTGCCTGGTGGGTCCCGGCCTGGGCCGGAGCCCTGCGATTTTGGAGATTGTGTCTGCCGTTCTGACCCGAACGGCCTGTCCGGTGATTCTGGACGCCGATGGCATAAATTGCCTGGAGGGGCATATAGATGTTCTGGGACAGGCAAGGTCTCCCGTCATCCTGACACCCCATGACGGAGAGTTCCGGCGACTGGGGGGCGACCCCGCGCCGGATCGGCGCTATGAGAGCGCCAAGACCCTCGCCCGCACTTGGGGCGTTACGGTTCTGCTCAAGGGTCATCGGACGCTGACCGTGGGGCCGGAGCAGGTCTATCTCAACCCCACGGGAAACCCGGGCATGGCCACGGGGGGCAGCGGCGACGTGCTGGCGGGCATTCTGCTGTCCCTGCTGGGTCAGGGCGTCCCGCCCACAAAGGCCGCTGCCGCGGCCGCCTGGCTCCACGGTGCCGTGGGCGACTACTGTGCCGGGGCCTGGGGTGAGTACGGCATGACGCCGACGGACATGATTGCCTGTCTGCCCCATTTCTTAAAGTGACGCGGGGCGAAGCCGGCGGAGGCATGCCTCTGCGAGAATCGCGCTCCGCGACGGAGAAGCAAACGCTGAAGGAGTGAAAACTGTGCGGCGATGGAGAATTGCCGTACCAATGCTGACCCTTTGCCTGCTGTGCGCCTGCGGCGGCAAGACAAATGATCCTTTACAGGCGCCGATGGATTACCGAACGGACCTGCTGGCCAACGGAGGCTGCGCCTTTGAGCTGGATGCCCGGGTTGAGACCGGCGACCGGCTCTGGGAGCTGAGCCTGGATTGCGAGCTGGACGCGAACGGGGATGGGACGGTCAAGGTCCTGGCGCCGGAGAGCATCGCGGGGATTACCGCCGTCACAGAGGGCGGCACCGGCAGCCTGCGTTATGACGGCGTCAGTCTGGGCCTGGGGACCCTGCCCGGAACGGAGCTGGCCCCCGCTGCCGCGCCGGGGCGGCTCGTCCGCGCCTGGGCGCGGGACTGGATTGCCTCTGCCGGACAGGAGGAAGATGCCCTGCTCGCTTGCTACGAGGACGGACCTGTTACAGTCCGGACCTGGTTTGACGCCGAACGTGTTCCGCTTCGTGCGGAGCTGGCGATAGACGGTACGGTACGCTTCTTTGGGGAAATCCGAAACTTTACATGGAAGGCCGGAAATACGGATGAAACTACTCAAGAGAACCTGGGCTGACATCTCCATGGACAATCTCAGCCACAATTATCATCTGCTGCGGAGCCTCGTCCCCGCCGACTGCAAATTCCTGGGGGTGGTCAAGGCGGATGCCTACGGCCACGGGGCCGTTCCCGTCAGCCGCCAGTTGGTGGACCTGGGGGCGGATTACCTGGCCGTCTCCAATATGGAGGAGGCGGTCCAGCTCCGCCGGAGCTATATCCGCCTGCCCATCCTGATTCTGGGCTATACCCCCGCCTTTTACGCAGAGGATATGGTGGATATGGGTATTCGGCAAGAGGTCCATTCATTGGAATATGCCAAGCAGCTTTCTGAGGCCCTGGCGGGTTCCGGCAAACGGCTGAAGGTCCATATCAAGCTGGATACGGGTATGTCCCGTCTGGGTTTTTTCGCCTATGACAATGAGCAGACGCTGGATCAGATCAGGCAGACGGCGGATATGGACGGACTGCTTTTGGAGGGCGTTTTCACCCATTTTCCCGTGGCGGATTCCCTCGACCCGGTGGATCAGGCATTCACAGCGGCGCAGTATGAACGCTTTACCGCCATGGTGGAGGCTCTGGCCGCCGCCGGCGTCCGTTTCAAGCTGCGCCACTGCTGCAACTCCGCCGCCACCCTGCTCCATCCGGAGTACGCCCTGGACATGATCCGCCCCGGGATTGCCACCTACGGCATCAGCCCCAGCCAGGAGCTGACGGGCTTCTTCGATCTGCGCCCGCTCATGAGCCTGCGGACCACGGTCTCCCAGATCCGGCCCTTCGCCGGGGGCGTGGAGATCAGCTATGGTCGGACCTACACCACCCCCGAGCCGCGGACCATTGCCGTGCTGGCCATTGGCTATGCCGACGGTCTGGCCCGGTGCCTGTCCAACCGGGTCAGCTTCCTGCTCCGCGGCAAGCGTGTCCCAGTGGTTGGGCGGATCTGCATGGACATGTGCATGGTGGACGTTACGGACGTTCCCGAGGCAAGGGTAGGCGACGTGGTGACGGTTTTCGGCTCCGACGGCGACGCCTCAATTCCCGTTGACGACCTGGCTCGCCTGACCGGCACCATTCCCTATGAGACCCTCTGCTCCATCAATAAGCGCACGCCCCGTTTTTATCTGGACGGCGAGCAGCGCATGGAGGTTCTGCAATATATCGTGTAACAGCGCCGGGAATCGGGTGCTGTCGTCCGAAGCCGGAAAAAACCGAATCTGACG
>CALYTU010000055.1 GCA_945487445.1 uncultured Clostridia bacterium | reverse complement strand
AGATACAGAATGTGGTGATCGGTTGAACGCAGCAGGGACTCTCACTGAGCGCCCCTGCGGGAAATGGGAAACGCTTCTGCCCCGGGCTGATGCCTTGTTCAAACATAAAGCTGACGAAACCCGATTTCCAGAATACAGAAAAGGAGGACGTACGATGTCTGATTCCCCTTTGGCAGCCGGCGCGGTAAGAAAGCGCGACGCAACCCTGCTGACCCAGGGCAACCCCAGACGCGTGATTACCTCCTTTGCCTTTCCGATTTTCCTAAGCCAGCTGTTCCAGCAGCTCTATAACACCGCCGACGCCTGGATCGTCAGCACCTATCTGGGCGACGACGCTTTCTCCGCCGTCGCCTCTCTGGGCAGTCTGGTCTTTCTGATGATCAGCTTCTTTGTGGGCGCCTCTATGGGCGCGGGCGTGGTCATCAGCCGCTACTTCGGCGCCAGGGACCCGGAGAACCTGTCCAAGGCCGTTCACACCGCCGTTGTAATCAGCCTGCTCTGTGGCCTGACACTGACAGCGGCGGGCGTCGTTCTGGCCCCTCACATTCCCGTTTGGATGCAGCTCGACGAAGCTGTGCGGCCCTATGCCGTTCCCTATCTTCGCTGGTACTTTCTGGGCTCCGTCGCCCTGGTGATGTACAACACCTTCAAGGGCGTGATGAACGCCGTGGGCGACAGCAGGCGCCCGCTCTACTATCTGATTGTCTCCTCAGTCACGAATGTCTTTCTGGACTGGCTCTTTTTGGGGCCGATGGGACTGGATATCCGCTGGGCGGCCATTGCCACCGGCATCGCCCAGGCTTTCTCGGCCCTGCTGTGCCTGAAGCAGCTTGTGAAGAAAAACACGGTCTACGCCCTGCGCTGGAGCAGGCTGCGCATGGACGCCCGCTCTTTGCGGGAAATTCTCCGCTACGGCCTGCCGACGGGTGTGCAGAACTCCGTGATCGGCCTTGCAAACGTCATGGTCCAGTCCAACATCAACACCTTCGGCAAGTTGGGAACCGCTGCCTGCGGCGCCTACGCCAAGGTTGAGGGCTTCGCCTTTTTGCCCATTACCTCTTTCTCTATGGCCCTGACCACCTACATCGGGCAGAACCTCGGCGCCCGGGAATATGACAGGGCTAGAAAGGGGGCACGCTTCGGCATTATATCCTCTATGGTGCTGGCGGAGATCATCGGACTGATCGTGTTCTTCTTTGCCGAACCTTTGATCTCCCTTTTTGTCAAGGGCCCGGGAGCCATCCGCATCGGCGTCAGGCAGTCGCACACCGAGGCCCTGTTCTTCTGCCTGCTCTCCTTCTCGCACTGTATCGCGGGCATCTGCCGGGGTGCGGGCAAGGCCTTTGTCCCCATGTTCGTCATGCTGGCCATCTGGTGCGTGCTGCGCATCACCTACATCACCGTCGCCATGCGGATCGACCACAACATCGTTCTGCTTTTCTGGGCCTACCCCATCACCTGGGGCATCAGCTCCTTCATTTTTCTGATCTATTACCTGAAATCCGACTGGATTCACGGATTTGAGAAGAAACAAAGCTTACGCTCCTGAAAGGAGTCTCTCTATGCGGATCGGTCTTTTCACGCGCAAAAACCACACCACATCCTCCTTCCGGGTAATTCTCCTGGGCTTTTTGGCCCTGATTTTACTGGGAGCCCTGATTCTGACCCTTCCCGTTTGCAGCCGGGACGGGACCGCCACCACCTTTGCCGACGCCCTGTTCACGTCGGTTTCCGCCGCCTGTGTGACCGGGCTGGTGGTCCATGACACGGCCACGCACTGGTCTCTCCTCGGGCAGATCGTGATCCTTCTGCTGATCCAGATCGGCGGTCTGGGCGTCATCACAGTGGCCGTCACCTTCTTCCGCCTCTCGGGCCGACGCATCAGCCTGGCCCAGCGAAACATGATGCAGCAGTCCATCTCCGCGCCCCAGGTGGGCGGGATTGTCCGAAGGACAGGTTTTTTGCTGCGCATCTCCCTTTGCACGGAGTTCGGCGGAATGCTTCTGCTGCTTCCGGTATTTGCCCGGGACTTCGGCTTCGCGAAAGGGCTTTGGTACAGTCTGTTCCACGCTGTCTCCGCCTTCTGCAATGCAGGCTTCGATCTGATGGGGGAGCGGGAACCGTTCTCCTCGCTCACCGGCTACGCCGACAACGCCTGGGTCAACTGCGTCATCATGACGCTCATCATTCTCGGCGGCATCGGCTTTCTGGTCTGGGAGGATCTCCGGCAAAACGGGCTCCGCGTCCGGCGCTATCGCCTCCAGACAAAGCTGGTGCTGATCACCTCGGCGTTTCTGATCGTCGTACCCGCGGGACTGTTCTTCCTGCTGGAATACTGCGATCTGCCCCTGGGCCAGCGGGTGCTGGCTTCCCTGTTTCAGTCCGTCACAACCCGCACGGCGGGCTTCAACACCACGGACCTGACGAAGCTCTCCGAGCCCGCCATTTTGCAGATGATCGCGCTCATGCTGGTGGGCGGCTCCCCAGGCTCCACTGCGGGCGGCATGAAGACTACCACGCTGGCAGTTCTGGTTTTGGCGGGCGTGACGGTGTTCCGCCGCCGCGACGACGTAGAGTGCTTCCGCCGCAGGATCGGCCAGGATGTGATCCGAAACGCCGGTACGATTTTTTTCCTCTATCTGATGCTTTTTGCCGTGGGCTCGGCTTCTCTCTCCCGGGCGGAGGGCCTGCCTCTGCTTACCTGCATGTTTGAGACCGGCTCCGCCGTTGGCACCGTTGGCCTGACTCTTGGAATCACCCCCGCCCTGCATCCGTGCTCGCGCATCGTGTTGATGCTTTTGATGTTCCTGGGCCGTGTGGGCGCGCTGACCCTGGTCTATGCCCTCCTCCCCGGCGGAAAGAACCCGCCGGGCCGGAAGCCGCAGGAGCCGGTCACGGTCGGCTGACCGGCTCCGACCGTCCCGGCATGACAGCGCTCCCCTTCTCTACGACCTGACAAGGAGGTAAACCAAATGAAATCCGTTTTGATCCTCGGCGCCGGCAACTTCGGCGCCATGCTGGCCAAGCAGATGAACGCCCAGGGTTATGAGATCCTGATCGTGGATATTCGCGAGGCGCAGGTCAACGCGGCCATGCCCTATGTGACTGACGCGCAGATCGGCGACTGCACGGATCCCTCCTTCCTGCAAACCCTCGGCGTGGACAATTTCGACCTTTGCGTTGTGACCATCTCCGAGCATTTCCAGACCTCTCTGGAGACAACTTCCCTGCTCAAGGATTTCGGAGCCAGACGCGTCATTTCCCGGGCAAAAAATGAGATTCAGGAGAAGTTCCTGCTTCGCAACGGAGCTGACGAGGTGATCTATCCCGAAAAACAGATGGCCCTTCGTCTGGCCACGAAATACGCCTCGGAGCAGATCTTGGACTTCACCCAGTTCGACGGCGGTTATTCCATCTATGAAATGGCTGTTCCCGCGGATTGGATGGGCAAGACCCTGCCCCAGCTCGATGTGCGGCGGAAATTTGACGTGAACATCATATCCCTGCGTCGGGACGGTCAGGTGACCGTTCCCCGTGCCGACGACGTTTTCCAGCAAGGCGACATCGTTTACGCCGTGGGCGAAATGAAGAAGCTGTACAAGTGTTTCCATGTTCACTGAGGATAAGGAACCAGAAGCGAACGGAATATGGTCCGCGCAGGCAACGCCAAGGAGAAAAGGGGTTTTCAGCCGTTTCTTCCGGGATACGTTCTGTTCTTCAAAAGGTATCTATTCAGTAGCCCCATCTGTCATTTCGAACGAAGTGAGAAATCCGTTCCTTTTTGCGTAGATAATACGGATTTCTCGGCGATGAATCGCCTCGAAATGACAGGATACTGAACAGATACTTCAAAAGGAGCAAACCAATGAGAATCATTCTTGTGGGCTGCGGCAAGATCGGCGTGGCCCTGATCAGCGCACTGGTGGCGGAGGGCCACGATATGGTCGCCATGGACAGCCGCTCGACCGTGCTTGAAGAGTTGACCAACCAGTATGACGTGATGTGCATGGTGGGCAACGGCGCGGACTGCGAGGCCCTTCAGGCGGCCGGCGTGGACAGAACCGACCTCTTCATCGCCGTGACGGGTTCCGATGAGCTGAACATGCTGATGTGCTTTCTGGCCAAACGCCAGGGCGCCGATCACACCATCGCCCGCATCCGCAACCCCCAGTACAACGATAAATCTCTGAGCTTTCTGCGCCAGCAGCTGGGGCTGTCCATGTCCGTCAACCCCGAGCTTTTGACCGCGCAGGAGCTCCACCACATTCTCAAGCTGCCGGCGGCCTCCAAGGTGGAGACCTTCTCCCGGCGCAACTTTGAAATGGTGGAGCTGCGGCTGAAGGAGGACTCTCCCCTGGTGGGCGGACGGCTGATGGATCTGCGTGAGCGGTTCCGGGCCAGGTTCCTGATCTGCGTGGTCCAGCGCGGGGCCGAGGTCATCATCCCCCGCGGCGACTTCACCCTCCAGGCCGGAGACCGAATCGGTCTGACCGCAGACCGGGTTGAACTCTGGAAGCTTTTGAAGGCTGCCGGCCTTGCCAGAAAGCAGGCCAGGAACGTCATGCTGCTCGGCGGCAGCCGCATCGCCTACTATCTCTCCAAAATGCTGCTCTCCTCGGGCTCGAACGTGAATCTGATCGACACCGATCGGGCCGTGTGCCACAAATTCAGCGATATGCTGCCGGCAATCTCCACCTACTGCGGCGACGGCACGCATCCCGAGCTTTTGCAGGAGGCGGGGCTGCACAACCAGGACGCCTTCGTTTGCCTGACCGGCATGGACGAGGAGAACATCCTCGTCGCCTACTACGCCAAGGCCCAGCGCGTGGGCCAGGTCATCGCCAAGGTCAACCACGACGAGATGGCCCGCATGGCGGAACAAATGGGGTTGGAGATCGTCATATCCCCGAAGGACGTGGTCGTAAACGTCGTAATTCGCTACGCCAGAGCCCTGCAGTCCTCCATCGGCTCTTCCATCGAAAACCTCTATCAGCTGATGGACGGCAAGGCCGAGGCGCTGGAGTTCATTATCAGTGAGGAGGCCGATTTCACCGACATCCCCCTCAAGGAGCTGGAGCTGAAAAAGAATATCCTGATCGGGGGCATTCTCCGGGACCGCAGGGCCATCATCCCCGACGGCGACGACGTGATTCTCCCCGGAGACCGGGTTGTGGTGATCGCGGGGCAGCGCCGGCTCAACGCCCTGGGCGAGATCCTGCAGTAGGGAGGGCCGCGCATGAACCGCAAAATGGTCTATTTCCTCATCGGCCGCATTCTGCTGCTGGAAAGCGGACTTCTGCTCCTGCCGCTGGCCGTTTCGATCTACTACGCGGACGGCGGACTGTTTCCCTTCCTGATTACCATTGCCCTGGGTCTGGCGCTGGGGTGCCTGCTTTGCGGGCTCTTTCGCACGGACGACCCGGTGATTTTCGCCAAGGAGGGCTTCTTCGTCACAGGCCTGGCCTGGCTGAGCGTCTCCGCCCTGGGCGCCCTGCCCTTCGTGCTGAGCGGCCAGATCCCCAACTTTATCGACGCCTTCTTTGAGACGGTCTCCGGCTTTACCACCACAGGCGCGTCCATTTTGACGGACGTGGAGGCCATGGCCCGGTCCATGCTCTTCTGGCGCAGCTTCACCCACTGGATCGGCGGCATGGGCGTTCTGGTTTTGATGGTGGCCGTGATGCCGAATCTCTCGGGCCGCACCATCCATGTGCTCCGGGCGGAAATGCCCGGCCCCACCATGGGCAAGCTCTCGCCCAGATTGCGCGACACCGCCAAGATCCTCTACACCCTCTATATTGCCATGACCCTGCTGGAGCTTGTGCTGCTGGTGGCGGGCGGGATGCCGCTGTTCGACAGCGCCATCCACACCTTCGGCACCGCCGGCACCGGCGGCTTCGGCATGAAGGCCGCGAGCATCGCGGGCTACAGTCCCTACCTGCAGTGGGTCATCGCAGTATTCATGATGCTCTTCGGCATCAACTTCAACCTCTATTTCCTTCTGCTCATGCGCCGCTTCCGCGCCGCCCTTCGCAGCGAGGAGCTCTGGACCTATGTGATCCTGATCGGAACCGCCACAGCCCTGATCTGCTGGAACATTCTCCCGCTCTGCGCCGGCTTCAGCGACGCCCTGCGAAGCGCCTTCTTCCAGGTGACCTCCATCTCCTCCACGACCGGCTTCTCCACCGTGGACTTTGACCAATGGCCGACCCTCTCCCGGATGATCCTGGTGTTACTGATGTTCATCGGCGCATGCGCGGGCTCCACAGCCGGCGGTCTCAAGGTCTCCCGGGCGGTTTTGCTCTTTAAGACTACCCGCCGGGAGATCCGCCACCTGCTCCACCCCCGGTCTGTCACCTCGGTCCGCTTCGAGGGGAAGCCAGTGGAGAGCGCCACACTGATCAGCATCGGCACCTATTTCGCGCTCTATATGGGGCTGTTTGCCGCGTTCTGGTTCATCGTCTCTTTCCAGCCCGGCTTTGACGGCGTCACAAACTTTACTGCCGTGGCCTCCTGCCTCAACAACATCGGCCCCGGTTTCAATCTGGTCGGCCCTGCCGCCAGCTACGCAGGCTACAGTCCGTTCTTCAAAGTGGTCCTCGCCTTTGCCATGCTCTTCGGGCGGTTGGAGATCTACCCCATGCTGATCTCCCTCTCCCCCTCCACCTGGCTGAAAAAATAACCCATGTCCGCTCACTGCCAAAGAAAGGAGTCTGCTCCATGCCAAACCAAACCAATGAAACCAAACGCTCCAAACGGGTCTGGATCGTCGTGCTGCTGATCTCGGTGCTGCTGCTTCTGGGCGGCATCGCGGCCATCATCCTGATGAATCCATGGTGGAAAAAGCCGCTCGATCCGAGCCAATACCACACCCAGACGCCGTCTCTCTCCACTCCCGTCATTTCCACGGAAAGCCAGGCCACGACGCAGCCGGTCAGCTCCGCGCCCGCCTCCACCGCCGCAACGGAGACCACGGAGCCCCTGCCCGACAACCCGGTGGACTTCGCCTCCCTCGAGCAGGTCAACCCGGATATCTATGCCTGGATCTACTTCCCCATGGAGCCACACCGCAAGGACATTGACCTGCCGATCCTCCAGCCGCGGATTGAGGACGACGACAATTTCTATCTGCACAAGGACCTCAACCGAAAATATCTCTTTGCCGGCAGTCTCTATACGCAGAAGGCCAATGCGAAGGATTTCTCCGACCGGGTTACGGTCATCTACGGCCACAACATGCTCAACCAGACGATGTTCTCCAACCTGGTCTATCTGCGCGACAACAGGATATTCGACGAACACGAATTCTTTTTCATCTATACGCCGGGCCATATTCTGACCTACCGCATCGCAGCGGCCATCCAGTTTGACACCCGCCACCTGCTCAACTGCTTTGACTTCTCCGACGATCAGGTGTTTGAAGACTGGATTCAGAACTATATTCTGGCCCCGAAGACCATGATCCGCGCCGTGCGCAAGGACGTGGAAGTGACCACGGAGGATAAGCTTGTAATCCTGAGCACCTGTTTGGAGCACGGCAAGTACCGCTATCTTGTACAGGGGGTGCTGATCAGCGATGAACCGACCAAGTAACGAACGCTATCAGGGCCGCTTTACCGCGCCGGAGCGGAAATCTGCCCGAAGGATCACCGGCGGCACCCTGGCGCTGTTGATCCTCTTTTTGAGCCTGGCGCGGCTCGGCGTGGAGACCTTGAAGCTGCTGGCCTATGCCGACGTCTTCATCGGCGGCGGACGGATGCTGATTTACGGCGACGTACACAACGTGGATATGGGCGACTCGGTCAACGGCGTTCCCATTGTGGATGAGGTCCCCACCGGGACGGACGACTACATCCTTCGTCTCAACGACGGCACCACCATTGTCTACCAGGGTCACACCTATGAGCTCAACCGGGACCTGACCACCGTTCTTTTCCTCGGAATCGACCACGAAATTCAGGAAACGGACGTCATCGGCACGGGCGGACAGTCGGACGTAATTCTGCTGATCGCCATCGACACCAACACCGGCGAGACCACCATTCTGAACATCGACCGCAACTCCTACGCACAGGTCGAAATCTATTCGGCGGACAACAAGTATATCGGCACTCGCTTTGAGCAGATTACGGTTGCCTACGGCTACGGCAACGGCCGGGAAACCAGCTGCGAAAACACCGTTCGCTCCGTTTCCCGTCTCCTGTTCGGCCTGCCGATCAGCTCCTATCTGGCAATGGACATGAACGGCATCCAGTCCGCCAATGAGGCCGTGGGCCATGTGACGCTGAACTCACTCATCGACGTGACGATGAAAGACGGCGTGACGTTCAAAAAGGGCGACCCGATCGAGCTTCAGGGCGCATACCTCGACCGCTACATCCGTACGCGCGGCCACGATCTGGAGGCCAACACAAAGCGTATGGAGCGGCAAAAGCAATATGTGTCAGAGTTTGCAAAGCTGGCCGTGGCAAAGTCCAGGGAGGATCTGACCTTCCCGGTTGACCTTTTTTCCTCGCTTGCGCCCTACATGGTCACAAATCTGGATATTCCCGACGTCACCTTCCTGAGCTCCACCTTCCTCAACCACGGCGCGACCTTTTCCTTCCGGGGCATCTCCGGCACCTATGGCAAGCTCGGCGGCTCCACGGTCTGCTATCTGGATGAAACAGACCTGTTTGAAGCCGTCCTCCAGATTTTCTACACCATGGTCGACTGACGCTATGAATCGCGAACGACGGATTTTCGGCTGTTTCGGAGCCCTGGTCTGCGCCCTGCCCACGGCGCCCCTGGCCTGGTTCCTGCTGCAAATCGGCAGCTTCACGGGCTTCGCCGGTCTGATCGGGTTCCTGCTCGCCCTAGGCGGCTATCGGCTGCTTGCAAGGCGCTGCTCCGGGCTGGGCATCTGCGCTGCCGCCCTGCTCGCGCCGCTCACTGCCCTTCCCGGTCTCTACTACGGCTGCGCGACGCTCATCCTACGGGTCAACATGCGCTATGGCTGTTCCATGGCCGATGCATTGGAACATGTCCCGGTGTGGGCTCTGGACCCCATTTACCGGGGCCAGCTCCGCTGGGATCTCGGAAGCGTCGTCTTTCTGGACCTGCTGACCGCCGCGTTGACGGCCCGCTATCTCGTCCTGCGAAGGCGGGAAGCGGGATCACAGGAATAGGTAACACCCTCCAGGGAACAGGCAATCGGCAATCGGAACAGGCAATCAAAAACGGGCAATCGGAGACGAAAACGCGTGGGATGTTCTCCGATTGCCTGTTTTGTTTTCGTGCAATGCCGCCAAAAGGCATGGCATATCGTTCCGAGCGCAGCGCTTCAGATCATGACGGCACGTCGCCGGATTTGCCTCTGGCAAGTTGTCCGCCCATGGCGGACTGGGGCGCTCAATGAGCGCCCCTACTACGGCAAATGTATCTGTTCAGTATCCTGTCATTTCGAGGCGATTCATCGCCGAGAAATC
>CALYTU010000054.1 GCA_945487445.1 uncultured Clostridia bacterium | reverse complement strand
CGCCTGTGGATATCTTCTCGTTTTCCTGCCATTCCAAACTGCGGAAACTCAAGGGCTTCTTGCATTGACAGGAAGGGCCTTTTGTGATAAACTGAATACATTATTAAAAGGGTACATATGCTATTTTGCACCAGAAGGAGTTGATCGGTATGAAAACAAGAATTCTTGTGGCTGCCGCGGGACTGCCGCTGCTGCTGGCGGTGGTTCTGATCCTGCCCTCCGTGGCGACAGCAATTCTGGTAGCCGCCATGTGCATTCTGGCGGTTCATGAATTGCTCATCGGCGCGGGCTTTTGCAAGCACGTTCGTATCTTTGCCTATTCCTCCTGTATGGCTCTGGCGGTTTGCATCTGGAGCTGGCTGGAGTTGCCCCGGACCCTCGGGATGATCGCTGTACTGGTTTATCTGTGTGCTCTGTTCGGGGAAATGCTTGCCGCGCACACGGAGTTGAGTCTCAAGACCGTCTGCGCGGCGATCTTCTCCGCCGTCGTGATCCCTTATCTTTTGGGAGCGCTGATCCGTCTGCGGGTCATGGAGAACGGAAAGTTTTTCATCATCGCCGCTTTTGTGCTGACTATGATCCCGGATTCCGGCGCATATTTTGCCGGCCGCGCTTTCGGGAAGCGGAAGCTCTGCCCCGTCATCAGTCCGCACAAAACTGTGGAGGGAGCCGTGGGCGGCGTGATCTGCACAGTAATCTGCATGGTGCTCTATGGCGTTATTATGCAGCTTGCCTTTGATTTCAAGGTCAATTACCTTCTGTGCGTGGTCTACGGCGTGTTGGGTGCAGGGGCTTCCATTCTGGGAGATCTGACTTTTTCCGTCATCAAACGCCAGGCGGGGATTAAGGATTACGGCAACCTGCTTCCGGGTCACGGCGGCATTCTCGACCGATTTGACTCGACGACCGTCGTCGCCCCGCTGGTTGAAGCACTGATTCTTACAATTCCGTTTGCGGTGAAATGATATGACACAGGTATTATCTATTTTGGGAAGCACCGGTTCCATTGGCCGCCAGACACTCGATGTGGTACGGCATCTCCCGGTGAAGGTTGTCGCGCTGACGGCTGGGACCAACGTGGATCGTATGGCCGAGCAGGTGGCTGAATTTCACCCCCGGCTGGTCTCCATGGCAACAAAAGACGCGGCTGAAGCGCTGCAACGTCGGCTGCCGATGTCTGCGCCCGAGATTCTCTGGGGAGAAGATGGCTTGTTGGCCGCTGCTGCCATTGATGAGGCCGACACAGTGATTACCGCCGTAGTTGGCATGGTCGGCCTGCGCCCGACGCTAGCCGCCCTAAGGCGGGGAAAACGCATCGGCCTTGCCAACAAGGAGACCATGGTCTGTGCGGGAGAACTGGTCATGGAAACTGCCCGCGCCAACGGGGCGGACATTATCCCCGTTGACTCCGAGCACTCTGCCATTTTCCAATGTCTCATGGGCAGTCGCGGACGGGAGGAGGTCAAGCGCGTCATTCTGACCTGCTCCGGCGGCCCCTTCTTCGGAATGACGCGGGAAGCGCTCGCACACGTCACCCGTGACGATGCCCTGCGTCATCCCAACTGGAAGATGGGTGAAAAGATTACCGTTGACTGCGCTACGCTGATGAACAAAGGGCTTGAGGTCATCGAAGCCATGCGGCTGTATGAGCTGCCTCCGGAGCAGGTGGACGTGGTGATCCACCGGCAGTCCATCGTTCACTCTCTGGTGGAGTTTGTGGACGGCGCGATGCTGGCCCAGTTGGGCGTGCCCGATATGCGCATTCCCATCCAGCTTGCATTAACCTACCCGAACCGCGTGGATAATCCGGCGTCCGGTCTGGATCTGCTGTCCTGTCCGCCCCTGACCTTTGCTGCGCCGGACCCGGAGGTTTTTCCCTGCTTTGCCATCGCCCGCGCAGCGGCCCGGCAGGGCGGCACGGCCTGCGCTGCTATGAACGGTGCCAACGAGGTCGCTGTGGAAAGATTTCTCCGCCGACAGATCGGATTCTACGATATTCCGGACCTGGTCCAACGGGCCATGGATGCAGTGCCCTTTGTGAAAGATCCAACGCTGGAACAGATCCTGGAGGCGGACAGACTTGCCCGCGCCGTGATTTCCGAGAATTGAGAGGTAATATTTCACATGACTTTATTTTATATTGTATTAGCGATTCTGATCTTCGGTTTTCTGATCGCGGTTCATGAGTTTGGTCATTTTATCACTGCCAAGCTTTGCGGGGTCCGGGTCAATGAGTTTTCGATCAACATGGGACCCAGGCTTTTCGGCTGGAAACGGGGAGAGACAGAATACTCCTTCCGCCTGCTGCCCATCGGCGGCTTTTGCGCCATGGAAGGAGAGGACGAGGTAACCGGCGATCCCAGGGCTTTTACCGCTGCCAAGTGGTGGAAGCGGCTGATTATCCTCTGCGCCGGTTCCTTTATGAACCTGCTGACGGGTTTTGTGGTGGTCATCATCCTCTTTAGTTCCGTTTATGCCATGCAAACAACAAAAATTACAGGTATGGAGCCTGGGAGCGCTCTGGCGGAGCAGGGCGTCTTGGTTGGGGACGAGATCTATTCTATAAATGGACGAAGGACCTATATGCGCGACGATTTTGATCTGCTTGACGGTCGCTTCGATCCGACAGATGTGGAGTTGGTGCTGGTTCGGAACGGCGAGAAGCTGACCTTTGAACACTTTCGGATCGAGAAACGGGAGTTTGCCGATGATAAAGGAAAGACCTCTCTGCGATACGGTATTACCCTGGGCAGTTTCGCAGAGAAGAACTTTGTGAACGTGACTCGGTTTGCTGCCTACGAGTGCGTGGACTTCGCCCGTATGGTGTGGTACGGACTGTCAGACCTCTTCACGGGACGGGCGGGCCTCAAGGAAATGGGCGGCGTCGTCGGTGTGGTAGACTTCATGGTTCAGACCGGCGAGAACGCATCCACTGTATCTAGAGGAATCCAGAACGTCCTCTATCTGGGTGCCTTCATTGCTGTCAACCTGGCCGTGATGAACATGCTCCCAATTCCCGCCCTGGACGGCGGCCGTGTTCTGTTTCTGCTGATCAACACGGTTTTCACCGCCGTAACCGGCAGAAAGATCAACCCCAAATATGAGGGCTGGATTCACGGCGCCTCCATGATTCTGCTCTTCGGTCTCATGGGGGTCCTGATGGTGAAGGACGTATTGACGATATTAAATCGCTGAAACAGCTTCCAAAGAGGTATCACAAATGACAAGACAAATTAAGGTAGGGAATGTTTTTGTGGGCGGCGGTGCACCGGTGTCTATCCAGTCCATGTGCAACACCAGGACCACCGACGTCGAGGGAAGCCTGCGCCAACTCAAGGAGCTGTACACGGCGGGCTGTGAGATTGCCCGCCTCACCGTCCCCACTCTGGAGGCCGCGGAGGCCTTCGGGCGCATTGCGGAGCAGAGCCCTCTGCCTCTGGTGGCGGATATCCACTTCGACTATCGCTGCGCCATCGCTGCTGCGGAACACGGGGCTGCTAAAATTCGTATCAACCCTGGCAACATTGGCGGGGAAGACCGCGTCAAGGCTGTTGTGGATTGCTGCAAGGCGCATCACATCCCCATCCGCGTTGGCGTCAACGGCGGAAGCTTGGAGAAGGAGCTGCTCGAGAAATACGGACACCCAACTCCTGAGGCCCTTGTCGAGTCCGCCTTCGGGCATATCCGTCTTTTGGAAAAGTATGGCTTCTATGACACCTGCGTATCCATGAAGGCCTCCAGCGTTCCTTTGATGATGTCGGCCTACCGTCTTTTTGCCTCCCGGTCCGACTATCCCCTCCATGTGGGTGTTACCGAGACCGGCACTGAGTATATGGGAACCGTCAAGTCCGCCATGGGCATCGGCGGTCTGCTCTGCATGGGCATCGGCGATACCATTCGTGTTTCCCTGACAGCCGACCCCGTGCGCGAGGTCGTGGCAGGCAAGGCTATTTTGAAGGCGGCGGGCCTGCGGAAGGAAGGTGTCAACATCGTCTCCTGTCCCACCTGCGGTCGTACCCGGATCGACCTGATCGGACTGGCGGGAAGGGTGGAAGAGGCCCTGCGCGACTGTGAAAAGTCGCTGACCGTGGCGGTCATGGGCTGCGTGGTCAACGGTCCGGGAGAAGCGCGGGAGGCTGACGTGGGCATCGCCGGGGGCGATGGCTGCGGCGTGCTGTTTGTCAAGGGACAGCTCAGGGAAAAATTGCCTTACGACGAATTATTACCGGCACTTCTGCGCTACATTGACGAGTTATAATCCTTATGCAACGAAGCATCACATAGAAATCATGAAAGAAAACATCTCCCTGCTCGACCTGTTCTCTGCACTGGACCTGGGGGACGAGGCCAATGCGCTTTTGAAACAGAATACCGTCCAGAACGTGGACCTGCGCATCAAGGAGCGGGAGGTCGTTGTTTGCGTGCGCAGCGAGGTCTATCTTCCCATACACCTGCTGACTCGGGCGGAGCAGTGCATTCGCGCGTTCTATGACCTGCGGACTGTTAATCTCCAGCCTCGCTATGACGCGGCACTGCTGGCGCGGATGGACATTCAGGATGTGACCGGCCTGCTGGCCGGTCTGTATCCGCCTGCTCCGGCCATGCTGGCGGGCTGCCGCTGTGAGACAGAGGGAAGTACACTTCATATTCATTTGCGTGCAAACGGGATCACCAATCTGAAGCCCCACCTGTCTCGGGTTGAGCAATGGCTCTCGGAATGCTTCTGCACAGCCGTTCATATTGAGCTCCACGCAGGCCGCGAGCTTTCCGCCGAGGAACTTTTTGCTGAAACGAAGCGTATCCGGGACGAGGCAAAGGAGCATATTCCTGCCCCGCTTGCTTCGCCCGCCGTTAAGCCCGATGCCCCGAAGCCGCAAAGCGCGGCCGAGGGGATGATATTTGGAAAGCCGTTTTTTCAGGAGCCCACCCCAATGCGGGAGCTCAACGTGGATATGTTCAAGGTCTGTGTGGAGGGAGAGGTCTTTGCCGTCAACCACAAGGAACTGACCAAGGCGAAGGCGTGGGTGGTCAGCTTCTATATGACCGATCATACAGGCTCCGTCTGCGTCAATCAGTACATGGAAGAAGCCAGGGCCAAGCCGATTTTGGACGGCATTCACGGCCCAAATTCCAAAAAACACAAGCCCGGCAGTTATATTCGCGTTTTTGGGAAGGTCACGGTCAGCCGCTACGACAACGAGCTGGTCCTCCAGCCCTACTCCATCAAGGAGGTCCCGCGGCCTTTGCGGAAGGATCGGGCGGCTGAAAAACGGGTGGAGCTCCACCTGCACACAAAGATGTCAGCCATGGACGCCCTGACCGACACTGCGGAGGCGATTGCCCAGGCGGCCGATTGGGGCCATCGGGCAATCGCCATTACAGATCACGGCGTGACGCATTCCTTTACCGCAGCCCTCGCCAATTCCAAAACTAAAATTGCCGGAACAGATGAGCCCATCAAAATCCTCTACGGCTGTGAGGGCTATTTCATCAACGATGTGGACACCGACGCAACGCCCACAACCTTGAAAACCTTCCGCACCTGCGTCTTTGGCGAAGGGGACGCCCCGCTGAACGGCGAGTTTGTGGCCTTCGACGTCGAGGCCACCGGACTGTCGCCGGAGCGGGATCGCCTCATCGAGATCGGCGCAGCCCGGATGCGCGGGGATCAAGTGCTTCAAAAATTCAATACTTTTGTGGATCCGGGGCGGCCGCTTCCGGGCAATATTGTCGAGCTCACCGGAATCTCTGATGAGATGCTGGTCGGCGCACCCTCGGAGCGGGAGGCCATCACAGCATTTCTGAATTTCTGTGGGGACCTGCCCCTGGTTGCGCACAATGCCAACTACGATCTGAGCATGATGAAGGCGGCCTGCCGCCGACTGGGTCAGCCCTTTCACCCCACCTGTATCGACACGTTGGGTCTGGCCTATGATCTTTTGCCACAGTTTACCAAACGCAGACTGGACGTGTTGGCCGAGTATTTTGAACTGCCAGATTTTGCGCACCACCGGGCAACCGACGATGCCGTGACCTGCGGCCTGCTATATGACCGATTTGCCAGGATGTTGCTGGACCGGGGCGTGGACCGGCTCCAGGCTGTGAATTACGCGGCGGGAAACATGGACTTTGGCTCCCACCCGACGCCAAAGGACCAGCGAATCCACCACATTCTCCTGTTTGCAAAGAATTCCCTGGGCCTGCGGAATCTCTACCGTTTGATTTCCTTCTCCAATCTCTACTATTTTCACACTCGCCGCGGCGGCAACGGCGCTCCTGTGATCCCCAAATCTGAGCTCCTGCGTTGGCGGGAGGGCCTGATCGTAGGATCCGCCTGCGAGGCCGGGGAGCTTTTTACCGCTATTGTGGCGAAGAAGCCATGGGAGGAACTGAAGCAGATCGCTGCCTTCTATGACTTCTTGGAGGTCCAGCCCCTTGCAAACAACCGTTTCCTGCTTGGAATGGGACTGGCTGAGTCCGATGAAGATCTCAAGGATTTCAACCGGACCGTCATACGGTTGGGAGAGGCTCTGGACAAGCCTGTTTGCGCGACCGGGGATGTTCATTTTCTCAACCCTGAGGATGAGATTTTTCGCCGGATCCTTCTGGCCTCCAAGGGATTTGACGACTGTGACCGGGACAACCCTCTCTATTTCCGCACCACGGAGGAGATGTTGGAAGAGTTCTCTTATCTGGGCCGGGAGAAAGCCCATGAGATCGTGGTTCGGAATACAAACCTGATCGCAGATATGTGCGACTGGGTCCGTCCCCTGCCTCACAATCTCTATGCGCCGAAAATTGAGAACTCCGTGGAGGACCTGAAATCCCTGGTTTACGGCAAGCTCCGCCGCCTCTACGGAGAGAACCCACCGGAGCTGATCACAAAACGCGTGGAGACAGAGTTGGGCGATATCATTAACTGCCATTACGATGTCATCTATATCTCCGCTCAGAAGCTGGTCCAGAACTCCCTGGAGCACGGTTATCTGGTTGGATCCCGTGGCTCCGTGGGCTCGTCGCTGGTTGCCTTCCTTTCGGGGATTACGGAGGTCAATTCTCTGCCGCCCCACTATCGCTGCCCGAACTCTGACTGCAAGTTTACCACCTTTGAGGTCCCGGCAGGCTGTAACTGTGGTGCGGATCTGCCTGACGCAGTCTGCCCCAAATGCGGCACGCGGTTTGAGAAGGACGGCTTTGCCATCCCCTTTGAGACCTTCCTGGGATTCGGCGGCGATAAGGTTCCGGATATCGACCTGAACTTTTCCGGCGAATACCAGGCCAGGGCCCACGCCTTCTGCGTGGAAATGTTCGGCAAATCCCATGTCTTCCGCGCTGGAACCATCGGTGACGTGGCGGAAAAGACTGCTTTTGGCTATGTGAAGAAGTACCTGGCGGAACGTGATCGCAAGGCAAGCCGGGCCGAGGAGACGCGGCTGGCTGCGGGCTGCGTGGGGGTGAAGCGAACCTCCGGCCAGCACCCCGGCGGTTTGGTGGTCATCCCGCAGGAAAACCAGATCTGGGACTTCTGTCCGGTCCAGCACCCGGCGGACGACCACGAATCTGAGTGGATCACCACCCATTACGATTACCATCCCATGGAGGAAAATCTGCTGAAGCTGGACATGCTGGGTCATGACGACCCCACCATGATCCGCATGCTTCAGGATATGACCGGAATGGACCCGCAGAAGATTCCCCTTGACGATAAGGAAACCATGTCCATTTTTACGTCCTCCAAGGTCCTTGGCTATGAGGACGATCCCATTCTGGGACAGACCGGGGCCGTGGGGATTCCGGAATTTGGTACGGGCTTTACCCGGGGCATGCTGAAGGAAACCCAACCAACCCAGTTCGACGTTCTGATCCGTTTGTCCGGTTTTTCTCATGGAACGGATGTGTGGCTGGGCAATGCGCGGGATTTGATCCTTTCCAAAACCGCTTCCGTTTCGCAGGCCATCGGCTGCCGTGACGATATTATGAATTATCTGATTCAGTGTGGCATGCCGGATAAGCGCTCGTTCAAAATTATGGAGGCTGTCCGAAAGGGAAGAGGGCTCCCGGAGGGCGCGGAGGAAGAGATGAAGGCCGCCGGCGTACCGGATTGGTACATCGGCTCCTGTAAGAAGATCAAGTATCTCTTCCCTAAGGCGCACGCCGCGGCCTATGTCATGATGGCTTTTCGTATCGCCTGGTTCAAGGTGCATGAGCCGCTGGCATTCTACGCGGCCTATTTCTACCGCCGCAGCCAGAAGGGCGGATTTGACGCCTCCATGATGTGCAGGGGCAAAGAGGAATGCCTTGCCTCCATTCAGACCATTCAGGGGATGGAAAACCGTACCGACAAGGATGACCAGCTTTTGACCACGCTGGAGGTTGTCTATGAGTTTTATCTGCGCGGCTTTGCGTTTTTGCCCGTGTCCATCTATGAGTCGGATGCGGTGAAATTCCTGCCGCGGGAGACAAAGCTTCTGCCGCCCTTCGTGGCGATCTCCGGCCTGGGCGAGAACGCGGCCAGGGACATTGCCGAAGGGCGTCGCGGAAAGACCTTCATCTCCATCGAGGAGTTTACCGCCGCCTGCCCCAAGGTCTCCCAGACCCACGTGGAGACCCTCCGGGCAGCGGGAGCCTTCGGCAATTTGCCAATGACAAGTCAGGTCAGTCTGTTTGAGATGTAAGCTGTCTGGAAAGGGGATATGTTCATGCAGCAGCTTGAAAAACAATTCCATATTCACTGCGTCGAGGGAGATGTGGGGCGTTATGTGATCCTGCCCGGAGATCCTGGGCGCTGTGCCTCCATTGCCGCCCTTTTTGACGATTCCCGTCACGTGAGCCAGAACCGGGAGTTCAACATCTACACCGGCTATCTGCTGGGAGAGAAGGTCTCAGTCTGCTCCACGGGCATTGGAGGACCCTCCGCCTCAATCGCAATGGAGGAGCTTCACAACATTGGCGCCGATACATTCATACGTACCGGCACCTGCGGCGGCATCCACACCAAGGTGCGTTCCGGCGACATCGTCGTGGCCACTGGAGCCGTTCGTTATGAACATACTTCCGTGGAGTATGCTCCCATTGAATATCCCGCGGTTGCGAACTTAGACATCACGATCGCGCTGCGAGATGCCGCTCTGGCCATGGGAAAGACCACCCATGTCGGCGTGGTCCAGTGTAAGGACGCCTTCTATGGCCAGCATGACCCGCATAAGATGCCTGTTTCCTACGAGTTGTTGAACAAGTGGGAGGCGTGGAAGCGGTTGGGTGTACTGGCGTCCGAGATGGAGTCGGCGGCCCTGTTTGTGGTGGCCGACGCCTTGGGGTGCCGATGCGGCTCTTGCTTCCATGTGATTTGGAACCAGGAGCGGGAGGCGGCCGGTCTGGATCAGACCATGAGTGAGGATACCACTGCCGCTGTCCGCGTGGCCGTGGAAGCCTTGAAGCGGCTGATTGCTTATGACAGAGCCGGGTGACGGTTCTCAGAGGATCAATCCGCGGTCGTATGGCCAGAGTAACAACAATATAGTGAAGCGTGAACGATAGAAAATGAAAAATGAAAAGTGTTAGTTGCAAAGTGAGGACCTAAGCGCTCAAATCGCAAGGATATTCCAAG
>CALYTU010000053.1 GCA_945487445.1 uncultured Clostridia bacterium | reverse complement strand
CCCGGGACCCACTGATTAAGAGTCAGTTGCTCTACCAACTGAGCTAAGGGCGGATTTGCATTCGGCTTGTTTATTATATGCAGTTCCTTCCGATTTGTCAAGAAAAATCTGCTGTTTTTTGAAATATTTCGGAGCTAATCAGTTTTATGATCCTGCGGCGTCTGATACTATTCTCTGATAAAACGCTTCTAGTCCGGTCCGCGAAACGGATTCTTTTTCCCACTGATTGTGTGTTCAACCGCAAAAAGCCCCGCCCGACCGGACGGAGCTCTTCGCGGTTGTTTCATACAGCCGATCCGTAACAAAATCCCGGATCGTTCCGATTCTTACAGCAGGTTGGAGAAATGCTTGATGGTACGGACCATCTGGCTGGTGTAGGAGTTCTCGTTGTCGTACCAGGACACGACCTGAACCTGATAGGTCTCTTCGTCGATCTTGGAGACCATGGTCTGGGTGGCGTCAAAGATGGAGCCGAAACGGCTGCCGATGATGTCGGAGGAAACGATCTCGTCCTCGTTGTAGCCGAAGCTCTCGTTGGAGGCGGCCTTCATGGCGGCGTTAATGCCTTCCTTGGTGACGTCCTTGCCCTTGACCACGGCGATCAGGATGGTGGTGGAGCCGGTGGGGGTGGGAACACGCTGTGCGGAGCCGATCAGCTTGCCGGCCAGCTCAGGAATGACCAGGCCGATGGCCTTGGCGGCGCCGGTGGAGTTGGGAACGATGTTCACAGCAGCGGCACGGGAGCGGCGGAGGTCACCCTTTCTCTGCGGGCCGTCGAGAGGCATCTGATCGCCGGTGTAGGCATGGACGGTGGTCATGATGCCGGAGCAGATGGGCGCGTAGCCGTTGAGGGCCTTGGCCATGGGAGCGAGGCAGTTGGTGGTGCAGGAAGCGGCGGAGATGATATTATCCTCGCGGGTCAGCTTCTCATGGTTGACGTTAAAAACGATGGTGGGCAGGTCGTTGCCGGCCGGAGCAGAGATGACAACCTTCTTGGCACCCGCGTCGATATGAGCCTGCGCCTTGGCCTTGCTGGTGTAGAAGCCGGTGCACTCGAGCACCACGTCAACGCCCAGCTTGCCCCAGGGCAGATCGGCGGCGTTGGGCATCTTATAGATGACGATCTTCTTGCCATCAACGACAATGTAGTTGTCCTCGCCCTCGCCCTCATTGAACTCGACCTTGTGGGTCAGCGCGTAATTGCCCTGCGTAGAGTCGTACTTGAGCAGATGCGCCAGCATCTTGGAAGAGGTCAGGTCATTGATGGCCACGATCTCATAGTCAGGATCGCCGAACATCTGACGGAAGGCCAGACGGCCGATGCGGCCAAACCCGTTGATGGCAACTTTAACAGACATAGGAAATTCCTCCATTTCGTGCGCCGATGCGCAGTTTTAAAACATTCGATCAACGACTTTCGCAGTCGTCCCGATCATTATACACCGATTTTTTCCAGTTGTCCAGATGTTTTATTCCCATCAGAAAAAAATTCAATCTTTCCCGGTTTTTTCGTACGGAGCGGTTGCAATTATTCGGAAAATATGTTATTCTAAAGCATAACATATAGATTGGGGGTGTAGGCGATGATGGATCTTCACTGTCATATCCTCCCAGGTCTGGACGACGGCGCAGCGGATCCGGGGATCTCGCTCGAGATGGCGGCCATGGCGGCGAGCTCCGGCGTTACCCACATCTTTGCCACGCCCCACTGCAACACCCGAAACGTGCAGCAGAATTTCCACTCCCCCGCGCTGATCCGGGCCTACACCGATCTGCAGGACGCCGTCGATGAGGCCGGCATTCCGGTGAAGATTCTCTCCGGCGCCGAGGTTTTGGCCCGCGGTCACTTTGAAGACCACCTGGCAGCCGGCGACTTCATGACGCTCAATGGTTCACGCTATCTGCTGCTGGAGTTTTATTTCGATGAGGACCCCGCCTATATGGAACAGTGTCTGCGCGCCGTGGAGGCGGAGGGTCTGGTTCCCGTGGTAGCACATCCGGAGCGTTACTACTGCGTCCAGCGCGCGCCGATGCTGGCTCAGCAGTGGGCCGACGACGGCCGCGTGCTCCAGCTCAACAAGGGCAGCCTGCTCGGCGATCTGGGCGAAGAAGCCTATGTCACGGCGGCGCTGCTGCTTCGGCGCCGTGCGGTGTCCGTCATCGCCTCCGATGCACATCATTTTCTGCACCGCACCCCCCATTTCGGTGCGCTGCTCAACTGCCTGGCGCAGCGCTTCCCCGAGGCGGACCCGGAGCTTCTGCTCTATGAGAATCCTTTGAAAATCGCAAAGGATCAAACTCTGTAAGGAGATCTGTTATGCTGAAATATGTACGAATCACCCTGATTATTCTTTTCTTTTTGGCGCTGGCGGGCGCTGCCAGTCTGTACTTCTACAACTACACCCATGAGGACACCAGCGCACCTGCGTTCCGGTCTGAAGCCGAACTGCTGGAGGTCAGCGTCACAGATCCCGAACAGGCGCTGATGCAGGGACTGAGTGCTTATGACAATGTGGACGGCGATCTGACCTCGAAAATCCGCGTTAGGGCGATTTCTCAGCTCATCAACGACACGGACGTGAATGTGTCCTACATCGTTTTCGATGAGTCCTCCAACTATGCCACCTATTCGCGGACGATCCGATACCGGGATTACTTGCCCCCCCGCTTTCGGCTCTTACAGCCCATGATCTTTGGCATGGGTCAGCCGGTCACCTTCACCGGCTATGTCACCGTGACCGATCAGCGGGACGGTGACATCTCCGGGCGGCTGAAGCTGGAAGAATCCACCGTGATTAACAACACCCCCGGCACATACACCGCCATGCTCAGCGTCACAAACCGGATGGGCGACACGAGCTATCTGCCCCTGACGGTCCAGATCATCGACAACACCCCCTCCCGGCCGGCGATTCAACTGAAGGATTACCTGATCTATGTGAAAACCGGCGAGCACGTTTCGTTCCGCAGCTATCTCGATGAGGTGACAGATCCCATGTCCCCGGAAGCGGACAAGACCGTCCCCCTGTCCAAGGTCTCGGTCAACGCGTCAAATGTGGACACTGATACTCCTGGCGTCTATGAGGTGTACTATTACTACACCGGTATTTCCGGTGAAATCGCCACGGTGATCCTCACCGTGATCGTAGAATGAGGGCAGCAATATGAAGCAATCACAACGTTCTCAATCCATTTGGTCCGAGGTCGAGCCCTATTGTATCCTGCACCGGATCCGGAAGAATATCTGGATGATTCTGATGAGCGCAGGTTTATTTGCCCTGTGTGCCTACATTTGGAGTGTTCTGCTGATTCACCCCACCTATACCTGCTCGGCAACTTTTATGGTCACCCCACGCAACAGCTCCTCGATCACGCAGGGAACCTCCTCGATCACGGCCTCAACGACCGACCAGTTTGCCAAGCTGCTTTCCGGCCCCACCCTGGTCAACCGTGTGCAGCGCCTGGGCGGCAAGGATGTGGAAGGGGCGAAGGTTTCCTCCTCCGTCATCAACGGAACCAATCTCATCCAGCTCTGCGTCTCCGCACCGAGCCCCCGCGCCGCTTACTACATGTGCAGCGGAATACTTGAGCATTATGAAGACTATGCTCAATTTGTCTTTAATTCGGTCATGCTCGAAACGGTATCTGCCCCGGTCATTCCGGACAAGGGCAGCTTCTGGATCACACTGCGACGCACGGGAATGATCGCTGTGATTCTCGGTGCTCTGGCCATGGTGGTGCTGCTGGCGGTATTGAGCATCACCTCCGGGACAGTCCAAACCGTCGAAGGCGCGCGCAACCAGATCGACGGCAGCCTGCTGGTTGCGCTCAACCACCAGCGCAAGCGCAGGACGCTCAAGAGCATGATCCGGCGGCGGAAGACGCCCCTTCTGATTTCCAACCCCACGACAGCATTCCTCTATGTGGAGTCCATCCACCAGCTCCGCGCACGCGTGGAGCACGCCGGGCGGCAGCACGGGTGCAAAACCTTCCTCATCACTTCCGTCAGCGAGAACGAGGGCAAATCCACCGTGGCCGCCAATCTGGCGCTGAGCCTCGCAAAACGGCACAAGAAGGTCCTGCTCATGGACTGTGATCTGCGCAAATGCGCCCAGCATCTGATTTTTGAGGTGGCAGAGAAAAACGTCACGCTCAATGCTCTGCTCAAGGGAGAGCTCGCCCCGGAGCAGCTTGTCCAGGCGCTTCATTACAGCAAGTCTGATAATCTTTTCTTCTTGTTTGCCTCCAAAGTCCAGCGTCAATCCGCCGAGCTTTTGGGATCGAACCAAATGCGGCGGCTTGTCGAGATTCTGCGCGATCACTTTGATTATATCATACTCGACTCCTCCCCCCTGGGATTTTTCACCGACAGTGAAATTCTTTCTGACCTGGCGGACGCATCCCTGATCGTTGTGCGGCAGGACATGATGCCTGACAAGGCAATTAACGACGGCATCGACAGCCTGAGCCGGTGCAAGAGCAGATTCCTGGGCTATATCTTCAACGATGTGCATACCCTGAATCTCGCCGCTGGGCTCGTGGCCGGACATAATTACGGCTACGGCTACGGGCACATCTACGGTTACGGATACGGCAAGAATCGCAAAAAGTACGGCTACGGGTATTACGGCGGCAGCGAAAAGTCTCACCCGGATCGGGACGACGTGAAGCTGAATACTTCCCGGAAGAAGGAGAACTGATATGGAACAGCAGAAAAAACCCTCTGAATTCAATCTCTCCGTATTCTGGCATAATATTATGAGGACGCTGCCACGCCTGATCTGGATTCCGCTGCTGCTCTGTCTGCTGACAGGCGGCTACCGCTACTACAAGGTCAGACGGAGCTATGAACCCTCGTACAGGACCTATGCGGTCTACCGCGTAAGTGCAAACCGCTCTGGAAACATCGAATTCAACAACTACACTTATTATCTTGACTCCAACGCCGCCAATACACTGGCCGTTACCTACTCGCACATTATGAGTTCCGATTCGGCCCTCACTCTGATGCGCGAAAAATACGGCATCTCCAGTCTTCCGGCAAGCGTGAGCTGCCGGTCCGAGGCAACCATGCTGATCTTTACGTCCAAGGCCGCCACCCCCCAGGACGCCTACGACGGACTCCAAATGGCCACCGAGATTTTTCCCGAAGCCGGCGTGGAAATCCTGGGAAGCTTTTCGCTTGAGGTCTTCGACGAGGCCGAAATGCCCACAACCCCGATCAATCCCCCCGATTTTGCTGGCACCACCATAAGATGGGCTCTGCTGGGTTTGGCCGCCGGACTGGCGATTGTGGCACTTTTCGCTTGGTTCCGCAAGACAGTCCACAACTCCGAGGATCTGCGCGAGCTGCTGAACGTCCCCTGTCTGGGTCTGCTGCCGCAGGTGCGGTTCAAGGCCCGCACCAAAGCCAATCGGGCGGTGCTTCTGACGAATCCGCATCTGGATGAAAGCTACACAGAGGCGATTCGCGCCGTACGTTTCCAACTGCGTAAGGAGCTGGAAAACCGACACGCAAAAATCATCATGATAACTTCCACCATTCCCGGCGAGGGCAAATCCACGCTCTCATCAAATCTGGCCCTTTCTCTTGCCGAGCAGGGCAGCCGTGTAACGCTGGTGGACTGTGATCTGCGCAAGCAGACGGTCAAGGATCTATTCGGGATCACCACACCCACGCGCGGGCTCGTGGAGCTTATCGCCGAGCATGACAACGATCTGGAATCAGCGCTGACTCCCGTGGAGGGCACAACCCTGTGTCTGCTCAGCGGCGACAAGATTGCGGAGCAGCCGCAGAACTTTCTCTCCTCGCCCCGGCTGCAAAGTATTATGAACATGCTGCGCCAGGATGCCGACTATGTCATCGTCGATACGCCGCCCTGCGGTCTGCTTTCCGACGCGGCCAGCCTCTCCCAGTGGGTGGACGGCGTGATCTATGTTGTCCGGCAGGATTATGTTTCGCGCGCCTCGGTGCTCGACAGTGCCAACACGCTCAACGGCATGGACGTGCGGTTCCTTGGCTGCGTGCTGAACCAAACCGCCCGCAGCACCAGCGCCAGCGGTTACGGCTATTCCAGCCGGAAGAGCTACGCCTACGGCCATGGTTACGGATACGGTTACGGGTATGGCTATGGCTACGCGAAGAAATACGGAAAAAACAGTCGGGATCAGGAGGATTCCGATAGTAATACAAAATAGGAGGTTTCTATGAAACTGTCAGAAAAATCCCAGCTTTGTTCTTTGTCCCCCATGCGGAAGTTCACGCCCTACGCAATGGCTGCAGAAGCGGCCGGCAAGAAGATCTACAAGCTGAACATCGGTCAGCCGGATATCGAAACCCCGCCCGAATTCTTTGAAGCGGTTCGCGGTTTCTCCCAGAAAGTCCTGGCTTATGCCAACTCCCAGGGCACGGAGTTTATGCTTGATGCCGTTGTGGATTATTATCACCGCATCGGCGTTGATTACAGCAAGGAGGACATCCTCATCACCACCGGCGGCAGCGAGGCGCTGCAGATTCTCTTCCTCTGCATTCTCGATCCGGGCAGCGAGGTCATCGTTCCCGAGCCCTTCTACTCCAGCTACAACACCTTCATCAAGGCCTCCGGGGGCGTAATCCGGCCCATGGCAACCATCCCCGAGGAGGATTACAACTATGCAAAGCCCGAGGCCCTGGAGGCTCTGATCAATGAGAAGACCCGCGCCATCGCCATCATCAACCCCCACAATCCCACCGGCAACGTTCTGACCCGGGATGAGCTCCGTTCCATTGCCGACGTAGCCAAGAAGCACGACCTTTACCTGATTTGCGACGAGGTCTACCGTGAGTTCGTCTATGACACCGACGACGTGCTCTGCGCCGGCTCCATGCGGGACGTGGACGAAAATGTGGTGGTGATCGACTCCGTTTCCAAGCGCTTCTCCGCCTGCGGCGCCCGCATCGGTATGCTGATCTCCCGCAATAAGGCCCTGATGGCCGAGGCGCTGAAGTTCTGCCAGGGCCGTCTTTGTACCACCACGCTCGAGCAGGTTGGCGCAGCCGCCCTGTACCGCGTGGGACCGGAATACTTTGAAAAGGTCCGCGATGAGTACCGCCTCCGTCGCGACCTCTGCTATGCCAAGCTCTCTGCCATTCCCGGCGTGGTCTGCGCAAAGCCCATGGGTGCCTTCTACGTCATGGCAAAGCTCCCCATCGACAACGCCGACACCTTCATGAAGTGGATGCTGACCGACTTTGAGGATCACGGTGAGACCGTCATGTGCTCACCCGCCGCTGGCTTCTACGCAACTCCGGGCAGAGGTACCAACGAAATCCGAATTGCCTACGTGCTCAAGGAAGAGGACCTGTCTCGGGCTCTGGACCTGCTGGCCCTGGGCATCGAGCGTTACAACAACCGGTAAGCGAAGGCCGGGGCTGCCCAAACGGCAGCCCCGGCTGCTTTTGAGTCTGTTGCCTGTCGTCTCGAGACGATTGATCGCTGTCAAACCCATTCTTCCCCTGCATGAGAGAACGGATTTCTCACTTCGTTTGAACTGACAGAGGAGGCTGTTGCATCGTTTTTTTCAAAAAACTCTTGCATTTTTGCAATTTCTGGTATAAGATGTACGCGGTCCCTCGGAGAGTAGGGCGCGCGCGTCGGGTTATCCCGGTAGTGCCATTGGATGGGAGGTTGCCAATGGACGAAAAGCCGTTTTCGGCTTACGATGCACGCCTGCAGCCGCTCCGAAAAATCCAGGACCTCAACCTCCTCCTGATCGGAGGATTTTTTATGTCCAAATCCCGAAGAATCGCCGTAGACGGCATGCTGGCCGCAATTTACTTCGCCCTGAAGCTCCTGACAATTCCCATAGGGAACGATTTAGAAATCTCAGTTGCCACGCTTGCCCTGGTGACAACCGCGTTTTTACTGCACCCGGCGGATGTCTGTGCTGTTGGGTTTGTGGGAGAGCTACTGACCCAGGTTGTGCGCTTTTCCTTCTCCCCGATCTCCACTCCGATCTGGGTTGCGCCGACCGTGATTTATGCGCTGGTTTTGGGACTTTGCACCTTCACCGCCAATCAGAAACGGCATATTACGGAGCAGCCTGCGCTCTGCTATGCGGTATGTATCGGATGTGGGGTGGTTCTCGCCTTCTGCAACACTGCCGCTCTGTATTTTGACAGCAAAATCATCGGGTACTACAGTTACCACATGGTATTCGGAGTCGCTCTGCTCCGCGCTTTGGTCGCAATAGGGGCGGCGATTGTAGTGGCTTCTGTAGCCCTTCCTCTGGTGCGAACACTTCGGAAAAAAGGGCTTGCCCGGATTTGACCGCCAAGCGCCTGCAACGGCGTGGAGCTCGTACTGCGGTTTTCCAAAACTGCAGCGATACGCTGATCGTTGCCTAAAAGACTTTCATTCATAACCAAAATCGTATTTTTCAGCATCCTGTCATTTCGAAACGATCGATTTCCGAGAAATCCGTTCTCTCCACGCAATGAGTACGGATTTCTCACTTCGTTCGAAATGACAGGGGAGGCTGCTAAATTGTTAACCAAGATTTGAGAGCTGAAAACTATGACCTACGAAGAAGCCTTACAATACATCCATGCCGTAAGCTGGAAGGGCTCTGTGCCGGGGCTTTCCCGGATCTCGGAGCTGATGGAGCGGCTGGGAAGCCCTGAAAAGAAACTAAAATTCATCCACATTGTCGGCACCAACGGCAAGGGCAGCACTGCCGCCATGCTTGCCTCCGTGCTGACAAAGGCAGGCTATCGGACCGGTCTCTTCATCTCCCCCTGGGTTATCGACTTTCGGGAGCGGATGCAGATTAACGGTGAAATGATCTCCCGCCAGGCACTTGCCGGCGAGACTGAGGCCGTCCGCCGCCGCGCTGACGGCATGGCGGACCCGCCCACGGAGTTTGAGCTGGTCACCGCCATCGCGCTGAACTGGTTTGCAGACGCCGGCGCTGACATTGTGGTGCTCGAGGCGGGCATGGGCGGCGAGCTGGACGCAACCAACGTCATCCCCGCACCGGAAGCCGCCGTCTTCACCAACATCGGCCTGGACCACACCGAGTATCTGGGCGATACCGTAGAGGCGATCGCCCGGACGAAGGCCGGCATTCTCAAGCCCGGCTGCGCTGCCGCACTCTACCCGAATTCGCCTGCTGTCTGTGCTGTCATTGAGGATCTCTGCCGTCGGCAGGACATCCCGCTCTATCACACCGATCCCCTGGTCCTGAATCCGTTGGGCCACGATCTGAGCGGCCAGCGTTTCCGCTGGGGCGATCTGATGCTGGAGCTCCCGCTTCTGGGAGAACATCAGCGCAGGAACCTATCTCTGGTGCTCACCGTACTGGAGCTCCTGCGGGACCGGGGCTGGTACATTCCCGACAAAGCCATTCAGGACGGCATTCGGGCTGTCCGCTGGCCGGGGCGCTTTGAGCTTCTGGGCCGGGACCCGCTGTTTGTGCTCGACGGCGGCCACAATCCTCAGTGCATGGACGCACTCTGGGAGGCAGCCAACACCTACCTGGCCGGAAAGCCCCTCACAGTCATCACCGGCGTGCTGGCGGACAAGGATTACGCCGCCATGTACGAACGCACAGCAAGGCTGGCAGATCGGTTCTTCACCCTGACGCCCTCCAATCCCCGCGCACTGGACGGTGCGGAGCTGGCAGGTCTGCTGGCCCGGTACGGCAAACCAGTCGAGCCCTGTGCAAACGCTGCCGAGGCAGTACGCCGCGCGCTCTCCGTCACCCCAAGAGACGGCGCTATCTTGGGCTACGGATCGCTCTATCTGGCTTCGGAGCTCCGCGCCGCCTGTTTGGCAGAAAAAGGTCTCTAATCAAACTGGTCACTGG
>CALYTU010000052.1 GCA_945487445.1 uncultured Clostridia bacterium | reverse complement strand
CAATAATCGCTAAACAAAATGTGTTAAGTTAAGCTTCGTAAGAAGAGTGGGAATAGGTGCTTGTAATGACAAAATACATTTTTGTAACCGGCGGCGTAGTCTCCGGCCTGGGCAAGGGGATCACCGCCGCTTCCCTGGGCCGTCTGCTCAAAGCCAGAGGCTTTAAAATCGCTGCCCAGAAGCTGGATCCCTATATCAACGTGGACCCCGGCACCATGAGCCCCTATCAGCACGGAGAGGTCTATGTCACTGAGGACGGAGCCGAGACGGATCTGGACCTGGGGCATTATGAACGCTTTATCGACGAGGACCTGAACCGGTATTCCAATCTGACCTCCGGCAAGGTCTACTGGAACGTGCTCAACAAGGAGCGAAAAGGGGAATATCTGGGTGCCACAGTGCAGGTCATCCCGCACATTACAAACGAAATCAAAGAATTTGTCTACCGGGTGGGTCGTCAGACCGACGCAGACGTGGTCATCACCGAGATTGGCGGCACCATCGGCGACATCGAATCCCAGCCTTTTTTGGAAGCTGTGCGTCAGATCGCGCTGGAGGTCGGGCGGGAGAACAGTCTGTTCATCCACGTAACCCTGGTACCCTACCTTCGCGGCTCCGAGGAGCATAAATCCAAGCCCACCCAGCATTCGGTCAAGGAACTGCAGGGAATGGGCATCCGGCCGGACATCATTGTTCTGCGCTGCGACGAGCCGCTGGAGGAGAGCATCTTCCGGAAGATTTCCCTGTTCTGCAACGTCAAGCCGGACTGTGTGATGGAAAACCGGACCCTGCCAGTTCTCTATGAGGCTCCGCTGATGCTGGAGCAGGCTGGTCTATCCGGCGTGGTCTGCCGGGAGCTCGGTCTTCCCGCCCGGGCGCCGGATCTGGCGGAATGGACCGCCCTGGTGCAGAACATCAAGGGCCTGCGTGGGGAGGTTCGCATCGGACTTGTTGGCAAATATGTCCAGCTCCACGACGCATATCTCTCCGTTGCGGAGGCGCTGCGCCACGCTGGTTACGCCAACGGGGTGAGCGTTCGGATCGACTGGATCGACGCCGAGACTGTCACAGCTGCCGAGCTGGCAGACGTTGACGGCATCCTGGTCCCGGGCGGCTTCGGCGACCGGGGGATCGAGGGAATGGTCCGGGCAGCGGAATACGCCAGGAGCGGAGGCGTTCCCTTTTTGGGCATCTGCATGGGCATGCAGATCGCGGTCATTGAATTCGCGCGTCATGTCGCCGGTCTTTTGGAAGCCAATTCCGGAGAGTTCGATCCCGCCTGCCCGGAGAAGGTCATCGACTTCATGCCCGGGCAGAGCGACGAGGTGGCTAAGGGCGGCACCCTCCGATTGGGTGCATGGCCATGTGTCATTGCTCCGGAAACGAAGCTCCACGCCTGTTACGGGACGCAGCATGTCAGCGAGCGCCATCGCCACCGCTATGAATTCAACAACCACTACCGCGCCGCACTGGAGCAGGCCGGTCTGATCCTTTGCGGTCAGTCGCCGGACGGGCGTTTGGTGGAGGCTGTGGAGCTGCGGGACCACCCCTTCTATGTGGGTGTCCAGTACCATCCTGAATTCAAGTCCCGTCCCAACCGTCCGCATCCCCTGTTCACGGGCTTCCTGCGCGCCGCACTGGCACGCCGGAAGGATAAATAAAAGCAAATTCTCCCAAAAGGGATTGAAAACGACAAAGATACACTCAAGTTATCGGCTTTATTCAGCCTAACGCCTGAAGGCGGCGGCAAGCTGCGGCGGAAACGTTTCAAATATGCCGTAGGGGCGCTCATTGAGCGCCCGGTCCGCCATAGGCGGACAATTTGCCGGAGGCAAATCCGACACGGGTGCCGTACCGCTGCGTTCAGATCGTTTGATCACGCAAACGATGCTTGCTCCGCAAGCGCAGGCGCTCAATGTCAGCGCGTGAAGCGCCAGCAGCCCGGTGGGCTGCTGCGGATGATCGTGGAGAGCTACGCTCGGAACGATATGTCATGTCTTTTGGCGGCATCGCCCCTACGGCGTGTTTGCTGCGTTCAGCCGATAACCGGAAGATACATTTAATGAGGAGGGATCGCACAATGGCAAACTGTGTGGTCGTCGGGATCAACTGGGGCGACGAAGGAAAGGGCAGGATGGTAGACCTGCTCACGGAAGACTATGATGTGGTCGTCCGCTATCAGGGCGGCGGAAACGCCGGACATACCGTGGTCAATGACAAAGGGAAATTCGCGCTCCATCTTCTTCCCTCGGGTATTTTTCGGCCCGGCGTGGTGAATGTGCTGGGAAACGGCGTTGCGCTGGACCCGGAAAGCCTGCGGCGGGAGGTAGAGGAGCTGCAAAACAGAGGCGTGGAGATTACCGGGGAGAATCTGAAAATCAGCACAAGGGCCTCTCTGCTTCTGCCCTGGCATCGGGAGCTGGACGCTCTGGAGGAGGATCGCCTCGGGAATCTTCGCTTCGGCTCTACCCGACAGGGAATCGCCCCCTTTTACGCCGACCGTGCGCAGAAAAAGACGCTGATGGCCGGGGAGCTGCTCTGGCCGGAACAGCTTCAGGCGCGTCTTTCCACGCTGGCGGAATGGAAAAATCTCACCCTGGATCGGGTCTACGGCGCCAAAATCTGGCCTCTGGACAAGCTGGCCAGCTATTTGTTCGATTACGCGCAATGGCTCAAGCCCTTTCTTTGTGACACGGGGGCCCTGCTGGCCCAGGCAGAAGCAGCGGGCAAGCGCATTCTGTTCGAGGCGCAGCTTGGTGCGCTGCGGGATCTGGAATACGGCATCTGGCCCTACACCACCTCCTCCACCACCCTTGCCGCTTATGCCCCGATCGGCTCCGGCGCGCCTTGGATCAAGGTAGAACGGGTGCTCGGGATCGTCAAGGCGTATTCAACCTGTGTGGGTGAGGGTCCGTTCACCTGCGAGATGTTCGGCCCCGAGGCAGACACACTGCGCGAAGCCGGAGCGGAGTACGGAGCCAAAACCGGTCGTCCGCGCCGTGTCGGCCCGATTGACCTCGTTGCCACGCGCTACGGTGTAAAGATGCAGGGCGCGACGGAGCTGGCGCTGACCAAGCTGGATGTTCTGAGCTATCTGGACCGCATCCCCATCTGCACGCGCTACAACGTCGGAGGTGTTCCCACGGACGAATTCCCGTTCCCCGCCGCGCTTTCCGCGGCGAAGCCCGAACTTGCATACATGGACGGATGGAAATGCGACATCAGCGGTGTCCGCACCTGGCAGGCGCTGCCCGAGGCGGCCAGAGCCTACGTCGAGCGGATCGAAACGGCCGTCGGCTGCCCCATCTCCTATGTCTCCGTCGGCGCCGAGCGCGACGCCTTCATCCGGCGATAAATACAGTGTATCACAAACATACAGGGAGGTACTGTTATGCAAAAGGGAAACCTGCTTTACGAGGGTAAAGCAAAGAAGGTTTACGAAACAGACGATCCGGCGCTGCTGATTGTGGAATACAAAGACGATGCCACGGCCTTCAACGGACAGAAAAAAGGGACGATCTGCGGCAAGGGCGTCATCAACAACCAGATGAGCAACCGGCTGATGCAGCGTTTGGCACGCGCAGACGTTCCCACGCATTTTGTGCAGGAGCTGTCCGAGCGCGAAACACTTGTCAAGCGGGTCGAGATTGTCCCGCTGGAGGTAATCGTCCGCAACATCGCCGCCGGCTCCTTCTCCAAACGTTACGGCATTCCGGAGGGCACCTCGTTCGATGCCCCGACAGTGGAGTTTTCTTACAAAAACGATGCACTGGGCGACCCGCTGATCAACACCACCCACGTTCTGGCCATGCGCCTTGCAACGGCGGAGGAGATTGAAACGATCGAGCGGTACGCGCTTCGCGTCAACGCGCTTCTGCGCGACTTCTGGGCGGACTGCGGCGTGAAGCTTGTGGACTTCAAGCTGGAGTTCGGCAGGCTCCCGGACGGCACGATCATCCTCGCTGATGAGATCAGCCCGGATACCTGCCGTCTTTGGGACAGCGCGACAGGAGAAAAGCTGGACAAGGACAGATTCCGCAGAGATCTCGGCGGAGTCGAGGATGCCTATGCAGAGATCATGCGCCGTCTGCGCGAGCACGATGACTGAGCGGGGGGGAGCAGAACGCCACATCCACGAAGAATGCGGCGTATTCGGAATTTATTCCCGGCATATCGACGATCTGGCTTCGCTGACCTACTACGGTCTGCATGCCCTGCAGCACCGCGGTCAGGAGAGCGCAGGCATCGTTTTGAACAATGACGGCGTGCTGGTTTCCTGCCGGGATGTCGGCCTCGTGAGCGAAGTCTTCACGCACGAACGTCTGCACGCACTGGGACACGGCAACATTGCGGTGGGACATGTCCGATACGCGACCACCGGCGCGCACAACGTCAGAAATGTCCAGCCGCTTCTGATCAACCATCACAAGGGCAGCATGGCCCTGGCCCACAACGGAAACCTGACCAATTCCTTCGAGCTGCGAAGCGAGCTCGAGCAGCAGGGCTCCATCTTCCATACCTCAACAGATTCCGAGGTAATCGCCTACATGATCGTGCGCGAGCGTCTGCGCTGCGGCAGCATCGAAGAAGCTGTTCTGGCGGCAATGGACATCCTGCACGGCGCCTACTCCCTGGTCATCTCCTCCCCCACCAAGCTGATCGCGGCGCGCGACCCCTATGGCTTCCGTCCTCTCTGCATCGGAGAACGTTCGGACGGTTCCGTGGTCTTTGCCTCGGAGAGCTGCGCCCTCGACGCAGTGGGTGCGACGTTTCTGCGGGATGTTGAGCCCGGTGAGGTCGTGACCGTGGACGCCGACGGAATCCATTCCGAGCGCAGTCATTGCGGGACGAAGCCGAGACATATGTGCGTCTTTGAGTACATCTACTTCGCTCGGACGGATTCCGTGATGGACGGCAGCAGCGTCTGTCTTGCCAGACAGCAGGCCGGCGCCTTCCTGGCCCAGGAGCATCCTGTGGAGGCAGACGCGGTCATCGGCGTCCCGGATTCGGGACTGGACGCCGCAGTGGGCTACGCAAAGGCTTCCGGCATTCCCTACGCGATCGGTCTGACGAAAAACAAATACGTCGGACGCACCTTCATCGCGCCGACGCAGGCAGCGCGGGAAACGGGCGTCAGCCTCAAGCTGAACCCGATCAAGAGCGTGGTCAACGGCAAGCGGATCGTCCTGATCGACGATTCCATCGTGCGCGGAACCACCTGCCGCCGCACGATCGAGATGCTGCGCCGGGCCGGAGCAAAGGAGATCCATATGCGCGTCAGCGCTCCTCCGTTCATTGCGCCCTGTTATTACGGAACGGACATCGACAACGCCGACGCCCTGATTGCAAACCACCACACGATCCCGGAGATTGCGAAGATCATCGGTGTGGATTCCCTCGGCTATCTGAGTCTGGAACACGTCCGTCTGCTGACCGGACGGGACGACGGCTTCTGCACAGCCTGCTTTGGCGGCGCTTATCCGACCGAGATCCCGAAGAATACAAGCAAATCCCGCTTCGAGAAACGGATACATGAAGCGGGGGAGCCCTGATCTCCCCTGCTCGGAGGTATTGATATGTACGAAAAATACGAATCTCCCCTCTGCTCCCGCTATGCTTCCGCAGAGATGATGCGCCTGTTCTCTCACCGTACCAGGATTGAAACATGGCGGCGTCTCTGGACAGAGCTTGCCCGCGCCGAACATGATCTGGGTCTGCCGGTCACAGTGGAACAGGTCGCCGCGCTGGCGTCGAAGATCGAAGAGATTGATTTCGACCTTGCCGCAAAACGGGAGCGGGAGGTCCGGCACGACGTCATGGCGCATGTCTACGCTTATGGCGTCGCGGCGCCGGAGGCGGCCGGGATCATCCACCTCGGCGCGACGAGCTGCTATGTGACTGACAACGCCGACCTGATCCTGTACCGCTCCGCCCTGCGGCTTGTGCGCACTGCCCTGCTTCAAATTGCCGCAAATCTTGCCGCATTTGCAGAGCGATTCCGCGCAACCCCCACCCTCGGCTACACCCATTATCAGCCCGCCCAGCCCGTGACCGTTGGCAAGCGCGCAACGCTGTGGATGCAGGATATTCTCTCCGACGTGGAGGAGCTGGATCAGGTTCTCGGCGCCATCCGCTTTCTCGGCTGCCGTGGCGCAACGGGGACGGAAGCAAGTCTGCTGGATCTGTTTCAGGGAGACGGCGAAAAGGTGGACGAGCTGAACCGCCGTCTTGCCGCCGCCTTCGACTTTGACGCCTGCTTTGCCGTCTGCGGGCAGACCTATCCCCGCAAGCTCGACAGCCGCATTCTTAACGTCCTGTCCTCCATCGCGCAGAGCTGCTGCCGTATGGCGACGGACATCCGTCTTCTGCAGCACGACCGCCAGTTGGAGGAGCCCTTTGAGGAGCATCAGATCGGCTCTTCCGCCATGCCCTATAAGCGGAACCCCATGCGCTGCGAGCGGATCTGCTCACTCAGCCGTTACCTGATTGCGGATGCTGCAAACGCCTCGGCCGTTGCCTCGACACAATGGCTCGAGCGCACGCTGGATGACTCGGCAGACCGCCGTATCTCCATGCCGGAAGGCTTCCTCTGCGCCGACGCCATTCTTCGTCTGGCACAAAACGTGACGGCCGGCCTGCGCGTCAACGAGAAGATCGTGGAAAAGACGCTGATGGAATACCTCCCCTTCCTGGCGACGGAGAATCTGATGATGGAAGCCGTCCGCCGGGGCGGCAACCGGCAGGAGCTCCACGAGGTCATCCGCCGCTGTTCCATGGAAGCGACACAGCGGATGAAAAACGGGGAAGACTGCGATCTGATTTCGCGCCTGGCGAACGTCGGCGTCTTCGGGATGACAGAGGCCGAACTGCGGGCTGTGTTGAACCCGCAGGACTATATCGGTCGCTGTGCAGAGCAGGTTGACGCCTTTTTGCAGAAGTATCGCGCGGCGTACGGAACGGCGGGCGTACAAAATCGGGAGATTAACGTATGAGCGAATTTCGGACAGAACACGACAGCATGGGAACCGTCGAGGTCGCGGCTGATCGCCTCTGGGGAGCGCAGACGGAACGCTCCCGCCGCAATTTCCCCATCGGCGTCGGCAAGGAGACGATGCCGGGGGAAATCATCCATGCCTTCGGTCTGATCAAAAAGGCCGCCGCGCTCGCCAACCGGGAACTTCTGCCCGAAAAAATGACGGTGGAAAAATGCGAAGCAATTTGCGACGCCGCGGACGAGGTCATCAGCGGCATGCTTTCCGAGCATTTCCCCCTTGTCGTCTGGCAGACCGGCTCCGGCACCCAGACCAACATGAACGCGAACGAGGTCATTGCCAATCGCGGCAACCAGCTTGCGGGAAAGCGGCTTTTGCACCCGAATGACGACATCAATCTCTCCCAGTCCTCGAACGACACCTTCCCCACCGCTCTGCACCTTGCGGCAGTAACCGCCGTCGAGGATCAGCTTTTGCCCTCCCTGGACGCGCTGATCGTAGCGCTCCAGAAGCTGGAGGAGGACAACGCGGACGTTGTCAAGACCGGCCGCACCCATTTGCAGGACGCGGTTCCCATCCGCTTTTCGCAGGAGGTCTCCGGCTGGCGGGCGAGCCTGGAGCAGGACGGCCGCATGCTGCGCGCCGCGCTTCCCCCGCTGCGCGAGCTGGCGCTCGGCGGAACAGCAGTCGGCACGGGGCTGAACGCGCCCGCCGGCTTTGATCGACTCGTTGCCGAAAAGCTTTCCCTGCTGACTGGAAAGGACTTCGTGCCGTCTCCGAACAAATATCGCGCGCTCACAAGCCTGGACGGGCTGGTATTCGCCCACGGCGCCATGAAGGCCCTCGCAGCAGATCTGATGAAGCTGGCCAACGATGTGCGCTGGCTCGCGTCCGGCCCGCGCTGCGGCTTGGGGGAGATCACGATTCCCGCCAATGAGCCGGGCTCCTCTATTATGCCGGGCAAGGTCAATCCAACACAGTGCGAGCAGGTGACGATGGTCGCCGTACAGGTGATGGCGAACGATACCGCAATCGGTCTGGCTGCCTCTCAGGGTAATTTCCAGCTCAACGTGTTTCTGCCGGTGTGCGCCGACAATTTCCTGCGTTCGGCACGGCTGCTTTCGGAGTCCATGGCGGCGTTTCGCGCCAACTGCGTTTGCGGAATTCAGGTCAACCGCATTCGTATGGAAGAAAACCTGCGTCGCTCGCTGATGTCGGTGACAGCGCTCAACCCCTATATCGGCTACGAGAACGCTGCCCGCGTCGCGCAGCTTGCCTTCCGGGAGGAGATTACGCTGCGGGAAGCGTGCATCCGGCTGGGCTATATGGAGGCGGAGCGTTTTGACGCGGTGTTCTGTCCTGAAAAGATGACGTAACCATGCGGCCTGTCCTCCGCCCACAGGCGGAGAACAGGCCGCTCGGCGTGACGAAAACGGATGACAAATGAAAGCATGAAAATATGAGAGAATTCAGAATTGCGGATATGTTCCAAATCTACTGTAGGGACACATTGCCTGTCCGCAAGGTTTGATTGCAGGAACGTGTCGACGGACGAGCAATGCTCGTGCCTGCATTGTAATCTGATCGCTGTTACATCCTACGACGGCGTGCCAACTGCGTGAAAGCGATCCCCACAATCATAACAAACAGGAGGTTTGACCATGAATTATGCGGAAGCGTCCTTACGCCTTCATTACGAGCTCCGGGGCAAGCTGGAAATCACACCCCGGGCGGACGTCAGCACACGAGAAGGACTGAGCCTGGCCTATACGCCGGGGGTGGCCCAGCCCTGCCTTGAGATTCAAAAGGACCCGGCAAAGAGCTTTGAGCTCACACGCCGCTGGAATACCGTTGCTGTCGTCACCGACGGAACCGCCATTTTGGGCCTGGGCGACATTGGGCCAGAAGCCGGAATGCCTGTGATGGAGGGCAAATGCGTCCTGTTCAAGTCCTTCGGCAACGTGGACGCCATTCCCCTTTGCATCCGAAGCAAGGATGTGGACGAGATTGTTCGCACGGTCTATCTGCTCTCCGGCTCCTTCGGCGGGGTCAATCTGGAGGACATCGCTGCTCCCCGCTGCTTCGAGATCGAACGCCGCCTTCAGGAGATCTGTGATATTCCCATCTTCCACGACGACCAGCACGGCACAGCCGTCGTCGTTGGAGCGGCCCTGCTCAATGCCCTGAAGGTCGTCGGCAAACAGATTGAAAACGTCAAGGTCGTCATCAACGGCGCCGGCTCCGCCGGAATTGCCATTGGAAAGCATTTGATGAATCTGGGCGTCAGACATCTGAAAATGGTGGACAAAAACGGCATCCTCTGTGAGGGTCTGGACATGAATCCGGTCCAGGCGGAAATGGCCGCCCGCACAAACCCGGAGAAACAAAGTGGTCTGCTGGCCGACGCGATGCGCGGCGCGGATGTCTTTGTCGGCGTCAGCGCTCCGGGCGTGGTCTCGCAGGAAATGATCCGCTCCATGGCGGTGGATCCCGTCGTCTTCCCCATGGCAAACCCCGTGCCCGAGATCCTGCCGGATCTGGCAAAGGCCGCGGGGGCCGCGGTTGTGGGAACTGGGCGCAGCGATTATCCCAACCAAATCAACAACGTGCTGGTATTTCCCGGGCTGTTCCGGGGTGCGCTGGATGTACGGGCGCGGGAGATCAACGAGGCCATGAAGCAGGCAGCTTCCTACGCCATTGCCGCAATCATCAGCGACGTGGAGCTGCGTGCCGACAACATTCTCCCTCCCGCATTTGACCCGCGGGTTGGAACCGCAGTTGCTGAGGCGGTCATGCAGGCCGCAAGAAACAGCGGCGTTGCCAGGAAATAATAGATTATGTGTATCTATTCAGTAGCCCCATCTGTCATTTCGAACGAAGTGAGAAATCCGTT
>CALYTU010000051.1 GCA_945487445.1 uncultured Clostridia bacterium | reverse complement strand
AACGGATTTCTCACTTCGTTCGAAATGACAGATGGGGCTACTGAATAGATACTATTAGAAAAGGTAGTATCATCAGGTTTGTCTCGATGCAGTCCGGAGGGCGGCCGCAGCCGGCAGACCGCAAAAGAAAAAGGAGAAGCAACTATGCAATACAAACAGCTTGGCAATTCCGAATTGAATGTTTCCGTCATTGCCCTTGGCACCTGGGGACTGGGAGGCGGCAGCGTGTGGTCTGACCGGGACTCCACCGCTGCGGAGGCCGCCCGCCTGCTGGATGCCTGCCGCGATCACGGCGTCAATTATATTGACACCGCCCCCGTCTATGGAACAGGCGCCAGCGAAGAGCTTCTGGGGGCTGCTTTGCAGGGACGCCGTCACGACTTTGTTCTGCAGACCAAGTGCTCCCTGAACTGGAGAGGAGAGGGGGGCAACTTCCACTATTCCCGGGACGGCTATACCGTCAACAACGACACCCGTCCCGCGGCCATCCGCCGGGATGTGGAGGATTCCCTGCGCCGCCTGAGGACGGACTATCTGGACTCTGTACTTGTCCACTACGTCTGCAAATCCTTCCCTGAGGACGAGACGGTGGGCGCGCTGGAGGATCTGATTCGGGACGGCAAGATTCGCGCCTACGGCCTGTCCAACAGCCAGCCGGCTGATCTGGCGGCGTATGAGGCCGCACCGGAGAAGCTTCGGGGCGTCAGCGTGGTACAGGAGTTTTTCAGCATCCTTTCGCCCTTCCATGGGCGGGATTACTTTCCGGCCTGCGAGAAGCACCGGGCAACCTTCCAGACCTACGGCGTGTTGGAGGAGGGGTTTCTGACTGGCCCGAATTTCCTGGAACGCAGATTTGCAAAGACCGACATCCGCTCGCGCATCCCCTGGGTGCAGGAGCAGTACCACGAAGGACTGCGGCGTGCCTTTGCCGCCTGGGAACCAATCTGCAAGCTCCACGAATGCAGCTTCGCCCAACTGGCGGAGGCCTGGGCGCTGGCGCAGTTCGCCGACATGAGCCTTCTCGTTGGGATGCGCAAGCCCGAAAACGTGGCCGATACGGTTCGCTGCCTGGAGCTCCGGCTCTCGGCCGAGGAGCTGAATGCCATGGAGGATGCGGTGCGGGCAATTCAGGTGGAGGTTCTGGACAAATGAGCGCGCGAAAGCGATTGCTTCAGACTGTGCTGGCTGCTTTGCTCTGCGCCTGCGTGATTCTGACGCCTGCGCTGACCGGGGCGGTACAGGCTGAGGAGACCGACGACACGGGGGCTGCCCCCGTGACCGAGGAGGGAAACAATATGGATGATTCCCTGTCTGCCGATCCCGGCGTGTGGCATGCAAGCGTGAGTCAGGGCGTACGGAATATTGTCCGGCGTGCCTACCAGCTCACAGACATTGTCTGGACTCCTGCCCGGGACGTGGAAGGCTGGAAAGACCGTGACGCCAACCGTTTTCTGGCCGGTCAGAGCTACACCGGAATTCCCTATGGCCAGCCCCACCGCTCGGGCAGCTATGTCCCCTGGCAGACCGGTTTGACCGAGTTTCTCCAATACGTGAATGACCCAAACAGCGCCATGTATACGGGCCGTGCCGTCTCTCAGGTCCTGCAGAATCCTTCTCCGTTTTATAGCTGTGAATGCAGCGCCTTTGTCTCCTGGGCCTGGGGCCTGCCCCAGCGAGAGACCACCCATACCCTGGGACAATATGCCTCATGCATCGGCAATCAGCTCTCTGATTTGCAGGTGGGAGACTGTATACTGCGGGAGGGAAAGCACGTCCGCCTTGTGACGGACATACTCTACGATGCTGAAAACAAGCTTGTGGCCGTGGAGATCTGCGAGGAGCGAGAGCCTGTCGCGCGGCGGATCTGGTACAGTGCCGGGAGTGCGGAGCTGCCGCTGTCTCTGCTCCAGACCGATTATTTGGATAAGGGCTATGATATCTATCGCTATCGTGACCGGGACGCCGTGGGATACACGCACGCCTGCGCGGTTCCGCAGGAGGGGGACGTCTGTCCGCACTGCGGGTAAAATCCCTTCCGTGACTTGGAGCTCAATAAGTGGTATGCCCCGGCTATTGCCTTTGTCAACAACCAGGGCCTGATGACCGGCACCGGGGCAGACACCTTCTCTCCTAAAAAAACGTGACGCGGGGGATGATGGTAACAATGCTTTGGCGGACGTACCATAGCCCGGACTCCAGCGGGACGCTGCCCTTCCGGGATATCCGGGAAAGTGCCTACTACTACAAAGCCTTGCGCTGGGCATGGACCAGAGGGTATGCCGCCGGTACCGGGAACAGTCTGTTCAGCCCCAAGAAGGTATGCACCCGCGCAGAGATCGTGACTTTCCTTTGGACGGCTGCAGGCAGGTCGGCTCCGAAGCTGGATACCTGTGCCTTTCGGGATGTGAAACGCTCCGCATATTATTACAAGGCCCTGCTCTGGGCTGTGGGTGAGGGAATCGTCAGCGGCAAGACCGCCGATACCTTTGGCCCAAAGGACGCTGCCAGCCGTGCCGAAACAGCTGCCATGATTTGGCGTGCCTGTGTCTGCCAAAAGCTCTTTCTGTCGCTGTAGTGCGGCGGAACCAACGGAGGTCCGAATCATTCTGCAAAAACAGAGGCGGCCCCGTTGCAGTCGGGGCCGCCTCCTTGCGGGTTCTCCCCCCGTTGGGGGATCGGGGAAAAAGGGGTAGTGAGAGGAAACGAAGACGAAACGAAGCTTGAAAAGCTTGTATGTTCATTTTAACAGAAAAGCCGCCGTTTCAAACACGGACAAAAGCATGATAATGAGAAAAAACCGCACAAAAGCATGATAATGTGGCAAAGGAGTGGGCGATATGACAGCTTCCGACCGTACCAAACAGCTTCTTGCCGAGGGCATTAAAAGCCTTTCCGAGACGACGCCCTTTCACAAGATCCGGGTCGGCGACCTCTGCAAGCGCTGCGGAATCGACCGACGAACCTTTTACTATCACTTTCGCGATATTTACGATCTTGCAGCCTGGATCTTCGATCAGGTCGTGGACACCAGGATGCCGGATGCGACGGGTCGTTTCACTACCCGGGCGCTGGTCCAAATTTTCAGTTACTTCAGGGACGAGTCGGTTTTTTATCGGCGCGCGTTGGCCGAGGACTCTCAGAACGCGCTCGGCCGTCACGTGATAGAACACAATGTTCAAATGTATACCACTGCGATTTGCTGCCTGCGCGGCGTGAACACGCTTTCGGAGGAGGAACAATTTGCCATTCTATATCACGCCTTTGGCAGTATAGCCATGCTCCGGCGGTGGATTTTTGCGGGCTGTACACCGCCGCCGGAGCAGATGGCCCGTCTGCTGACGGGGGTCATGCCAAATGTCATCCGGGAGCTCTACGGGCTGGAGAGAACAGGGAAGGGAGACTGCAATGATGACAGATGCGGAACTGAAATGGACGCTAGAGGATACAAAGACCCTTCTTAACACGCCGGTCTTTGATGTGCTTGCCCAGGAGGAGGTCTCTGCCGCTGGTCCCACCGGGACCTATGTAGCCTTGGAGGCCCCGGATTGGGTCATGGTGATTCCGGTTCTGGGAGAACAATTCGTCATGGTCCGCCAGTGGCGCCACGCCGCGCGCTGCCTGACCGTGGAGTTTCCCAGCGGCGTGCGCGACAAGGGCGAAGATCCTGCCCGGACGGCCGCCCGGGAGCTTTTGGAGGAGACTGGTTTCCGGGCCGGAAAGCTCACGGCGCTCGGCTCCTGCAGCCCGAATCCCGCCCTGTTTCGCAACACCTTTTACTGCTTCCTGGCCGAGGACCTGACTGCCACCGGCGCGCAGCATCTGGACGCCGACGAGCTTCTGACTTATGAACTGCATCCGATCGACGAGGTGATTTCCGCCTTTGGGAGTCCGCTGTTTTCCCATGCCCTGATGGGAACAGCCCTGACCTTTTATTTACAAAAATCATTCCCCGCCTGTCCTTCCGGGCAGCGGGAGGGCTTCTCCGCTTCCGCGTCTTTCCATCCCACTGCCGAGGAGCTGTGGAAGGCCGCCGGTCTGACGGGTCCTGTGGACGCCTGGTGCTTCGGCGGCGATCCGGACGGACTGGCTGCCCTGGTTCTGGCGGGCAAAAAACGGGCGACCAGCTCTGCCTTTCCGCTCTACGCTGTGGAGAACGAGCCTGTGCCCCGGCCCGGGTCATGCAGCGTCCTGCTCGATGGCGCAGGCCGCGCCCTCTGCGTCCTGCGCACGACCCGCGTGGAGATTCTTCCCTTCGGGGCCGTCACTGCCCGTCACGCCGCGTTGGAGGGGGAAGGCGATCTCTCCCTGGCCCACTGGCGCAGGGTCCACCGCGATTTCTTCACGGCGGAGCTGGCTGCTGCCGGCATGCCCTTCGGGGAAGATACGAACATCGTCTGCGAAGAATTTGAAATGATCGAATAACTGTGTAAAAACGTCACAAGGGGCTGTCTCTCGACAGCCCCTTGTATGCGATCACACCGGCAGGGCCGTTTTCGGTGAAAGCCTAATATCCAATAATCAGCCCGCCGCGTTCCGCGTAGAAGCTGTCGAGGCCGCGCGTCGGCAGAATGTCAACCGAAACGCCGTCAAAAAGCTCCTGAAGGCCTCGCTTGAGTTCCTGGGCGGTCTCCTCGTTGAAGCAATGGCTGATGACAATGTTTTTCCCGGCAAGTCCGGTCGCCTTGATTTCGTTCAGCAGAAAGCGAACCATGCTCTTCACGCCGCGTGCTTTGCCGCGCATCGCGATTTCTCCCGCTTCGTTGCCGACGCCGATGCCCCAGAAGCCGAGGTGCCCGGCCACAAGCGCTTTCAACTTGCTGATACGGCCGTTTTTTATGAGATTGTGGTAGGATTTCAGGGCAAAGATGATATGGGTGCGGTCAGAAGCCTCGCGCACGGTCTTCACGATTGTTTCAAAGGAGAGCCGCTTTTCGACGAGAGAACGAGCCAGGCGAATCAGCAGGGCAGTTTCAGGCCCGGTGGAGCGGGTGTCGATGATCTCAATTTCCTTGTCCGGCTCGGTTTCAAGCAGAAGGCGCTTTGCTGCAATGGCACTGTTATAGCTGCCGGAGAGCGCGCCGGAAATCGTGAAGGCCAGAACCGAACCGGGCTTGGAAAACCGCTCGAGCCAGCTCTGCGGCGATGGGCAGGCAGTGTGGGCAATCTCTGAGCTGTTTTCGTTTTCTCGCAGCATCGCGTCAATGTTCATCTCCTGCTCGTCCAGGAATTCATGATTGCCGATCTGGATTGTGAAAGGTACCGTGGAAAAGTCAAAACGATCCCCTTCTCCTTCCAGTTCAAACAAATCGCAGCTTGAGTCTGATACGATATGCCAAGTCATACGCGTTCCTCCCTCTGTACCGGACAAAAGTCCGCTGCTCCAGTCTATAAAACTGGATTACCATATATCAATTCCGTATGAAATTTTACACATTTCAATGCCAAATGTCAATAAAAATCAGATGCGTAATTGCAAACAATCGGGGTATCTGTTCAGTATCCTGTCATTTCGAGGCGATTCATCGCCGAGAAATCCGTATTATCTACGCAAAAAGGAACGGATTTCTCACTTCGTTCGAAATGACAGATGGGGCTACTGAATAGATACGATTTACCTTGTATAGTTTCTCATTTATGAGGGAAACTATCCTTGTTCTTAATAAGGAGGTGAACAATATGAACAACCAGAACAACCAGAACAACCAGAACAACCAGAACAACCAGAACCAGCGCAATAACCAGAACAACCAGAACAACCAGAACCTGCGCAACAACCAGAACAACCAGAATCGCTGAGTAAAATATGATATAGCCCGTTGGTAAAACCAGCGGGCTATATCATATAAGATACAAAGGATGAAACAGAGAAAAGTCGATGAACTCAGCGCGCAGCTTTTGTGGGAAACAGAGTTCTGTTTCAGGACTACTTTTGAAAAACGAATCTATTCGATAGATACGAAAATCATAAGATTCAATCTATAAACTGGGCAGGCAACTGCCCGGTTTTAATTTGCAAACAGTTCGCAAATGTCCTTGACAAATGCCCTGTCCGGTGCTATATTGTACAACAGTGAAAATGCGAATGATTTGCAGATCGGAGGTTCTCCCCATGCAAGCCTACATGACCCAGCCCAGGAAGCGGCTGATCACCTACCTCCACAGCCACGCGGACGAGACGCTTACCGCAGGGCAGATCTCTCAGGACCTGCCCGAGATCAGCGTCAGCGCCATCTACCGCAATCTCTCCGCGCTGGAGCAGGATGGCACCGTGCGCAGAGTCGCCAAGGCCGGGAGCCGGGAGGTTTTCTACCAGTACATGAAGGCCGAGGAATGCAGGGACCATCTCCATCTAAGCTGCAAGAAGTGTGGCAAGACCTTTCACATGGACGAGGAGGAGACGGAGGCCGTGCTGGACTCCATTGCCAGACTGGACGGCTTTGCCGTGGACCGCAGCGACACCGTGCTCTACGGCGTCTGCGAAAGCTGTTCCCGGTGTCAGGAAGATAAAAACCAAGATACAGAATCGGAGTAAGAAAATGAAAATCAGCGATCGTTTGATTGGAATCCTTCTGGCAGCCATGCTGTTTCTGTCCCTTTTTGCGGGCTGCGCTGCCAAAGATGAAACTGCCTCGACCACCCGGCCGGACGTGACGGAGAAATCCATCTCTGTCGTCGCAACGATATTCCCGGCCTATGACTGGACCCGGCAGATCATCGGGGAGGGCGAGGACCGTGTTGCACTGACCCTCCTGCTGGACAAGGGATCGGACCTCCACAGCTACCAGCCCACCGTGGAGGATATCTATAAAATCTCCACCTGTGACATCTTCATCTATGTGGGCGGGGAGTCTGACAAATGGGTTCCTGATGCACTGGACCAGGCGGAAAACAAGAATATGGTTGTCATAAATCTTCTGGACGCCTTGGGCGATGCCGTCAAGACCGAACAGACCCTGGAGGGCATGGAGCACGACCATGAGGAGGACCGGGACCGCGAAACAGAGCTCGACGAGCATGTGTGGCTGTCTCTGCGGCACGCGGCCGTTCTCTGCCGCGTGATCGGGGACGCGCTTGGCCGAAAGGACCCTGCGCACAGCGCAGCCTATCAGGCGAACGCCGATTCCTATATCAAAAAGCTGAACGATCTTGACGCCGCCTATTCCGATGCGCTGGCAGCCACGTCCCGCAAGGCCCTGCTCTTTGCTGACCGATTCCCGTTCCGATACCTGGCTGACGACTACGGTCTGACCTGCTTCGCCGCCTTCTCAGGCTGCTCGGCGGAAACCGAGGCCTCCTTTGAGACGGTGAGTTTTCTGGTTGGCAAGGTAGATGAGCTGGAGCTGCCCTATGTGATGAAGCTCGAGGGTGGCGACAGTCGCCTGGCTGAGACCATCATTACAAACTCCAAGGCGCAAAACGCCGGGATTCTGGAGTTAAATTCTCTCCAGGCCGTCACTGCCCGGGACGTGGCCGAGGGAACCACCTATCTTGCAGTCATGGAACGCAACCTGGAGACGCTGAAAACGGCCCTCGGTTGATTGGCCCCATTCTGGATAGAGAGGAAAAGTGGTTTAATACATCTTGAAGGAGGCCGTGTTATGGCCCTTTTGACATGCTCCGATCTCTCCCTGGGTTATGAGGGAAAGGCGATTCTGGAGCACATTGAGTTTGAGGTCCACGCTGGGGATTATCTCTGCATCGTGGGAGAGAACGGCTCCGGCAAGTCCACACTGATGAAGACCATCCTGGGTCTGATCCGTCCGCTTAAGGGCAAGGTCCTGACCGGTGACGGTCTGCGCCAGAGCGAGATCGGTTATTTGCCCCAGCAGACCGTGGTCCAACGGGATTTCCCTGCCAGCGTCTATGAAATCGTTCTTTCGGGCTGCCAGGGCCGCCAGAGGCTTCGTCCCTTCTACACCAGGGCGGACAAGGAGCTGGCCTGGAAAAACATTCGCCGCATGGAGCTCGAGCCCCTGGCCCGGCGCTGTTACCGGGAGCTCTCCGGAGGCCAGCAGCAGCGCGTTCTGCTTGCCCGAGCACTCTGCGCCACACGCAAGCTCCTGCTGCTGGACGAGCCTGTGGCGGGGCTGGACCCCAAGGTTACGGCGGAGATGTATCAGCTCATCTCCGATCTCAACCGCAAGGACGGGATCACAGTGGTTATGATCTCCCATGATCTGGAGGCTGCGCTGCGCTATGCCAGCCACATCCTCCACATCGGCGCGAGCATCTACTGCGGTCCCGTGGCGGGCTATCTGAAAAGCGAGACCGGTGCCCGCTGGACACAGAGAGGGGGAGAGGGAACATGACGCTCCGGGTTTATCTGCAAATGCCCTATGTACAAAACGCCCTCCTGGTCGGTGTTCTGGTCGCCCTCTGCGCCTCTTTGCTGGGTGTGACGCTGGTGCTTCGCCGCTTTTCCTTCATCGGCGACGGTCTGAGCCATGTGGCCTTCGGTGCAATGGCCGTAGCTGCCGTGACGGGACTGACCAACGACATGCTGCTGGTCCTGCCCGTGACCATTCTCTGCGCCGTCCTCCTGCTGGCGTCGGGGTCCGGCGCCAAAATCAAGGGTGACGCCGCCGTGGCGATGATTTCCGTCGGTGCGCTCGCCATCGGCTATCTGTTGATGAACCTCTTTCCGCCCAGCGGAAAGTCGAACATCTCCGGCGATGTCTGTACCACCCTTTTCGGAGGCACCTCCATCCTGACTTTGACTAAGCTGGAGGTCTGGCTTTCCATCGGACTGTCTGTGGTGGTCGTGGCCTTCTTCGTCTTGTTTTACCACAAGATCTTTGCCATCACCTTTGATGAGAGCTTTGCCGCGGCCACGGGGACCAACACCCGGCTCTACAACCTGCTGATCGCCGTGATTATCGCAGTGGTGATCGTGCTGGCAATGAATCTGGTGGGCTCATTGTTGATCTCCGCGCTGGTGGTTTTCCCGGCCCTGTCAGCCATGCGCGTCTTCAAAAGCTTCCGGGCTGTCTCCGTGTGCGCGGCCTGCATTTCCGTCTTCTGCGCTGTGATGGGTATCCTGATTTCCGCCGTCGCGGGAACGCCTGTGGGTTCTACCATCGTGGCGGCGAATATTGTCGTCTTTGGCGTTTTCACGCTCTTGGGCTTTGCTCGCGGCCGACTGTAGCGCGCAATCGCCGAACGCTTCTGCTTCGTTGCTTACGGTGTTGCCGTTTGACCCCGGCTTCCTGCATTGCCACCCTTTGGGGGCGGGGGGAGCGGTTTATTCGATTCCCGGTGAAGCTTGTGCTGATTTCTCACTGTTCAGGTAGGAGGTTTCCCATGAAAAGACTGATTATTTTGCTCACTGTAATTGCGATCTTCCTGGTTCTGGCTGCCTGCGCTGACTCTGGCAGCGCGCAGACTGACGCGGAGACCGGGCAGAGCGACCTGCAAGCCCTTCCGACGGTGCTGGACCAGAACGAATATGTGCTGTATCAGAATATTTTCTACAACAATATGGCTGACGACTACATTGGCCAGACCGTTACCAAGGAAGGTACCTTTACCCGGCTCACTGATGCCATTAACGGAAGAACACGCTACTATGTCTGGGGCTACATGGACGCCACGAAATGCTGTGACTGGCAGTGGGAGTTCGTGCCCACGGACCCGGACAGTCTGCCCGCCAACGGCAGTCTGGTCAAAATGACCGGCACCATTGCAAGGGACGAGGCCGCAATGGACGGCATTTGGTTTACCGATGCGTCTGTGGAGCTGGTGACAGCCTATACCTCCGGATCGAACTGCAATGTTGATATGACCACCATGGATTCCACGCTCGAGCGCGTCCAGCTTCAGAATATGCAGTGCAAGCCGGGGGATTTCAAGGGCCAGACTTTGCGCATCTACGGCAGGGTTCTGAACCCCACGACCATTCAGCACCCTTACTATGACAACGTCTGGACTCAGCCCTTTTCCACTGAGGCGGAGGTCCCGGCCATCGGCACCATGGTCATTCTCACTGGGTCCTGGCAGGGAGATACCATCCAGGTCGGCCGCGTGGAGGCCACTGCCGACTATTGATACGATTCTCTGATAAAACGCTTCAAAAAGATTTGCGAGGCAGATTTGCGCCAGACGAGGCGGGGGATGCAGGCGGGCTTAACGCCCGGCAAGAACGACTACGATGTATGGCACTAAGCTGACCGCAAAGAAATTGAATGGGTATCTGTTCAGTATCCTGTCATTTCGAGGCGATTCATCGCCGAGAAATCCGT
>CALYTU010000050.1 GCA_945487445.1 uncultured Clostridia bacterium | reverse complement strand
CACGGAACAGCGGGGGCTGTACAGCGGCAAAAGCGTTAAATTTGCTTCTTTACAGCTTTTCAATTTTCCGATTTTTATGGTATGGGTTGTCGTCCCATATTTGCAGTAGAAAAGTTCATAACTCCGTGGTATACTCTGATTTAACAAAAAAATCAGAAGTTAAAGGAGAAAACATGAAGTATACAATAGATGAATCGACTTTTTGAAATTGATGGTGTTGAATACACGGATTTGATACCCGTTCTTCAAAAGTACATTTCCAACGTCATGCACAATATCTCCTTTTGGATCAGTTACCACAAAAGAGCAGGGGTATTTTTTTGAAGTGCATTGCAGCAGATTGGGCTTGAGTACAAATCGGGATTTGCCGGAGCCGGAGCTGCCGATTACCACCACGTTTTTATTCCGTGCGGTAGCCGGGTCCTTCGGTCTGTTATTCATGGTGAGCTGTTCCGTCTGCGTGAGGATGATGTTGTTGGCCGGGTCAGGGTCCTTGAATGGGGCTATATCCTTGGCCGTGCCCCATCTGGCGGAGCCATGCTCTACGTTGTGCCGATACTTTTTGGCGTTTTTGTGCTTGATCGAGACGGCCAGCGCAAACAGGCCTCCGGCGATCAGCCCAACCAGGAGATCAACAGGATGCAGGCTGGGGAGCCAACTCTGGAATGCTGCGTAAAGGCCGTCTGAGATATGCAGCACCTTCTCCGGGAACGTGGAGCCGGGGGCAAGCCGCACCGCCTCTGACAGCTTTGTGCAAAGCAGGCCTGCCAGGACATACGGAACCGTCAGGATCAGGCGCTTTTTGAAGGCTGCGTTCATCGTACCGGCTCCGGGCGGGAACTGCGTTCATGGGCTGCGGACCTGGGCTTCAGCTGGGCCAGCTTCTGCCGCAGCGACGGGCGGGACGCCTTCCGGGCCTCCTTGGAAGTGTACTCTTTGAAGGCTGCCGTCAGAGCGTCTGCGTCCTGGCCCTTGAAAAACACCATATAGGTTCTCTCGCCTTTGACCTTGTACGGCGCAAAGTCCACGCCGTACTTCCGTGCCACCCGGTTGAAGTCCCCGATGTTTTTGTCGTTGACCTCAATGCTTTGCAGTCCCTTATTCTGCCGGGCCAGCTGCTTCACCGTCTGCTTCCCGTGATGATCCACATTCTTGTAGGCGTCGAGCTCTTTCTTAATCGCGCCTGGGGCCTTGATTGGAAGTGCTGCGAGCTTCAGAGCTCCCATCGCGGCCTTGATTGCAAGCTTCAACGCCTTCGGCGTAAGCCGGGCTGCGCCGCGGATCACAACAACGACACTGTTTTTTCCTTCTCGGGCAATTTCTTCTTCAATTTCCTGCACTGGTCAATCCTCCTTTCTTTCACAGTAAACTACATATCGGTATTTCCCGCCGCTGCCATAGGGGTGACAGGTAACGAGAGTTAATAAATCCCGGCCTTCCTGGATCAGCAGCTGCTCGGCCTGCCAGGGTTGGATCACCTTAATTTCGACCACGGTGTAATGCAGCTCCTCCCAGAGATTTGTCAGGATGACTTGATCTCCGAGCTCCAGAAGCTCAATATGGCGGAAATGCAGCGCACCTTTCCAGCCCCGGTGTCCGGCCAGGACGCAATTGGTGTTGACGCCGCCGATGGGCATGGAACTGATGGAGAGCTGGGCAGCGCCGCGGCTCAGATGCTCCATGGACGCGCCCAAAAATACCGGCTCCTCAAACTCCATTTTCGGGATCGTCAGCACTCCAACCGGCGCGTCGGCGTCAAATCCGTACTCTGACAGATCGATGACGGAGGCGGAGTAGCACCAGGGATCAGCAAGGCCCGCCTGCCGATCCTCATAGATCTGCGCGTTATACGCCTCCATGGCGGCCAGCAGCTCCGTGTATGGCGGCTCTTGCTCCGGCGCTGGATCATCGTGGCCGGGATCGTCCGGCTCATAAGATGGGCCGGAGCGATAAGCGCCGGGGCGGCGTCCGGGGCTTTGGCTTTGCTGCATAAACGCAGCGACCTCAGAGGACGCCTGATCCTGCTGCTCGATCCGGTTGATGGTCGGCGTCAGCGCGATCCAGATGCCGATCCCAAGCAAAACCGCCGCCAGGAGGATCAAGAGCCAAAAGCCGATTTTACGTTTTCTCATCCGGTTCCTCCGTTTCTGTCGGTTCTGCCTCCGCTTTCCGCTTTTTGCGGCGCAGCAGGAGCAAAATAATCACTACCGCCGCGATAACCAGGGCACCGCCCCCGCCGATCAGCAGGCCGGTGATGTATTGCGCCTCCCAGGTGGATTGCATGGGCTCCGGCTGCTCCTCCGCTGCTTGCTCGATGATCTCCTCCGCTGCCTCGTATGGGATTCGGCTGCCGCGAACCAGCAGCCGGTGAGAATTGACGCCGAAGGGTGTACAAGTAACAAGAGTACACAGATCTTCGCCGGAAACAGGCTCCAGCAGAGCGGTCTCATGGGGCAGCACGGTGTTGATCTCGATCACCTGATAGGCCAAGGTCTCGCCCAGGACGCGCAGAAGGAAAACGTCACCGATCTCCAACTGATCTATGTCGGAAAACAGCTTCTTTCCGGCAACGCCGGAATGGCCGGTGAGAATGGCATGGGTGCTTTGGCCGCCAATGGGCAGGCTGGAGCCAATCAGATGCCCGACGCCTTCCTCCAGCACCGTCTCGCCGGTCCCGTGGTAGATGGGCAGATCCACGCCGATCTTGTCGATCTGCACATAGCCCATGATCCCGGAGCCGGAGAGATTCAGCAGTTCATTGTAGTCCACGGAGGCCGCTGCAACGCCTTCCCGGTTAAACTGGATGGGAGCCAGGGAGGCATTGTAGGCTTCTGCTGCGGCTCTGGCGTCTTGCAGCGCCGTATCGTCCATGCCTTGCAGCTCCGCCTCATACTCTGTGCGGATCGTAGACTGATACTTGTTGTTGACGTAGTTGGAGATCATGGGGTACAGGACGATCAGCACCGCGATCAGCAGCAGCAGTACCGCCGCAATAATCATGATTACTCGTTTCATGCAGCCTCCATAGAAGGGGCGGCCCCGAAGGGCCGCCCGGTGATGATGTGTTGTTTACTTATCCTCGGACTTGCGCTTGCGGAAGGCCAGGAACAGGATGCAGCAGGCAGCGGCGACGAAGGCCAGGCCGATGGGGCCGTACATCCAGACGCCGTTGTCGCCGGTCTTGGGCAGCTCGGGGCCGCGGGTGTTGATAACGGTCAGGGGGACAATGGCGTTGACGCTGCCGTTGTCGGCCTTCATGTTGACGGCCTTGCCGTCCACGGTTGCGGAGGCAGTCAGCAGATTGTGCGCCAGCTCCTTGTAGCCCTCGAAGGTCACATAGCGGGGATCGTTCTGGACCAGGCCCAGCACATCGGAGGCGTAGATGCCGCAGGGACGGGAGGCGTCATCGGCGGCGGTGATGACCATGGTGATGTTGTCCCGCAGCAGGGTGTAGCCGTTGTCGGTCTTAGTCTCGGTGAGCACATAGGTGTCGTCCTCGACGCCCTTGATGGTCAGGACGCCGGCGGAACTGTTGGGAACGAAGGTGGTGCCGTCCGCCTCGTTGGCGACGTGACCGGTGACGTAGTACAGGCCGTCGCCGTCCTGCCGGGCAACCAGCCAGTAGTTGTCGGTGGTGTTCTGCGCCTTGAAGTTGACCTTGGAGAAATCGCCGCGGCCGTCGCTGAATTCCTTGGTCAGCTCCAGCTCGTAGGTGTAGACATGGGCGTTGTCCACCAGGGTGTCGAAATAGTTCATGTTGCTGCGCTTCCAGGTCAGGACAACGGTGTTGGGGTTGCCGTCGTCACCGAACACCACGTCGGCATTCTGATTCAGGGTGGCGCTGTAGGTCACGCTGACATAGCACTTGGAGTAGCCCTTGTCGGTAGCGCCGGGGGCGGTGTAGACGGTGGTGGCGGTGTTGATCTCGTTCAGACCGGCTTCGTTCACGTCCACCTTCATGGTGGTCGCGCCGTTCTCGCCGGTGCCGTAGGTGACGGTGAACTTGGGAGTAGCATCGGTGAGCTTCCAGTCGGTGATCTTGTCGGTCATGGCAGCATCCCGGAAGAAATGGATCTCCACATCGTTGGCGTTGTAGTGACCGTTCAGCAGACCAGCGTTCTCAGCGGCCTCGTTGCCGTTGTATTCCAGGCCCTTGCTCATGGTATCGAACCAGCCCCAAACGGTCAGGGCCGTGGTCTTGGAGGTGATGGCAGGGAGCTTGTCGGTGAACAGGTAGTCCAGCTTGTCGCCGGTGGAGGCAGTGGCGTTGTGCTCGTAGCCGTCGTCGATGGCATCGGAGCCGTTGTTTTTGCCGGTGTCGTTCACGTTTTCGCGGACGGTCTTCTCCAGGGTGGGGATGCCGGTTTCGTTCTTGGGATACAAGGTCACGCTGTACATCCATTCCTCGCCGCCGTTGGTGGCGTTGGTGCCGTTCACGGTGGTCATGGGCAGGGAGACGAAGAAGGGATTGCAGGTGGAAGTGACCATCTCGGGAACCTTGGTTTCCACCACCAGGTAGAGGCCCAGGTCCAGATTGTCAGCGGAGGTATGGCCGTGCTCGTCGGTTTCGGCAAACTTGGCAGCATTCTGATCCGCCATGTACTGCTCCAGGGCGTTCTTCACGTTGGTGGCATTGGCAGCCAGGGCAGCGGAGAGGGCGTCGAACAGGGTGTCGGACTGGAAGAAGTGGTAGCCAGCCTGGGCGTAGGCGTCGATGACGGGATAGGCGTCAGCATTGGACAGGCCCAGAGCGGAGAGCAGGGCGGCGTCCTTGGCATCGTCGAACTTGTAGAGCACCATGTCACGGTGCACACCGTCAGCCTCGGTCTCGGAGTAGGTCACGATGTCGGCCACCTTCAGGTAGGAGAACTCCACGCCCTTGATGGTGTAGCCGTAGGACTGCTGGCCGTTGCCCAGGTCGTTGACGGTGCCGTTGTCCATGGCAGCCTCCAGGGCAGCGTCCTTGACGCCGGTGGAGACGTAGGACTCCAGCAGGGCGGCCACGGCGTCGTCGGTGTTGGCCATGGTCAGGTCATACTTGTAAATGTCGATCTTGCCGGTCTTGGTGAAGTCGATGGTGGCGTCCGGGACAGTCGCCGCGCTGACGCCGATGGACAGGGAGAAGAGAATGGTAATGGCCATGAGGGCCGCAAGAATACGCTTGAATCTCATAGTTTTTAATTTCCTTTCATGTTTTGATTTTTTAGCGCTCCGGCGCGGATCTGCGCGCCTTATGCGTGGGAGCTGCCGTTGCAGCATGGTCTTTTTCGCCGGACAGCTCATTCACCTTCGCGGTGTAGGCTGCCATGACGCCTTCATTGATCGCCGCGCGAGCCTCCGCTGTGACAGGATGAAACACGTCGGCATACTCAGTTTCTCCTTCACCGCGCTTGAAGGCCCTCTGGGGCATCTGAACGAACAGACCCTTTTCAGAGTCCATGACCCGGACACCGTGAACCGCAAAGGCTCCGCCGATTGTGACGGAGGCAAACGCTTTCAGATGGGAGCCTTCTTTGTTCACAAGCTGGTCAATCCGGATCGAAATGTCTTTGGATAAATCCATTACAAGGAACCATCCTTCTGTTTTGTTGGGGATGATGATCGAGCATAAAAAATGGGAGCATCTCTGCTCCGGTAGAAGGAATATTGTTTTTTCATCAGTGGCTGTGATCCTCCATCGTCTTGGCGGAGGGGGCTTTTTCAGCCTTGTCAGGCTGCTCAGATTGGGCCGCAGCGGGCTTCCCCCCGGTAAATATAATCTGCCCGATCCGTAACTCTCATTTTGCGCCCTTAGGCCGCCTCGAACAGGCCATCCGTGGGAACCATCTGGTTTTTCCGAATGGCCTGCATGAGGGACCGGCACTCGTGCTCCTTTCCGCAGGTGAAGCCGATTTTGCCATCTTCCTTCACATCCACGAAAGACACGGAAGCATCAAAACCCAGCCTGTGGCAGACGGCAGCATAGGTCATTTTCTTGATTTCTCCGGAGACCTGAACAGGGATGAAACCCAATTCTTCATCGCTGAAGTGAATTTCTCTGACACAGATCGGGTCCGCCGTTCCGTCGCTCCCGTCATGGATAACGGCGATGTACTGTTGGGAATCCTCATCCATGGAGTAGTCAAGGGCCCTTTTCTTTGCTTCGTCGTAATCATAGGAGCCGTCGCCCCAATCGTTGTCGCCTTCCGTCACAACAGCGTACCAGTAGTTGTCGCTGATGTTCAGCTCGTTGTTCAGCACGTCCTCAAAATCCGGCTCGGCCTGCACATAGGCGTCAACGAACTTTGTCGGGGAGCAGAGAGCAAGCTCCTGATGGAGCTGCTCCCGGAGGGCATCGTCCATGTAATTGGCGATAAACTCCATATCCTTCTCAGTCAGAGGATTGCGATTGTCTTTTACCCACATGCTTTATTTCTCCTTTTTGTTGTTAGATGCTGTGAGCATCCTTTTTCTTGGTGGCCTTGGTGGATGGAGTCTTTGGCGTATCTGCCTTTGCGCTGCTGCCTCCTTTCAGCCGATCTTGGACAGATTGTTTCCCTTTCTCAGACTGCTTACTGCCCTTCCATTCTGCCATTGCTTTTTCAAAGCCAGCTTTTGCCCATTCCGGCAGGGCGTCCGGACGGATCACGCCGAGTACTTGGCTCCGGTAATACGATGTTTTTTCCCCGTCGTAAAGATACGTGCAGAAACAAGAGCGGCCCCTTGCCATGGGCTGGGCCCCGTTGCCCCCGGTGCAGAGCATGAGTTGGCGCGAAGCGTGACGAAATTCGGGCCGCAGCACGTCGCCCCGAATAGCAATTACTTGTCCTTCCAGATTGTCATTTTCTGAAATGGGATTGCAGAGGTCTTTCTTAATTTCGCCGTCTTCGCCGATCTGAGACTTGATGTGCTCGTTTTCCTTCAGGATTTCATCAGCAGCCTGGGTGATTCGCTCTCCAAAAATCTTTGCAATCTCAGCAAAATCGTCACTTACCAAAGCTTCGGGGTAGGTGTCCCAAACCGCGATTTGCTCAACGTAGCAGCACAGGTATCGCTGATCTTTTTCGGCATTCGGATTTTCGCCCAGGGCGATTTCTTTATGACCGACCTGGATGGTGGTGAGGACGTTCCAGTCCCCGACCTTCTTGATGGGTTCATCCATTGTTCATATCCTCCCGCTTTTTCGGCAGGAACAGAAGCAGCAGCACAGAGGCCAGCAGACACAGGCCAAGGCCGATCCCGGCTCCAGCGAAGCCGTCGCTGCCGGTCATGGGCATCTGGAAGGTCGGATGGTTGACGGCGGTGCGCTCGATCTCGGTCAACTCGGTGGTCAGATAGCCCTCATAGACGGGCTCGGTCAGCAGCTGGTAGCCGTCCTTGGTCTTTACCTCGGTCAGCCGGTACATGATGTTGCAGAGCTGATTGTTTACCGCCAGCCCGGCGAACTCAGCCCAGCCGTCTGTGCCGGTCGGGGTCACACCTTCGATTGCTTCATCGTTGGTGCTGCATCCGATCCGCACAGGATCATCAAAGTCCCGATAACCAACAGGCAGCCAGCTCATGCCGTCATTCAGGGAGTATTCCAGCAGAAACGCCACGCCCGCCATAGGCTGGCCCTTTTCGTCGATCTTCCGCACCCGGATGGAGCCCTCCCGGATGTCGTTCTCGCGTTCTACCTCGATCTCAGGGTTCTCAGTGGTAACGGAGAAGGGATAGCGGGTTTCATCCAGCACGTAGCCAACGGGAGCCTGGAACTCCTGGTACTCGTATTCACCAATCGGGAGATCGGTGAACTCCACCCGCCCGGTGAAATCTGTATAGGCCTCACCGACCACGCTGCCAGCTGCGTCATAGAGCCGGAAACCGGCGCCTTCCAGCTTATCCCGGGTGCCGCGATCTACCTTCACGATGGTCAGGCTTCCCTTGACAAGCGGAGCATTTTTGAAGCTGACAGAACAGTGATCTTCGTCTACATACGGAATTATCTGCGGATTCTCACTGAGACACTGGTATCCTTCTGCAATATTGGTCTCGGTGATCCGAAGCTTGGTTCCGACAGCAATAGGCATTGTATCAATCATGCTGCCTTCGGTGATCGTCACCGTACCGCGCTCCCACCAAATACCGGCGTCAGGAACGAATTCCTCCACCAAAAAACTGGCAGTCAGATTGCTTGGGTTACCATCTGTCCACTCCTTGTAGATATGGATGGGCAGCCTGACAGGCTCGTTTTTGACCGTGATCGTGAGATTGCCGCCTCCGGTGAGGCCTGTCAACTGAAGGTTACGGATCGAGGCGTCACCGGTTGCTGTCCGAATAATCTGATCGCCGGTGTACGTCTGATCGAGGACTGTGCTGCCGTTATTCGTGACGGTAAAGCGAATGCTTTCCGGCCAAACAAGTCCGGCCCCCTTCTTGGACAGGGCCTCCATGAAGATGTAAGTGCCGTCAATCAAGTCATCGAAGGTATAAACCCGGCTGCCGTTTTCTGTGTAATTGTCTGTATAGACCTCAAACACATTGCCGTTAGCATCGGATTTTCCCCATCTGCTCCTTGCCGGTGAATTCCCGGAGGGGGAGGAGCGATAGAGCTTGAAGCAGTATCCCTCCACATCGTCAAGGTTATCTGAGACTTTTTTGATCGTCATGGTTCCATGATCTTCCTCGGCTTCCAGCTTGAAATAGGCCTTCACGGGGTCAGGCTTTACCATTTGGCAGAGGATCTGGCCGACCTTGTGATTGCTCCGGCTTGTGCCCCAGATCACGGGAGCTATGCTGTCCACGTCGGGATCGCTGCCGGTGGACGTTACCATTACCGCGCCGTTTTGCAGCGCGGCCCGAGTGGCGGTAATGGTCAGCTTGTTGCCGCTCTTGCTGATGGTCAGGCCGTTGCCGTTGACATAGGGATAATCGTTGTTGATGGCGTTGTTGGTGTCCGTCAGCGTCAGCGTATAGAGGCCGGTGGAGGCGTTATAGGTCATGGTGTGGGTGGGGGCTTCGCTCTGCTTTTTTGCAGCGAAACTCGGTAACTTTCCATGTTGCGCCATGTCCGACGTGATAGATGTGTAGGCGTTCTCAAACGCGCTTTTCAGAACGCCGGTACTGTCGTTGGGCGTCATCAAGGGATCAAAAAAGTTAAACAACCGTGCGTTTGTGCGGGTGTACGGTTTGACTGTGCTTCGGTCACCGACGATGATCTCCCAAATGATAACCTGGGTCGCTACTTCGTAACCGTGCCGTGTCAGATCATTGGTGCTGTTGATCTTATTCGGAGCACCATACGCAAGGACAAGAGAAATAGCTTTGCGCTGCGCATCGGTGAGGTAAAGCTCCCATACATTCAGACTGTCCCCGCCAGCAATCTCGGAATAAACGTCTCCGGCTGTGGAGGACGCCTGGGGCTCCAGACAATAGGCCACCTTGTCGTTCATGTAATGGATTTTCATGCCGGTGATTGCAGTGGAGTAGGTTGTGTTGCTGGGATCGTTGGGATACTGAAAAGAAATCCGTAAGGTACTCGCTGAGCTGCCCCAGATATTAAACGGCACCCACATCTTCGCGGTGGCCGCTTCCAGCAGATCGGGAGCCGGTCTAATTGCCTGCGTGTCGCTGTTCAGATCGGAAAAGTCCTGTGGCTCTTTTTGGAAGTCTTCCGGCTCGGGGATTTCCTCTGCGCTTGCTTCTTCGGTTGGCTCCGTCTCTTCCTCGGCTGTTGCCTCTGTTTCCGGTGCAGGCTCCGTTGACAGCTCTGGCACATCCGGTTCTTCCTCCGGGGCCTGTGTGGTCTCCGTAGCCTCTGATGCCTCCACGGTTTCCGTCATTTCGGACGGTGCCGTTTCGGCAGCGGGTTCAGTCTCCGCGGCGACTGCGCTGACTGCGCCGGTCAACGGGAATACGCTGACCAGCAGGAGCAGGATCATCACTAGGGAGACCATTTGAGTAATGCGTTTGATCTTCATAGGTTTTCCTCCGTTTTGATGTATTTTGCGTCGCGCTCACGCGCCAGCAATACAGTGTCAGGCCGCCCATACTCCGCTTTTGCAACTCCCGGCAGGGCGACAGAGTCGGGAAAATTTGTTATCTTTGATCGCATGAAAGGTGTGTCCGGGGGCAATAGAACCGATGATAAGATAGGTGCCATCTGAAAACACTTCCACTCTATTCATTGCAGCCATATCGAACTCCTTTCCAATAACCTTCACATTCGTTCACTACGCACCTCAAATATAGCTTTTGGTGGAGCCAGACGTCGAAGATAGACGCCCAATATCCATTAGTCGCATAAAGCTCCATGGTGTCATAAGCTTTATACCACCAGTAAATCAGGGCATCGTGACAAAACTTGCGATCCTTCAGAATGTGATTGTCGTGTTTATGATGATCTGGCCGCGGCCGTATAATGGTGTAAATTGAAAAAAGAATGAGCCAAGGGCTCAA